>NZ_NBVS01000007.1:0-203735 GCF_002213105.1 Cobetia sp. QF-1
GCCAGACCTGCCGGCAGACCCGCAACCGTATAGGCCAGCTCATCGCTGCCATCCACGTCACTGAAGGCCTCGCCCGCAGCAATGCTGAGAGTCTCGCCATCCACGGCAGTCATGTCATTGGTCGGCGTGGCGACGACCGGCGCATCATTGGTGCCGATCACGGCGATGCTCAGCGTCGCGGTGTCGAAGCCACCCTGACCATCACTGATCTGATAACTGATGGTGCTGATACGAGTTTCATCGACCGCGAGGTCGTCGAAGTCAGTGCCCGGCGCGAAGTCATAGCTACCATCGGCATTGATGGTGAACTGACCACCATTATCGCCGGCAGTCGGTTGGCCGACGCTGTCGGCGTCTTCACCAACCTGACTGACAGTCAAGATGTCGCTGGCATCGACATCACTGTCGTTGAGCAGCACATCTCCACTGACAGCATCATTCTCTGTCGTGGCATTGGTGTCCTGCACTGCTACCGGCGCGTCATTGACGCCCGTCACGGTGATGCTCAGCGTGGCGGTATCCAGCCCGCCCTGGCCATCGCTGATCTGGTAATCGATCGCGGTGACACGGGTTTCGCCGTCGGCCAGATCATCGAAGTCCGTGCCCTGGGCGAAGGTGTAGCTGCCATCACTGGTGATGGTGATCAAGCCGCCATTGCTGCCGGTAATCGCCTCACCCACGTTGTCGGCGTCAGCATCGACCTGGCTGACGATCAGCGTATCGGTGTCCGCACCGCCGTCGGTGTCATTGGTCAGCACGTTGCCGGTAGTCGGCGTCACGTTCTCGACCGCTGTCGCGGTATCATTCGTGGCAACCGGTGTGACATTGCTGGCCGTCAGCGTGAAGGTGTCGTCGATCGTGCCACCATTGCCATCGGTGGCGGTGACGGTGATTTCGAACGGGCCGTTCTGTGAGGCATCGGCACTCAGGGTGCCGGTGATCTCGCCAGTGGCGGCATTGATGGCCAGGCCAGCCGGCAGACCGGCGACCGTGTAGGCGAGAGTGTCAGCAGCGTCGGCATCACTGAAGGCGTCGCCCGCAGGAATACTGAGGGTCTCGCCATCGACGGCGGTCAGGTCATCGGTCGGCGTGGCGACGACCGGGGCGTCATTGACGCCGGTCACGGTGATGCTCAGGGTGGCGGTATCCACGCCACCCTGGCCATCACTGACCTGATAACTGATGGTGCTGATACGAGTTTCATCGACCGCGAGGTCGTCGAAGTCAGTGCCCGGCGCGAAGTCATAGCTACCATCGGCATTGATGGTGAACTGACCACCATTATCGCCGGCAGTCGGTTGGCCGACGCTGTCGGCGTCTTCACCAACCTGACTGACAGTCAAGATGTCGCTGGCATCGACATCACTGTCGTTGAGCAGGACATCTCCACTGACAGCGGTATTCTCTGTCGTGGCATTGGTGTCCTGCACTGCTACTGGGGCATCATTGACGCCGGTCACGGTGATGCTCAGCGTGGCGGTATCCACGCCACCCTGGCCATCACTTACCTGATAGCTGATGGTGCTGATGCGGGTTTCATCGACCACGAGGTCGTCGAAGTCAGTGCCCGGCGCGAAGTCATAGCTACCATCGGCATTGATGGTGAACTGACCACCATTATCGCCGGCAGTCGGTTGGCCGACGCTGTCGGCGTCTTCACCAACCTGACTGACGGTCAAGATATCGCTGGCATCGACATCACTGTCATTGAGCAGGACATCTCCACTGACAGCGGTATTCTCTGTCGTGGCATTGGTGTCCTGCACTGCAACTGGGGCGTCATTGACGCCGGTCACCGTGATGCTAAGCGTGGCGGTATCCAGCCCGCCCTGGCCATCACTGATCTGGTAATCGACCGCGGTAACGCGTGTTTCGCCGTCGGCCAGGTCATCGAAGTCGGTGCCCTGGGCGAAGGTGTAGCTGCCATCACTGGCGATCGTGATCAGGCCGCCATTGGTACCTGCCACGGCCTGACCAACATTGGCGTCGTCGGCATCCACCTGACTGACGACCAGAACGTCACTGTCGGTGCTATCAATGCCGCCGTCGCTGTCATTGGTCAGCACGTTGCCAGTGGTCGGTGTCACGTTCTCGACCGCTGTCGCCGCGTCATCCACGGCGACCGGCACGACATTGCTGACCGTCAGCGTGAAGGTGTCATCAATCGTGCCACCTTTGCCATCGGTGGCGGTGACGGTGATCGCAAACGGACCATTCTGTGAGGCATCGACACTCAGGGTGCCGGTGATCTCGCCAGTGGTGGCATTGATGGCCAGGCCAGCCGGCAAGCCAGCGGCCGTGTAGCTCAGGACGTCAGTCACGTCGACGTCACTGAAGGCGTCACCGGCAGCAATCGTGAGGGTCTCACCATCGATGGCAGTAATGTCATCGGTCGGTGTCGCGACGACCGGGGCGTCATTGACGCCGGTCACGGTAATACTCAGCGTGGCGGTGTCCAGCCCGCCCTGGCCATCGCTGATCTGGTAATCGATCGCGGTGACACGACTTTCGCCATCGGCCAGGTCATCGAAGTCGGTGCCTTGGGCGAAGGTGTAGCTGCCGTCACTGGCGATGGTGATCAGGCCACCGTTATCCCCTGCCACAGCCTCACCAACATTGTCGGCGTCAGCATCGACCTGGCTGACGATCAGCGTATCGGTGTCCGCACCGCCGTCGCTGTCATTGGTCAGCACGTTGCCAGTGGTCGGTGTCACGTTCTCGACCGCTGTCGCCGCGTCATCCACGGCGACCGGCACGACATTGCTGACCGTCAGCGTGAAGGTGTCATCAATCGTGCCACCATTGCCATCGGTGGCGGTGACGGTGATCGCAAACGGACCATTCTGTGAGGCATCGGCACTCAGGGTGCCGGTGATCTCGCCAGTGGTGGCATTGATGGCCAGGCCAGCCGGCAAGCCAGCGGCCGTGTAGCTCAGGACGTCAGTCACGTCGACGTCACTGAAGGCGTCACCGGCAGCAATCGTGAGGGTCTCGCCATCGACGGCAACGATGTCATCGGTGGGTGTGGCGACGACCGGGGCGTCATTGACGCCGGTCACGGTGATGCTCAGCGTCGCGGTATCCAGCCCGCCCTGACCATCACTGACTTGGTAATCGACGGCAGTGACACGACTTTCGCCATCGGCCAGGTCATCGAAGTCGGTGCCTTGGACGAAGGTGTAGCTACCGTCACTGGCGATGGTGATCAGACCGCCATTATCGCCTGCCACCGCTGCGCCAACATTGTCGGCGTCAGCATCGACCTGGCTGACGGTCAGCGTATCGGTGTCCGCGCCGCCGTCGTTGTCATTGGTCAGCACGTTGCCACTACCGGCAGCATTCTCAGCTAACGCAGCAGTATCATTGGAAGCTTCAGGTACAATATTATTAACTGTTAGCTCAAAGGTATCGGAGATCTGATTACCATCATTATCTACCCCTGTCACTGTAATAGTGTAGGGGCCGCCCTGCGAGTCATCGGCACTTAGCGTGCCCGTAATAATACCGGTTGCAGGATTGATTGACAGACTATCAGTCAAGCCAGTTGCAGAATAAGTCAAATCATCATAGTTATCCAAGTCACTAAAGGTAGTGACAGCACTGATCGATATCACATCCCCATCGGAAGATACTTGATCAACATAGGGGGTAATAACAGCAACAGTGACTTCTGATGAAGAACTATTCCCATTGGCATCTGTAACTTTATATGAAAAATCTACCGTGCCTGTGTAATCAGCATCAGGGGTAAAGACCAATTCGCCATCGACATTGAGTGCTACACTTCCTCCCGTCACATCCACGTTATCACCGACGGAGATACTCACACCATTGACTTCTGATACCGTCAGTGGAGCGCTGCCTTGAGCATCGTTGGTGCGAGGATCAAAGACTACATCATTGTTGGCCAAGGTAGTGGTAAAGTCGCCACGGGCGACAGGAAGCTGTGTCGTTTCACCATCGATGTAATTGATATCTCCCAGTTCGGCTGTATCAAAGTCTTCAAAGAGCAAGCCAACTTGACGAACGTTATTAGATACCCCCGCTCGATAGGTGAACGAGGAAGTATTTTCATAAACCGCACTGACTATATACAGTGTATCCGCACGATCCAAACCTACTGTCGTACCTCCGCCCGTGGCAACAATTGAACTATTGTCACTATCAACGACTATATCAACAAAAGTATTGGACTCTGTTGTATAATTACTGGCCCCATACAATACGGTAGACTCAGTTACGTTATCTAAATCGATAGCATTAGCCACGAAGCTAATATTGCTTGCATCCCCCGTGTCAGCTTCAATGAAATCGAATGTATATTGTACATACCCATCTGCACTCGTCGACGTTAGTTGGCTAAAGAAGGCTTCTGCAATACCTGTATTGATATCAAGACTATCGATGGTAACGCCAGCTGAAATTTCATCAATGGTAACTCTTACATCGAGATTGTCTGCCACGTCAGAATATAGATATACCGCACCTTCTTGTAGACCGGTGCCAGGACCACTAACAAGTGTGGGAGTCGCAGAGAAATCCAGCTCTACCGTATCTGCCAGTCTGCCATCCCATGCCGTGGCAGATAATACGGAGGCCTCGATTTCACCCGTCTGATTCTCAAGATCCCAATCACCATTATATCTCAAGCTACCGGTATCATCAGATGACGACGCAACATCTGCACCAGTCAGATTTGCGAGCTGAGTCGCAGCCTCAAGACCGAGCTGACCAGAGCTGACCAGAGCTGAAATCGCAGGCATAGAGAAGAATGTCACCATCTTCCGTCAGAGCGTTGCCAATAGTGGCAAGCTCGTCACTGTACTCTCCCGCCATGCTGGCTTGATCTAGTGTTGCAGTCCCCAGACTGAGCTCGCCTTCCTCACCATGAGAGAGAATATGAACGGATGAAATGCCCTGCTGGTCCTTCAGATAAGACGCAATCTGCTCGATACCATCAGACTCGCCATCAAGAATGACGACTTCCGCATCAGAATCCAGCTCTTCGACCAGAGATTCATAATTGGTGACATTGCTATCGACGAAGATGACGCCACGGGAGTCTGACGCTTTACCACTACTGTCTGGATTGGTATCAGTATCGGAAGTATTGCTGGCATCACTTGCGGAAGCCTGCTGATCATCAGCCGTCTCATCCTGCTGTCTGGCTGCCTGGCTAGCCTGTAGAGCCTTGGTAGCGGGAGATTGAGACTGAGCTGCCACGGCTTCAGCAGTCATGCTGCCTTGCTGGGCATGCTCGGCAGCACCGTGGTCTGACCCATAATCCTGGTCCGTGGCAGTATCAGCGGCAGTACCCACAGCTGCACCATCAAAAAGGAAGCGAGGCTCCAGAGAACGAATTAATGCTGGGCGTGGGTGCTTAGGTGTTTTGTGGTTGTACATATTTGCTCCTAACCTCGCGATCCTTGCTGGCCAAGGGACAAAACGCTGCTTAAACGCGACAGTATTTTGATCTTTTATCTCTTTTTTAACGCTAGTGACAATTTCAATAGCACCAAGAGAATGATTTTTCTCATTCTATATGAACATCTACTTAAACTGGAAGCAAACATAGAGCATCGCGTATTAAAACACTGTCATTTTGGCTTTATCCCCTCTCGCCTTATTAGTCAAATCTAATCCAAAAATCATCTCCTACAAGAATTTCATATCATAGGTATGGTTTGTGCCATTTTAGCCACACGAAAAGCCCTTGTTCAGGGCTGTATAGGTGAAACTTCGCCATCAAGCGCGCATAACGAATGACTGATCGACCATCGAATGAGGGAGCAACAGCGTGGCAAACCGTAGGCATGGAACCTTAAAAGGAACAGCCATGGCCGCTGATATGTCGCACCCGCAAGGTCTCACGGCGCCTGAAATCGAAGGCTAACCTCATGAGGATCAGCAAGGCATGAAATTTGATTAAAGCCCTTGTTTTGGAAAATCTGAGAGCAATATGACGTCTAACCACGAGAAATCGAAGTACTCTTGAGCAATTCTCACCTTCAGATATATGTGCTGAGACCTTGTCTGCTTGAGGAAAAATAGACCCCACAAGATCGCTTCACGTTTGCTGAAGCCCAAGGCGCGAGTGCCATGCAGCAATACTTTCCTCGGGATATTGCGCAAAGCACTGATCATTCTCCTGTATGTCAGGTGTGACCCAATCAGCCTTACTGTCGAGCATGATATGCACGTGCTCTGGTGCACGCGGTAACGGCGTATCAATGGCGCTGGCATAAAGGTGCACTAGCGCTGGCCAGCGACTATCGAAGACCCAGAGTGAAGTCCCGCATTCACGGCAGAAATGTCGCTCGCCTATCGTCGGCTGCCCCTCGATCAGGGGGTGATATATCCCCTTGTGCTCATCACCCTCCACCTGAAGGCTTTCCGCCTCACCGCTGATATTGATGGCGTAACCGCCGCCGCCATTCAACTTTCGACAGATGGAGCAATAACAGCGCTGATAGGGATACGGATGAGGTGATTCAAGACTAAAACTCACTGCACGGCAGTGGCACGCACCTTCCAGAAACATATCGCCTCCCGGCATTGGTCATCATCGAGCGTCACAGATGCCTGCGCTCATTTTTAGAACATCTAGCGTGTTTCTTTAGCGCACCGCTCCTGACAATACTGAGTTGCTGTCATCAGTGTGAGCAAGATGCGCGGGATAGCTGATGAACAAGAACATACAATAACAACCGGAGTCTCTCATGCCCCTTAACCAACTATTGGACTGGCGGCTGCACCTGCTGGTCGTGGTGCTCTCCCTCGGAGCCGAGTTCATCGGTATCCTCAAGTTCCCTATTGGCCCTGGCACTCTGTTGCTGCTGCCATTGTTCTACGCCTTCATCGCGGCAGTACTGTGTAATCCGCATCTGTTCAGTGGCACCAAGCGCTTCATTCCTCCTGTCGTCAGCATGGCGGCAGGCCCGGTAATTCTACTGTCGATCATGCCGTTCATCGCTCGCTTCGGCTCGACCATTGGTCCGGCGATAGAGCAGTTGATCTCTGCAGGGCCGGCACTGGTGCTTCAGGAGCTGGGCAATCTCGGCACCATGTTGATTGCGATGCCGATTGCCGTCGTTGTGCTCAAGATGGGCCGCGAGGCCATTGGCGCAACCTATTCGATTGCCCGTGAACCGAATATCGCGATCATCTCCGACAAGTATGGCCTCAAGGGGCCGGAAGGCGTCGGGGTAATGGGCGTCTATGTGGTCGGCACCATGTTTGGCACCTTGTGGTTTGCGCTGATGGCGGGATATCTGACGTCGTTGGACATCTTCGATCCGCGGGCGCTGGCCATGGCCTGTGGCGTCGGTAGCGGCAGCATGGTGGCGGCCTGTTCCGGCGCGATTGCCGGGGCACTGCCGGAGATGGGCGAAGAGCTGCTGGCCTTTGCCGGTGCCAGTAACCTGCTGACCTACGCGACCGGCCTTTATGTATCGTTGTTCATTGCACTGCCCGTCGCTGAGCGTCTGTTCACATTCTTCAGTGCCAAGCGTGGCGTGGCACCAGATGCATTGGCCGAAGAAGACGCCAAGGTGGCCAAGGATGCCATGGTAGAAGAACGTCCGGAACAGCAGCTGGGCAAGACGGCCATCGTCGTTGCGGTCGTCTGTGTGGTGGGCTGGGTAGTCAACACCATCAACGGCGCCGGTCTGATCGATGCGGCACCCGGCATGTTGATCCTGTATGTGATGACGATGCTGGGCCTACTGGTTGCCCGTATCATGCCCTTCTATCTTCCAGCCATCGCCTGGGTGTCACTGGTCAGCATCCTGATGACACTGCCGTGGTTCCCGGGAAGTGGATGGATTACCGAGCAGCTCTCGTTCGTCAACTTCCTCGCCATCGTCACACCGGTACTGGCCTATGCAGGCCTGGCTCTCAGCCGTCGTGAGTTCACCATGTTCCGCCAGGCAGGCTGGAAGCTGGTCATCATCTCACTACTGGTCTTCACCGGCACCTATATCGGCTCTGCCGCCATCGCGCAGTGGCTGCTGTAACGACGACGCATGATGCGTGCAACGTGCGCGCTGATTGATCACTGACTCACTCGTTCTACCGGCGTCGACAGGCGCCGGCATCAACAGGATTTCGTCATGCAATTACCTGAGATCATCGACGACGCCCTCTTACGTAGCTGGCGTCACGAGTTTCACCGCCATCCCGAAACGGCCTTTGAAGAACATCGCACCTCCGCGCGAGTCGCCGAGATACTTCGGGCTGCCGGCCTTGAGGTCACTACCGGTCTTGCCGAAACGGGCGTGATAGCAGTGCTGGACGGCAACAAGGGACCAGGCCAGACCATTGGGCTGCGCGCTGACATGGATGCGCTGGATGTCACCGAATCCAATGCGGTGGCTCACTGCTCACATATTCCCGGCAAGATGCATGCCTGCGGACATGATGGCCATACCACGATGTTGCTGGGAGCCGCATGTCAGCTGGCGCGCCAACCGGACTTCGCCGGACGCGTGGTCTTCGTGTTCCAGCCAGCTGAAGAGAATGAAGGCGGCGGACGCCGCATGGTCGAAGATGGCCTGTTCGAACAGTTCCCGATGGATGCCATCTACGGTCTACATAACTGGCCGGGGCTTGCGCTGGGTGAAGCCGCCGTACACGAAGATGCTGTCATGGCAGCGTTTGATGTCTTCACTCTGACACTGAGTGGTCATGGCTGTCATGCCGCCATGCCGCACTTGGGTAAGGACACCATCCTGGCGGCCTGCCAGCTGGTCACGCAGTTGCAGGGATTGATCAGCCGCGAGACACCCGCACACAAGACAGCGATTCTGAGCGTGACCCAGTTCCATGCGGGCGATGCATTCAATGTCATGCCTGAGCACGTCGAGCTACGTGGGACATTGCGCTGCTTTGACCCTGAGCTGCGCGCGCACCTTCAACAGCGCTTCCAGCAGGCCGTCGAGGCAACTGCCAGCTTCCATGGCCTCAAGGTCAACTTCGATTATCAGCCACGCTATCCGGCCACACTCAATGCGCCAGGCCATGCCGAGCGTTGCGCCAGTGTGCTGGAGCAACTGCCGGGGATGCGCAAGGTGCACCGCGACCTGCCGCCGTCCATGGCCTCGGAAGATTTTGCTTATCTCCTGCAGGAATGCCCAGGCGCCTATATCTGGCTCGGCAACGGCGAAGACAGCGCCTCATTACACAATCCGTATTACGACTTCAATGACGCAGCGATACCGCTCGGCGTGAGTTACTGGACATCACTTATCCGCCGGTTGCTCGCAGCAACCTGTCCATGACGATGGTGCCCTGATGAGGCCCAGATGACTCCAATGAGAGAAACGCGGCATGAAGATTAGCGTAATCGGTTCGGGATCACTGGGAGCTCATGTGACCGAGGCTCTCCAAAGGGAGAGCTTTGATGTTGTGGCGCAAGACACTGCACACACGCTACCCAACTGCGATGTCTATCTGCTGGCATTATCGACCTCACAGCAGATACAGAAGGTACTGTCAGGACATGAGGGACTACTGCGCCTGGCCCCCATGGGCAGTGTCATCATCGATATGTCGACTGGTGATGTGAATATCAGTCGTGAGCTGGCCGTCCAGACGCGCCTGGCAGGCCACTATTGGCTGGAGGCACCGGTCAGCCATAACCCCGCTGATAATGCGGCGGGGAATCTGACGCTGTTGGTCGGCAGTGATGCCGCAACGCTCGAACGCATGGCCCCCGTGCTGGAGGCCATCTGTACCCGCTATCAGCATGTTGGCGATGCAGGCTGTGGTCACGCCGTCGTACTGGCCAACGACTATCTCCACGCCGCTCACCTCATCACGACGGCAGAGGCTGTCGCCATGACGTATCGCGCTGGCGTCGCGCCGGAGGCTTGCATCCAAGGCATCAATGTCGGCGCTGGGCGTAGTGTCGTCAGCGAGATAAATTTCCCACGTTGGGTACTCCCGGGACGCTATGACTCGGAGTTCACGACGGGGACGATGCGTCGCGATTTACGGCTGGCACGCAGCTTTGTTACCACACAGAACCTGCCAGAAGGACTCATGAAGGCAGTGTTTGAACGCTGGCAGCCACCCGAACAGTGTCCGGCTGATGACGACGACCTCAATCGCATCTGTGACCGCTGGCTCAGAGATGTACCAACCCCTCCCTCATCGACATCGCGCTAACTCTGCGCTCAAGCGTCAGGGCAGCGGAAAGACGTGATCCAGCGTTCAAGATGTCGCAATAATTGCAGGCTGGCGCGCGGCATGCGGCGCCCAATTCGCGTGATGATATGCGCGCGAGCCTCGCGGAAAGTGGTGTATTCGACGGCGCGTGCGACGAGTACCCCCTCGCTCAGCTCACGAGCCGCCGCAAAGGCCGGCAATAGCGTGATGCAGAGATGTGAGCGTGCAGCCTGCTTGAGCACTTCCATCGAATTCGTCTGCACCACTGTCTGCGGACGGACGCCAGCATCATTGAAACCATCATCCATCAACTGACGCACCCCGTGTCCCGGCCCCCATAGTGCCAGTGGGTGAGCCGCGACCTCCTCAAGCGTCAGTGCATGATGCTCCCCCGCCAGCGGGTGTTCCGGCGACATCAGTGCCATCAATGGCTGCGGGCTTGAGTGCCAGAAACGAAGCTGCGGATGGACTCGCTCGTGATACATCAAGCCAATATCCGCCTCATCCTCGACTACGGAATCGATGATGCATTGCATACTGCCGGTATCAACCTTGAGCTTGATGCCGGGATACTGCTCACGGAAGGCACGTAGTGGCGTATTGATGAGATCACCGACGAATCCTTCACCAATGATGAGCCGAATCTCACCCGTTTCAAGGCGCTGATAAGCATCCAGCTGCTCACCAAATACCTGATCAAGCTTCTCGCGTTGCTGGATGTAATCCAGCAACATTTCGCCCACGGCCGTGGGCTGAACACCGTCACGTGTTCGTTCGACAAGGGGGGCGGCAAGCGCTTCCTCGATCAGTCCGATCTGACGGCTGACCGCCGAGGGCGCAATATCGAGACGCGCCGCAGCACGCCGAATCGAGCCGGCAGCGACGGTAACCTGGAAGTAGACAAGGCGCTGATGCGGGATATCCATGAGTAGGGTCTTGTAAGTGGCAGACGGAGGCACGACGAAGCAGGCAGCGCATCGGCGCGCTTATGGAGAGGCACGATGAAGTGAAACAGAGATTATCAGATTCTGCCTCCATAAAGGCGCTGCCCTGAAGCCAAACGCTGAATGCGTTAGAATGGGGATTCAGCTTTTCGACTGCTGTCTTCAAGATCCTGTTTTTCAGGGCCTATTGCTCATGAACAGATGACGCAGCCCCAACGACAAGGAGATCCATCATGCTGACACTTTCCAGCTCGGTGACACTGGCCGATTGGGAGATTGACCTGACCCAGATTCGTGCCCAAGGCAATGGTGGCCAAAACGTCAACAAGGTGGCGTCGGCCGTCCACCTTCGCTTTGATGTCCAGCGCTCCACACTGCCGGCGTTCTACAAGGAACGGTTGATGCAGCTGTCGGACCAGCGTATCAGCAAGGATGGCATCATCATTCTCAAGGCCCAGAGCCACCGTACCCTTGAACACAATAAGGAAGATGCGCTGGCACGCTTGAAAGCGCTGATTCTGGATGCCGTCAAAGTGCAAAAAGCACGCCGTGCGACGCGCCCCAGCAAGAGTGCCAAACGACGACGTGTCGATAGCAAGACGCGCAAGGGCAAGATCAAGACCATGCGCAGCAAGGTAGAAGATTGAGACTTGTTGCTCCCTGAATTCACACAGTAAGCTCATCGCTTGAGCATAGAGACTTACCGATGCTCGCCACTCTTCTTTCAAGGATGATATTCGATGAGCCATACGCGCAGTTCTCTGGCACTCCCTTCCCTCATCATCGGTAGCCTATTGGCTGTAGGGCTGGTATGGAGTGGCAGCTATATCAAGCAAGCCGCGCAGGTATGGGAATCCTCCAGCCGCGTCGTCACCGTCAAAGGACTGGCAGAACGTGAGGTCAAGGCTGACCTGGCACTATGGCCGCTGCATTTCAGCGTCAATGCCAACAAGCTGGTCGGCTTGCATGAAGCACTGGCCAATGATGAGCAGAAGATCCGCGCATTCCTCACCACGCAGGGCTTCCCTACGGACCAGGTCAGCGTGACGTCACCGCAGGTCACGGACCTCTATGCCAACAGCTATAACGCCCAGCGTCCAGATGAGCGCTATCGCGCAGAGGCAACCGTCCTGGTCCGCTCGCCCAAGGTAGATCTGGTCAAGGACAGTGCCTCGAAAACGGGAGAGCTGGTTCGCGAAGGCATCCTGCTATCGGCTGATTATGCCTACCGCACCGAATTCCTCTTTACGGGGCTCGAAGCGATCAAGCCAGACATGATTGCCGTGGCAACAGCAGATGCTCGCCGTGCCGCGCAACAGTTCGCCAAGGATTCGGGTAGCAGCGTCGGTCATATCAAACATGCCAGTCAGGGCTATTTCTCGATCTCCGATCTCGACAGTTACACCCCGGATATCAAGCAGGTCAGAGTCGTCACCACGATTGACTACACCCTAAAGAACTAACAACGGGTGCTTGTTCATCAGCGCATACCTTCCCTTCTATTCCCACTATCGGAGCCAGCATGCCGGATACTGCCCTGAGCAAAACGCAGACTAGCTTTTACCGTCGTATATTCGTTGCCCACCTGATTGCCCATGATATCGCCAGCGTGCCCGCGATCATCGAGGCGACAGGCATGCCGAGGCGTACGGCTCAGGACACCATCACCGCACTGGCAGAGCTGGATATCGTCTGCGAATTCCAGCATGGCGAAGGTCAGCGACATAACATCGGCCACTACGTCATTCGTGACTGGGGCCCTATCAATGCACGCTGGGTGGCTGACAACGCCACCCACCTGCAACATGCACTGGGTTATGCCTGAGCGTACTGAATAAATGACGGTCGAAATATGGAATAGCGCCCTGCAGCACGGCGTGATCGCCCTCATGATTCAGCTCA
Organism: Cobetia sp. QF-1; assembly: GCF_002213105.1. Lineage (NCBI taxonomy): Bacteria > Pseudomonadati > Pseudomonadota > Gammaproteobacteria > Oceanospirillales > Halomonadaceae > Cobetia > Cobetia sp. QF-1. Next base: position 13,014 of record NZ_NBVS01000007.1, read on the forward strand.
TGCTATGGCCGCTGTTCGGCCTCTGGTCAGCGGGAGGCATTGCCGTCGCGCTGTTCCTTGGGCGTGAAATTGCCCAACACGAATACAAGGGTAGCGGCCCCAAAATCGTCGCCTGGGATTACGGGCTGCTACACCACTGGACTCTAGATTCCTGCCTGGATATCGCACTGCCTTTTCTGTTCTGTCTTTGTCTGGCACTTGCGGTATGGGCTGCGCGACACTGGCACGCTCGCCATCAGTGATCAGCTGCCAGATATCAACATTATCAGCAAGTAGATGTTACGAGCGGCGTTTTACGCTGACGTCGTAGTGGATGCCGAGCACGACTCTTCAGGTACGCTGACAATGTCTCGGGCAATATCCCCGGGTGCTGATAAACGTAGTCTTCGGTAATGATCGACAGAAACTCTGCACTGCGTGCACCTGCCACTTCAAATCCCAGTATGAAATTTCGGGCCTGACTCACCTCAAAACAGAAATTTGGGGCATCCGCAGCACAGGTCTGTACCACATAGCCCTCCCCGAGCCGCTCCTTGAGGATAGAACGCTCGGGGTTGAAGCGCGTTTCGGTATAAATCTCTACTATTTGCATTCTCACCTCCTATGAAGGCGAGTGAGCATATACGAGAAATCTAATGCTATCCTCATCAGGAAACTCATCCTGCCGGATGCGATAGCTCAGATTCTTGAAATCTTGATCCCGATCAATTTCGAACGTGCCTTTCAGTCACACCAGATCATTCTAGCCAACGTGTTACGACTGAAAGGCTCCTGTGGAATTGAGGGGCTGCACCAGGCATTCGGTAGCAGCGCAATGTCGACATGAGGCATTATAGGAACGAACATCAGTGGCCGTTTGCATGCTCATGGGGCTCTTGAGAGTGTAAGTCCCGAGCGGGCGCCTCATCGTGATGGCCTTCACTGCCGACGGCAGCATTCTCTTGCGCAGAAGCAACGTCTGCCACCTCTTCATGGTGAGCTTCATTGGTTGTCTCATCGTGCCCATCTGCGGAAATACCTACCGAATCGGTGTCCTGTGCCTGCCGAACCGTGTCAGTCATCGCCTCGTGATGTGAATCACCAGCATTGCTAGCGTGATGGTCACTCGATGTTTCCCCCCCACCATGCTGATGGCCAGCGCTTGACGCCACCAGTGTCTGATAACGCTGCGGGCTCATGCCCGGTAGTTCATCCATGAATGCCACCATCTGCCAGATATAGTCATCCTGCATGCTTTTACCCCAAGCAGGCATACCACTGGCTTTTATCCCATGTTTGATGATCCAGAAGTTTTCAGCGGGATTATCATTCACACCGGTTTGCCAGAAATTGGGTGGCTGGGGATATAGGCCCTGACTGAGTTCCGTTTCCGACATGCCAGGTGCGAGGTGACAACTGGTGCACATGGCAGCGTAGTTACCTGCTCCTGCCGTTATCAATGCTTCGCCCTGCAGATCTGGTATTTCAATATCCGAAGCATATCGTTCTACTGAACGAGTACGCGCCGTATCCAACAAAGCATACACCCAGCCTTCATGAGGGCTATCCGCACCGACATTGATTACACCGGAGTACACTCCTCCGGCCCCGATAGCAGCAAAAAGAGATAATGTCAGGCTTGCTGTGATCAGCACTTTCTTCATATGGTTTCTCCATACACCTTGGCAAGATAAGCACGAGGACATTTAAAAAGGCCAGCAATTGCCGGCCATCAATACGAGCATCTGTCAAGGAACTCAGGAATAGCATTTAAGCCATCATTCATAGTTACGTAATATTATATTTACGCAAACCACTCTTCTATCAATTAATTGAATGTCACTTCCAATGAATATTTATTGGTACTTTCGTCAGCAGCCCCATTGCTGGATGCACCGGTCACCTCCAGCTGATAGCGGCCAGCGACGACTGAGCGCTGCAGGACAAAATGACCATTGGCATCCATGGCTGTTGCAACGACACTGCCATCAGGTCCACGCAATGTCGCAGATATCATATTGTTCTGACTGGAAGATCCTGCAAAGTGTCGGCTTACGATTTTCAGACTGGTGGGGTGTTCAATATCAAGCTGATAGCGCTTTACCTGCCCCGCCACCAGTGCCTGAGTATCGGAAACACCCGCCGTCAGTAACGGCAGGTTACTCTGAGTATTATTGGCCTGCACTGTCATTGATGAAAATACAATACCGACTACCAGCGTCATTATCTTGGCTTTCATCATGATAACCTCTTTATGGATGTAAGGAGACTATAATCATTGAGTCTGAAATGACGCTGAATATATTTCCTGCCAGGCTATTTTTTTACTCAGCATGTAAGCCATAACGCAATATCAAAACATCAATTTCACCCCGACGACGACACCCGTATTTTCCACCTCTTCATCCTCTACGCGCTGCATATCAGCGGTCGCGCCATATTGACGCTCCCAATACATGCCGACATAAGGAGCAAATCGCCGCGTAATCTCATAGCGTGCGCGCAGTCCGATGCGTAGGGAGTTGACGCCTCTTCCGATACCCAATGCTTCTGATTCATTGGCGGCGACCACTATTTCACTGCGAGGTTGCAGGTACCAACGCTGAGTCAGTCGGACATCATGCTCAAGCTCAATGCTTGCCGTGACGATTCCACCTTCATTGAACTGAAGCGCTGCATCCGTTTCTATCCGGTAAGGTGCCGTGCCTTGGAATCCGAGGACGCCGTAGACTCTCTCCTCATGATCGTCACTGAACACGCCACCCTGGTAGCCCATACCGGCCTGAAATTCCCAGAAGTCAGCCACCAGACGACTGTACAACAACTCCAGTGACTCAAATTCGGCGTCTTCACCATCACCCTGAATATTCTCGCCTTCCGACTTCACATACAGTCGATTGACGTCACTGCCATACCAAGCCTGAAAATCCCATACCAGAGCATTATTACCCTTATCGGGACTGGCGTATTCCAGTCGATCAAACGCAGCAGACCATTGTAGATGTTCGGCCATCGGCGACGGCCAGTCATCAGGCGCGTCATAACCATCTTCAGCGTAAGCCAGTAGCGGCATGACGCTCAGTGTCGCGGAAGCAGCCGATGCAATAACGGCATGCCTTGAGATACAGATAATGGACATGTCGACTCCTCAGGAAACCTTGACCACGCGGAACATGCCCGCATCCATGTGATAAAGCAGGTGGCAATGAAACGCCCAGCTGCCCTCGGCATCCGCGGTGATCAGCGCAGAAACGCGCTCTCCTGGCTTGACGTTCAGAGTGTGCTTGCGGGGAATCATCTCACCGTGACCATTTTCCAACTCCATCCACATGCCATGCAGATGAATCGGATGCTCCATCATGGTGTCGTTGATCAGGATCAGGCGCAGACGCTCATCCTTGTTGAAGTGAATCGGGCCATTTACCTCACTGAATTTCTTGCCATCGAATGACCACATGTAGCGCTCCATGTTGCCAGTGAGATGTAGCTCCATCTCCCGTTGCGGGGGACGCTGATCAGGCCAAGGTGCCAATGCCTTGAGGTCCTGATAAACCAGTACTCGGCGCTGCTGCTGGTCCAATCCGATACCCGCTTGGTCATAACGTGCCCCCGGCTGCACGGCACCTGCTGCCAGCATGCCGGCGGCCAGTGCTTCGCCTTGTATACCGGCCATCTTGGAATGGTCCATGCCTGCCATCCTGGAGTGGTCCATACCGGCCATCTTGGAGTGGTCCATGCCGGCCATCTTGGAATGGTCCATGCCGGCCATCTTGGAAGAATCCATACCTGCCATCTTGGAGTGATTCATGCCGCCATGCGCACCCATGGCCTCCATGCCACGATCGGCAATGTCACGCCGAGCAGGAATGTTCGCTTGCATGCCCATGCGCGGTGCCAGAGTGGCGCGGGCATAGCCACTACGGTCCATCGCTTCGGCAAAGATGGTGTATGCCTTGTCATCTTCCGGCGTCACCAGCACGTCATACGCCTCGGCAACACCAATGCGAAACTCATCGACCGGCACCGGCTGAACGGGCTGACCGTCAGCGGCAACTACTGTCATCTTGAGTCCAGGGATACGCAGATCGAAGTAGCTCATGGCAGAGCCATTGATGACACGAAGACGCACGGTCTCACCGCGGCGGAATAGGCCGGTCCAGTTCTCGTCAGGCGCATTGCCATTGAGTAGATAGGTATAGGTGCTGCCGGTCACATCGGAGATGTCACGTGAGCTCATGCGCATCTCAGCCCACATACTGCGCGCCTCGACGGTATCTTGCAGACCATTGCGGCGCACATCGGCGAAGAAGTCCGCCACGGTGCGCTCCTGGAAGTTGTAATAGCCTTCCATGGTCTTGAGATTACGGAAGACGTTCTTGGGATCCTCGAATGTCCAATCGGTCAGTAGTAATACGTGCTCACGGTCATACTGAAAGGCGTCGGGAGTTGCGGCATCAATGATCAGCGGTCCCGCGTGCCCCTCCTGCTCTTGAAGGCCCGAGTGGCTGTGATACCAATAGGTACCGCTCTGCGTGACAGGGAAACGATAGGTAAAGGTGTCACCGGGGGCGATACCCGCAAAGCTGATTCCTGGCACACCATCCATTTCAGGCGGCAGAATGATGCCGTGCCAGTGGATCGAGGTAGGTTCATCCATCAGGTTGGTCACCCGGATCACTGCCTCTTGTCCTTCCTTGAGGCGCACCATCGGGCCAGGGCTACTGCCATTGATGGTGATTGGCCGGGTACGCTGACCCGCGACCAGACGATCTTCCCGGCGGATGGCCAACGCAATCTCCGGACCGGATTCGACCGTTCGGGAAGCCGCTGCTGCACGCCCCAAGGGCGATGCCCAGGCAGGTGTCATGCCCAACGCCATTGCCCCCAGGCCCAGCGCTGAACTCGTTTTGAGCAGCTGCCGGCGGGAAGTGGAAAACGTGGATGTCGTGCCCTTCATGGCCATCTCCAGTAATAAGTCATGATGCGATGACACCACGCCAACCTGAATCAAGCCTGAATAGGTGTTGGCTGATTGACGGGGAGAGTCATCTCGACCCGCAATCCTCCTTCGGGGGCGCTGGAATAGTACAGTTGGCCTGCATAGTGCGTCACGAGCTGGGCGAGAATGGATAACCCAAGCCCATAGCCAGGATAACGCTCATCCAATCGACGACCACGCTCCCCCAATCGATCATGCTCCTCATGTGGCACACCGGGACCATCATCGTCCACCGTCAGCTTTAGCGTGGTCGCGTTGATCGCCAACCGACAACGCACCTGCTGACGTGACCACTTGCCAGCATTATCGAGCACAATGCCCAGCATTTCAGTGAAGTCCTGAGTTTCGATACTGACCCAGCTAGACGCTCCACTACTCGACTGGCCCACTTCACTACTGGCCACCTCAAGACTGAACCTTCGTTCTGGATACAGTCCGCAGAACATCTCTATCAACCGTTCAGCTTCTTCAACGGGACGTGTCGCCTGGCCAGCCCGCGGACCTGCAATGCGTGCACGTTGTAATTCTGCAGCCAGCTGCGCATGTAACGACTCGACACGCGCTAGCATTTTAGTACGCCGCACATCGTCAATCGGCCGTCTACCTCGTAATACCTGAGCCAGTGCTGCCAAGGGCGTCTTGAGAGCATGCGAGAGATTGGCGACCGACTCACGCGAGCGCGTCAGGCGTCGGTCGAATTCATCCAACAAATGATTGAGCTGCGTGACTAGCGAATCGAGCTCCGAAGGAGCCTCCAGCGCAATTCGCTTACGGCGACCGGCCTGTAACTCTTTCAACTGATGCCCTAACGTCATTAGAGGCCGCAGACCACGTCTGACAGCCAGCAAGTTGAGAGAGACCAATACGCCCCATAGCAGGATAGCCGTGCCCCCTATCCACCAGTGCACACGATCAAGACCTTGCTGCACGGGCGAAAAATTCTCAGCGATCAATAGCTGTGCCGATTGGCCTTGCACCTGGAAGGTATGGCGATATACCAGTAGTGGATGCTGCTGATCCTGAAGCGTGAACAGCGCATCACTGCCTGCCAGCAGTGGCATCAGTGTCGTGAGCATGGCGGGATGCGAGGTGCTGGTCTGACCTGCAATGCGCAATACATAGAAGTGGTGGAAAACCTGATATTCCTCACGCGCCGCTGTCAGGAGCTCGACTGCAGGTCGATCGCCCTGCTTGAGCAATGTCACGACATGCGTCGCTTCATCCTTGAGGCGTTCGCCCAGAAAATCCTGTGCCAGCTGATGCAGAAAGAAGCCATGTAGATACCAGGCCAGTAGAACGACAGCCAGTGCCACGCCGCCCAACCGAGTGAGCAAACGAAAACGAAGGCTGCGGCGGTCAATGTGAAGCAAGTAGATACCCCTGTCCGCGGCGCGTCACGATCAATTCGCGACCCAATCGTCGACGTAGTTTGGCGATATAGACTTCTACCAGGTTGGGCGCGGCAGCATCTTGATCAAGGGCATACAGCTGGTCCAACAGCTGCTCCTTGGAATGCACCCTGTCCGGGTGATGCATCAAATAACGTAACAACCGGAACTCGGTAGCGGTCAGTGGCTCCCACTGCCCTCCATCACGACTCACACTTTGCATCTGCTCATCCAACTGAATGCCGCTGACTTGCAAATACGGGGTGCTCCCTCCCGTGTGACGTCTGAGTAGCGCATGGAGTCGTGCCAATAATTCAGCTTCATGAAAGGGTTTGGTGAGATAGTCATCTGCTCCGCCACGCAGCCCGACCACCTTATCTTCCCAGGTATCGCGCGCGGTCAGGATAAGCACCGGAGTATCACGGTGCTGCTGACGCCAGCGTGCCAAAAGATCCAGGCCACTACCGTCGGGTAGACCCAGATCGAGAATCGCCAGCGCATATTCCTGCGTTGCCACAAAGGTTTCCGCCTCTTTTATTGAGGCCGCAATATCCAGTCGATAGCCATTGTCTTCCAGCATTTCAGCCAAACTATCGGCCAGCAAGTCATCGTCTTCGAGCAAGAGCAGTTTCATGTCATCCATCCCGGGACGTCAGGGGGTGCCGATGCCTCACGACTTTGTCAGCGTGGGTAGTCAGTATGCCTTCTTTTACATCTTCTACCTGAATGCAGGCTGAAAGAAAGTAACGTGACAAACAAGAGACAGACATGGAAATGCCGGTGTAATCATCACTGAGAAAACAGCGTAGCCCAGCATTGCACCAGACCCGCTGAACCATCTCTTGCCGGACTGATGACTACCGATAGGTGGGAGTTGCGCGATTTGTCTGCCACGGCATTTAGTATCCAAAGCCAAGGCACGAGTTTATGGCGTCCTACCGTACACTGGGAGCCTTGGCATCTCTACATGAGCAGCTGATGTCTGCATCCCTGATATTCCGGCGAGCAAGTACATATCAATACCCTTGATAAGAGGCCTTGATATGCCGCTGCTGACTCTTCAATACCTGCTCTGATTAGCATAAAAAAAAGACCACCCGGAAGAACCGGATGGTCTTTTTTACTTGATTCTGGTCGGGACGACAGGATTCGAACCTGCGACCTCTGCAACCCCATTGCAGCGCGCTACCAAGCTGCGCCACGTCCCGACTATGGTCTGAAAAGGCTTCCCTCTCAAGACGAGGCGTAATGTACCGCATTGATCTCAAAAAGAAAAGCGGGGATTGAATATTTTTTGCAGCCAGTGGAGACAACCTGCAAGAACCACACATGTCACCCCATCAACATTGCAATCCACACGACAACAACGCATGTTCTAATTTCTATCTATTCTTTAGAACACCTCACAGGAGACATGCAATGGCGAAACTCTATTTCAAACTCACCACCACAATGAGTAGCGGCGCGCGCGTAAACGGTGACCCGGTGAAAGTAGATGCTCAACATGCCCCGACTATCGGCAGTAGCATTGCCAAAGGCGAGTGGCCAGCATTGGATGCCATGTCACCGAACTTTCCTGTCAGCGTGACAGGAACAGAACAGGATGATGATGGACACACCATCGTGCTGCTGTGCGAAGCGGATGCACCTGATGCCAAGGATCCAGAGAGCTATCGCTACACCCCCTGGAAGTGATGGACTGAAAGTTAAGCGCAGCATCATCTGACACCGTCAGTGGCGCTGCGTTAGCTAAAGGTAGGCTATCGACTTTGTCATCTCGGATAAGCTATACCTGCAAATGACGCTATATTCCATGTTTATCCCTTCCAGCATGATACTGACCCGCCATGGAATGGCTGCAATGCCCTCTTCTTCAGCGTTCTTTTCTTCAATGCTTGAGCCCTTCATTCGGGGCGGCAGCCCTCTGACGGTGAGATAACATGGCCAGTCCTCTGAAAATGATTGGGTCTTCATGGCGCTGGCTAGTAGGCGAGAATGTCTCGGCACGTCAGATTTTACATCATGGATTTCTGGTTTCGGCCATGCTGATCGGCTTGTTCTCAGCCGTTTTCAACTACCTGATGGAGCTTACGGTACCCGCCTACAGCTTAGCCTTGCTGGTGATCAGCCTAATGATCATGGTGATGTGGTATCGCTCACGCTTTCATGGCGAATACCGCCGCATGTCATGGCTATTTTGCACCTTGGTCACCTTCGTGATGTTACCGGCCAACTGGTTATTCAATAATGGCGCGAACGGCCCGACACTGCTCTTCTACTTGATGGCTTCGGCCTACGTGCTTGGCGTACTGCCTCCCGATCGCATACGTCGTGGCGTCCTGATCAGTGGTTTGATGCTGATGCCTTGGTTGCTGCTGGCACTGGAGCAAACATACCCCGGACTAGTTGCCGCCTATGCAAGTCCGTCCATTCGAAGCCTCGACATGGGCGTTAGCTACACTCTGGCATTTGGGCTACTTAGTGTCGTCATCGCGGGTTATGCCAAACGTATCCGCGAGGAGCGCAATATCTCACGCGCCTACGCTCACAAGCTTGAGCGCCTGAGTCGTCTCGATGGCTTGACCGGACTCTACAATCACCGCACCATCCACGAACATGCTGAAACCTGGATCAACCAGTACGAGAAAGCCTGCCTTTTGATCTGTGATCTAGATAATTTCAAACTGATCAATGATGCGCATGGCCATCCCTACGGCGATCAGGTGATTGCCACTTTTTCTGCCCATATTCAAGATCTCAGCCATGGAATCGAAGGCAAGGCAGGTCGCTACGGCGGGGAGGAGTTCATGATTCTGCTACCGGGCAACCTGGCAACGGCACGCCAGTTCGATCGTCAACTGCGGGAACGTTGCGATGCCTCTCCCCTAATGCACGGCAATATCCGCTTCAGCGCTGGCGCCAGTGAACTGCGCCACAATGATTCACTTGCCAGCTGGGTACAACGTAGTGATGAGGCGCTTTATCACGCCAAAGCTCATGGTCGAGATCAACTGATTGTGGACCACGACATCAGCGCGGTGTAACTCAGCACTTCAAAAACGGTGTAACCCGGCACTTCAAAAAAGAAGCCCCTGCAAGCTTGGCTTGCAGGGGCTTCTTTGGGCAGTCCGTCAGGGCAAGAACCTAACGCTCGCCTTTTAGCCACTCGAGATTGATCTCGTGCTGACCATTGTCGTCTGTGATGAAGATGGTGCCTTCGGTGATCATCACCGTCCACTTGATGTTCCGCGGTAACGATGCAGTGATGGTATCCAACGACCCTTCAGGTACAGCAGCGATATTGAGGTTGGATAGCCCAGCCACCGCAGGCAATATCTTGCCTTCCCAGACACGCAAGCTACCGTAGGCCAGTAGTGAGGTGCGCTCGGTGCGCCGTGAGCACCAGGTCAAACGATCAGCATCAGGCTGCCCAACCTCGATCCAATGCAGAACACGGCCATCGAGACTTTTCTCCCACAACGCCGGTTCATCAACATCGGAAAGCCCGCGACCAAAGGCGATATGTTCGCTGTACCACAGCGCATGGCCTAGCAGACGCACGCACAGGCGCAGCTCAGTTTCGGACGGGTGGCGGGCAACAGTGAAACGCAGGGTCTCGTAGACACCGCGATCAAGGTCGGTCAGCGACAGATCCACCTTGTAAGGCGTGGAAGACAGGGCCATGAAAGTCTCTTATTGAGCGTACAGTGAGCGTAGACGCAAAACACATGAGCCTGCCGACGGCAGGCTCATGGATTACAGTGCGCAAAGTCTACCCGAGTGGATGATCAAAAGCCCGAGCGCAGTTGCTCACTATCAGCTCAGATGGCGACGAATGGTAGCATCGAGCGCCACCATATCACTCAAGGCATGTCGTTGGAGGATCAGTTCACGCCCCAGCGCCAGGGCTCGACGCTCTGCCTTGGCGCGCGCGCCCTCCTCACTGATCGACTCAAGCTCCAGCACATGCGCCAAGCCCAGAGTACGGCGCACCAGCTCACAGCCGGCATAGCCAATGGCATCACTCAGCATTCGCTGCAAACAACGTTCGGCAACACCGGCCACTGCAAAGCTTGCATCGATACTGGTCACTGCTTGCGCCTGATACTGCGTCGCGAAGGCTTCCCAGCTGGTAACGGCATGCGCACACAGCTGCTCGATATAGCCTTTATTGGCACCCGCCTCAAGTTCGGTATGTGCGCAAGCCGCCAGCCACAGGCCTGCCATCCAGCTGCCAATATCAAAACCAGCAGGCCCGAAAAAGGCAAATTCAGGATCGATGATCTTGGTGCTGTCTTCACGCACGAAAATGGAGCCAGCGTGCAGATCACCATGCAGCAAGGCTTCAGGAGTCGACAGAAAGCGTAGCTTGAGCTCAGCCACTTCCACTTTCAGTTGCTGATCGCTCCACAGTGCTTCGGCATCAGAACGTAGCGCAGGATTGATGCTGTTGCGCTCGTGATCGCAGAACGGATCAAGAAAGAAGAGGTCTTCGGTGATCTTGCATTGATCTGGATTGATGAAGCGGGCGACACGCGCCTTCTTGTTGTGTGCATCTAGCGCCAGATCACTGCTGCGATAGAGCGTCGTAGCAAGGAAGCGCCCCATGTGCTCGCCTAGAAACGGCAGCGCTGCCTTCTCAATGAAGGCATGACGTAGATTGCGATGGTCCCCGATATCCTCCATCACGATAGCAGACCTTGCATCATCGAAATGATAAAGCGCCGGCACAAGATCCGCTGCACACTCGGCTTCAAAAGCCAGGGTTTCAGCCTCGATACGCACACGCACCAACGAGAGCGGCCAACTTTCACCGATGATCCGCACCCACGGCAACCCCTGCTTGACGATCACCGATGCCAAGCGGTCTGGCGTACATACGCGATAGACATAGTTGATGTTGCCATCACCAATCTCTTCCACCTGCAGTGCTGCCGCCTGCGCGAATGCCGGATACTGATCCGCGACGTGCAGACGCGCAAAGGCAATGACATCTGCATCATCGCGAAACTGATAGGCAATGGACGTGGCGGGAGCCGACGTATCAACAAGTGTGTCTTGGACAGTCATGGCATATCTCGATGCGAAATTCCTTGGAGCCCCGAGCCATGAAACGCTGAAATTGACGGCATTATCATGGCACTTTATTTATTCCCAAAAAGAATAACAAGGCGCTTGGTTATAGCACTAAAGATGCCCGCAAAGAGAGGATGTGACAAGCCCCTGCACAGGGAATTTTATTCACCCGAGCATGAGCGATCATCACGCCCTGAACAGGTCAGTTATTGAATGGGCGCAAGGAGGTAGGCAGCGCGTGACACCAGCTTGCGCCACATCGGGCGTGCCTCCAGCTCTTCACAGCTGATCTCGCGACAATGCCTGAAATCTTCTTCCAACATGGCTTCCACTTCAGAGGCAAATTGATGATCCGGCACGAAAGCAGTCACCTCAAAATTGAGACGAAACGAGCGATTATCCAGATTGACGGTACCAATGGTCGCCGTATGGCTGTCCATCAACATCACCTTCTGATGCAGGAACCCCGGCTGGTAACGGAAGACACGCACACCGGAGCGAATCATGTCGGAGAGGAACGAGAACGCCGACAGGAAGACCAGCAGATGGTCTGGTCGCTCAGGAATCATGACCCGCACGTCCACGCCACGCAGCGCGGCAATCTTGAGCGCATCCTGAACGCCTTGATCAGGCACGAAGTAAGGGCTGGTAATCCAGATACGGCTCACCGAGGAGTGAATGGCCTGTTGCACCAGAAGGCTAGCCGTCTCGCGGCGATCCGCCGGGCCTGAGGGGACGATGACCACATGTTGGCATTCGTCACAGCTGATACGCGGCTGCCATTCCAGTGATAACACCTCGCCCGTGGCCCAGTGCCAGTCCTCCCAGAAGGCCTCCTGCAATCCCATCACGCTGGGGCCTTCGAGCTTGAGGTGCGTATCACGCCAGGCACCGTAGCGCTCGGAATGACCCAGATATTCGTTGCCGACATTCAACCCACCGACAAAGCCGATACGCCCATCAATGACCGTGATCTTACGATGATTGCGGAAATTGATCTGAAAACGGTGCCGCCAGCCTCGTGAGGAATTGAAAGCACTGACCTCACAACCCGACTCTTCGAGGTCCTTCAGGTAGCCATCCGAGAGCTTGCGCGAGCCGATCTCATCATACAAAAAGCAGACCCGCACTCCGCGTTCGGCTTTATGCATTAGCTTCTGCTTGAGTCGCACACCCAGTTCATCGTGACGCACGATGAAGAACTGGATCAGGATATATTCTTCGGCAGCATCGATGCCGGCGAAAAGCGACTCGAAGGTCTGCTCGCCATTGATCAACAATTGGGCACGGTTACCAGTGGTGACCGGCATCATCGCCAGACGCTCAATGGCATCAAGATGCGTAGGATTGCCACCCAACGGTCGCGATAGCCACGGCGAGAGCTTGGGACGAAAACGCATCAGAACACGCCGCATGGTGGAGTCGCGCTCTTCCCGAGCGCTCACATAACCATAAAAACGCGGGCGACCAAACACCCAATAGAGTGGCAGTGCCACATAGGGGAAGGTCAGTAAACAGAGAATCCAGGCGATCGCTCCCTGCGAAGTGCGACTGGACATCAGCGCAACGACAGCCGTCATGGCGCCGAGCACGTGACTGGCCAGTAGTAAAAAGCCAAGTAACCAAGCGGTCATTGCAACTCCATTGCAAGCTCTAGGGTGTGCGAAGTATGCCACAGTGCGCCACGCAACGAATCCAGCGCACCTGATGACAAAGGTACTTAATACGGCCTATCGGACGGTATACGCAAGAACCCCGCCACAAAGGGCGGGGTTCTTGACTCAACAGATCTGCCTCTCAGCCTTTCTCTCTCGACAAATACCGGCTGAGACTTGCCATCAGGCACGGCTGGCGATGATTTCCTTCCACTTCGCCGGGCCAGTCTGGTGCACGGAGATACCCGCACTATCGACAGCCACAGTGACCGGCATATCTTCGACTTCAAACTCGTAGATCGCTTCCATCCCCAGGTCTTCAAAGGCCAGTACACGCGACTTCTTGATCGCTTGGGCGACCAGATACGCGGCGCCGCCGACGGCCATCAAGTAGCTGGACTTGTTATCACGAATGGCTTCAATCGCAGTAGGGCCACGCTCGGCCTTGCCGACCATGCCCAGCAAGCCGGTTTCTTCCAGCAACGTGCGCGTAAACTTGTCCATACGCGTCGCAGTGGTCGGACCCGCGGGCCCCACGACTTCGTCACGGATCGGATCAACAGGGCCGACGTAGTAGATGAAGCGACCTTTCAGGTCGACTGGCAGCTGTTCGCCACGAGCCAGCATTTCGGTCATGCGCTTGTGCGCAGCATCACGGCCGGTCAGCAGTTTACCATTCAGCAGCAGCGTATCGCCCGGCTGCCAGCTCTGCACCTCTTCCGGGGTGATGGTGTCAAGATTGACGCGCTTGACGCTATCGCCCGCTTCACGGGTGATTTCCGGCCAGTCTTCAAGCTTTGGTACCGGCAATTCAGCCGCACCGCTTCCGTCCAGCGTGAAGTGTACGTGACGGGTCGCCGCGCAGTTCGGAATGATCGCCACCGGCTTGTTGGCCGCGTGAGTCGGATAATCCATCACCTTGATGTCGAGCACGGTGGTCAAACCGCCGAGGCCTTGTGCACCAACGCCGGTCGCGTTGACCTTGTCGAACAGTTCGAGGCGGATCTCTTCAGCACGGTTGGAAGCACCACGCGCTTGCAGCTCCTGGATATCGATCGGTTCAAGCAGGGATTCCTTGGCCAGCAGCATCGCCTTCTCGGCAGTTCCGCCGATACCGATACCCAGCATGCCGGGCGGACACCAGCCGGCGCCCATCTTCGGAATCTGCTCCAGCACCCAGTCAATGACGGAATCAGACGGATTGAGCATCGCGAATTTGGACTTGGCTTCGCTGCCGCCGCCCTTGGCTGCGACGTGAATCTCGATCGTGTCACCCGGCACCAGCTTGTGGTGAATGATGGCGGGGGTATTGTCCTTGGTATTGGCACGCTTGCCATCCGGATCAGCCAGCACGGAGGCGCGCAGCACGTTGTCCGGCAGCAGGTAAGCGCGACGCACACCTTCATTGACCATATCATCGAGGCTCATGTCGGCCTCAATACGCACGTTCATGCCGACGTTCACGAAGACAGTGACAATGCCGGTATCCTGACAGATCGGACGATGACCCAGGGCACACATCCGCGAGTTGATCAGAATCTGCGCGATGGCATCTTTCGCCGCCGGATTCTCTTCGCGCTCGTACGCCGCATTCATGGCGTCGATGAAATCTTTCGGATGGTAGTAGGAAATGTACTGCAGTGCGTCGGCAACGCTCTGGATCAGATCATCCTGGCGGATCACGGTCATCAGGATCGGCTCCTTGGAGGCAAGCAACATTGAAGGCAAATACACTGGCACGCAGGGCCTCGCCGCGATTACTGTTGTCAGGGACAGAAAACGCGTGACCACGGGGCGGACGCCAGCTCAGGTGGCGGGCATTATACCCCAAGCAGGTCCTTGGCGGCAGAGCGAATCCTGCAACCGACAACTCCTGCCATCGGCTCGGCGATGCTCCACTGCACTCAATCATCTCACCTAGACCCGCTCATATTTAGAGGCTCTGATGTTCTTGTTTCACTTGCCGTCCCTGCTGCCGCTGTCATCACTCCGCACGCGCACTGCACTGCTGTTAGCCCTCCCATTGGCGCTCGCGGGTTGCGCCTCGACATCAGTCACCTACGCGCCTGTCAGCACGACCTTTCAGCTTGCTGATACTCCTCTCACAGGCGAAAGTGATTCACGTATACATCACCTGATACTGCACTACACCGATGATGATCTCGCGGGCTCATTGGCAAGCCTGACCGGCCCCCGCGTCAGCGCACATTACTTGCTATCGGCCCCGCAGCAGTCAGCAGACCTGCCACGCGTCTATGCACTGGTACCCGAATCGCGTCGTGCCTGGCACGCCGGCATCAGTCACTGGGCACAGCGTGACAATCTCAATGACACCTCCATCGGGATAGAAATCGTCAATGAAGGCCCATTGCCACTCGCCCCCCTCACCGCCGGAGAGAAAGACTCTCTGGTGCCCGGTGTGGCCCGGCGCTGGTCACCTGAGCGTCAGTTTGCGCCATGGGACGAACATCAGATTCAGGCACTCATTGCACTCATAAAGCCCATGCTGGCGCGTCATGACATTGCGCCAGTCGATATCATCGGCCACTCGGATATCGCGCCAGACCGCAAGACCGACCCTGGCCCACGCTTCCCTTGGCAACAATTGCATGAGGCAGGAATAGGCGCCTGGCCAGCGGACAGTGATATCAATTGCTTCCGACGCAAGTTGACACAGGATGGCATGCCACCACGTCACACACTACTGAAGGCTCTCGCGCTCTATGGCTACTCGATCGACGTTGATGCGCCATGGCTAGCCATCGCCGCCTTCCAGGCGCACTTCAGAGCAGGTGCCATCACCGGACAGTTTGATACCGAGAGTGCCGCCATTCTGATGGCACTCGTCGCGCGTTATCGTGATGGCCATGAGTGTTTAGACACGCAAGCCCCTTTGTCGCAGGCCCCTCTATCGTAAACCCCTCTGTCGTAGGCCCACCCCTCTCAAGACAGGCCATGCACATGAGATGGCTGACCCGTAATGACCAATTCACCGCACATCCGGCACGTATCATCGCATTGCAACCCAACGGTCATTTGCGAGGCACACGCTTACTGACACTCACCGGCTTGGGTCAAAGCGGATGGCGTTTTGCGAGGCAAGGACTACCTTGTGTTGAGGATGGAAATTACCGCGAAAGGCGCACGTGTCTGACGCAGACAACTGGCCTAGAGAGGTCAGCTGACATGATGGAACAATGAACGAGGTTGACCATGCCAGATAACATACTCAACTCAATTCCCGACACGCTGTCATCGTCCCCCTCATCACCCCCGGAGTGGACTGGCAGTCGTGTGCCAGCCCCTGCACTGGGCTTTGTAGTGTGCGATGACCACCGTATCTACGGTGCGGGGATGAGTGAAGATGAGTGTCTCGATAACGCGCTTGAATGCCTGTGTGGCTTCTGTGAACGCAGCGCACTGAAAAAGATGCTCGAGCTCTGCCAGTGCGGCGTGCGCTATCCACTCCGCCAGATTCCGGCTACCGCCGCTTGTGTCACCGAATGCCAACGCAAAGGTACAACTGAGCACTATCGAATACATGAAGGTACCGCATACTCACTGGGAGAGCTCGCAGAGCCACTTTCAGCATGACTTCTGCGTGAGTCTCAAACAGGCTCGATCATTTATCATTGGTTGAGGCAATAAAAACGCCCGCTTCTGCATCAGAAAGCGGGCGTTTTTATTGCTATCTCCGTTCGGTTCAATGCCATCAGTTCTACAACGATGTTAGCCACCCAGATAAGCGCGACGCACATCATCATTGGCCAGCAGCGCCTTGCCACTGTCTGCCAGCACGACATGGCCATGCTCCAGCACATAGCCGCGATCAGCAATCGACAGCGCACGATGAGCATTCTGCTCGACCAGAAAAATGGTCGTGCCCTGCTCACGTAGCTGTTCAACAATATCGAAAATCTGGCCAATCACGATCGGCGCCAGCCCCAGCGACGGCTCATCCAACAGCAACAACCGTGGACGACTCATCAGTGCACGCCCGATCGCCAGCATCTGCTGTTCGCCACCGGACATGGTGCCGCCGCGCTGATTGAAGCGCTCACGCAAACGCGGGAAGAGATCAAGCACATGCTCGATGCTGCGCTCGTTTTCCTCACGCGTCTGGTAATAACCGCCCATCGCCAGATTCTCCTCCACCGTCATGCCGGTGAAGATACGTCGTCCTTCTGGCACCACCGACAGCCCACCGCGCATGACGCGTGCAGTAGGTGTGCCGGTAATCTCTTCGCCCTCGAACCACACACGCCCACTGGTCGGGCGCGGATCACCACAGATCGACATTAAAAGTGTCGTCTTGCCGGCACCATTGGCACCGATCAGCGTCACTATTTCACCCTTGCCTACGGCCAGAGAAACATCATTGAGCGCCTGTACTGGCCCGTAATGAGTGGTCAGATTCTCGAGCGCCAACATGGCATCTTGCGGAGCCAGCACCTCACCGGCACAGGAAGCCAATATACCGACGTCTTCGACATGCTCGGTCATCCTTACTCCTCCCCAAGATAGGCTTTGATCACAGCGTCATTGTGACGAATCTCGTCAGGTGTGCCATCTGCAAGCGGTTGACCCTGATTGACTACATAAATGTGGTCGGAGATACCCATGACCAGGCTCATGTCGTGCTCGATCAGCAACACCGAAATTCCTTCATCACGCGTCAGGCTAACGATCAAGTCATCCAGATCACGCGTCTCATTAGGATTCAATCCAGCGGCGGGCTCATCGAGCATCAATAACTTCGGTCTTGCTACCATGCAACGCGCAATTTCAAGACGCCGCTGCTGGCCATAGGCCAGATTACCGGCTTCACGATTCGCAAATTCAAGTAGCCCAACACGCTCAAGCCAATCGCCCGCCTGCTGCATTAGTGCTTTTTCGCTGCGTCGATAGCCCGGCGTTTTGAAAAGACCGCGCAGCAGGTTGCGCTCGGCATGCATATGCTGCGCGACCAGCAGGTTCTCCACCACGGTCATTTCCTTGAACAGGCGCACATTCTGAAAGGTGCGCACCATGCCTGCCTGAGCAATCTTGAAGCCCGGTAGACGGTGCATGGGCTTATCCTCGAAATACACCTCTCCGCCAGTAGGCTGATAGAAGCCGGAGATACAGTTGAAGACGGTGGTCTTGCCAGCACCATTAGGACCAATTACCGAGACAACCTCGCCCGGATGTACTTTCAGTGCAACGCCATCGACGGCCTTGAGGCCACCAAACTGCATGGCAAGATCACGTACATTCAGCAGAGGTGCCTCACCGGCCAATCGCGCTTGTGTGGTGGACGACATATCTGAATTGTCGGCATTACGGAGAGCATCAGCCACGGTCGAGCTCCATGTGCGGTCGTTTAAGAGGAACCAGACCCTGCGGGCGCCACACCATCATCAGCACCATCATCAGCCCGAACAGCAGCATGCGATATTCATTGAATTCGCGCGCCAGCTCCGGCAATAGCGTCATGGCTATCGCTGCCAGAATCACACCCAGCTGAGACCCCATCCCCCCCAACACCACGATGGCGAGAATGATTGCCGATTCAATGAAGGTGAAAGACTCCGGGCTGATAAAACCTTGGCGCGCAGCAAAGAAGGCACCCGCGAAGCCCGCAAAACTGGCCCCGATGGTAAATGCCGATAGCTTGATGCCGGTGGGGTTCATGCCCAGCGAGCGACAGGCAATATCATCTTCGCGCAGCGCTTCCCACGCGCGGCCGATCGGCATGCGCAGCAGGCGATAGATGACGAACAAGGTAATCAACACCAGAATCAGCGCTAGCAGATAGAGATAGATGATCTTGTACGACGGGTCGTAAGCAATCCCGAAGTACTCGTGAAATGGCACATTGCCCTCTTGCGCCTTGCGTGTGAATTCCAGGTCAAAGAACGTCGGCTTGGGAATACGCGCAATCCCATTGGGTCCGCCAGTCAGCTCGGTCCAGTTATTGAGCAAGATACGAATAATCTCACCAAACCCCAGAGTGACGATGGCGAGATAATCACCTCGCAATCTCAGCACCGGAAAGCCGAGCAAGTAACCGAACAGTGCCGTCATCAGGCCCGCAAGCGGTAACGCTTCCCAGAAGCTGAAGCCGAGATAGCTATTGAGTAACGCATAGGTATAAGCGCCAACGGCGTAGAAGCCGACATAGCCAAGATCCAGCAAGCCGGCCAGTCCTACCACCACGTTGAGACCCAGTCCCAACATGATGTAGATCAGCGTCAGGGTTGCCAGGTCGACGGCCGAACGGTTGGACATGAACGGGAAGATCAGCAAGGCACCGATCGCCAGCATGATCCACAACTGGCGCTTCTGCCCACTGAAGATCTTCGGCAGCGTAAAGCGTGATGGCTTGCGTGTACGCGCACGCCAATCCTCGACCTGCGGGCGTATCAGCTGATGCAAGAACACAGCGAGAGCCGCTGCCAGCAACCACCCCCAAGTCTCCATGCCCATCAAGCGCACTGTGGTCGTGATACCGGTAGATTCAAGCTGTACACCGAGCACTGAGCCCCCCAGCACCAGGGTCAGCACAGCGGCAGCCGTCGCCGACCACCAAGGGCGCCGATAAGACGGCTGCGGAGGAATCGCTTCAGCAGGTGAAGTGCCCGCTTTCTTGAGTGTCTGAGCCATCAGATTTTCTCCACTTCGGGCTTGCCGAGAATCCCGGAGGGACGGAACAGCAAAATCAGAATCAATAGGCCGAAGGCCACCACGTCCTTGTATTCGGTCGATAGATAGCCGCCTGTCAGTGCTTCAGCAACACCTAACAACAAGCCACCCAACATGGCGCCCGGAATGCTTCCGATACCGCCCAACACGGCTGCCGTAAACGCTTTAAGCCCTGCAAGAAAACCGATATACGGATTAACCACACCGTAATACATCCCAAGTAGCAGGCCCGCTACTGCTGCCAGTGCGGCACCGATCACAAAGGTCATCGAGATGATCATGTCGGTATTGATGCCCAATAGCCGCGCCATACCAGCATCCTGGGAACAGGCACGGCAGGCTCGCCCGAGGCGTGAACGCGAGATGAAAGTCGAAAGCAGCAACATGCAACCGAGTGTCACACCAAAGATGATGACCTGCATGTAGGATAGATTGACGGCGAAGCTCTCGATGCCGAACTCCCAACCACCCGGGATGAGGCTGGAGATCGCCATGTCCCGTGAACCCTGCGCGAGACGCATATAGTTCTGTAGGAAGATGGACATGCCAATTGCTGAAATCAGCGCAATCAGACGCTTGGAACCACGAACCGGCCGATAGGCGACTCGCTCTACGGCAAAGCCATAGGCACACGAGACCAATACTGCCACCAGTAAAGCAGCCCCCATCAGGAAGAAGGGATTGGCAATGCCGAGCATCCCGAGTGCCGAAATGACGATGAACGTCACATAGGTCCCGATCATGTAGATCTCGCCATGTGCAAAATTGATCATGCCGATGATGCCATAAACCATTGTGTAGCCGATGGCGATCAAAGCGTAGGTACTACCGATGGTCAGGCCATTGATGACCTGCTGCAGGAAGTAAAGAATTTCTTCCATCGAAACGACCCTTGGCCGCGACAGCTACTGACTTGTGGCCATTGACTGTCAGGGATAAGCCGCATGTGCGGCGAAAACGGGAAGACACGACGATATTGCATCGTCGCTGACTCGACCGAATAGAATACCCCCACCACAGCCCAATGGGCGTGGCGAGGGCTGAAAGGTAGGTTACTGGGCAGCTTCGCTCTTGGTGCCGTCAGCATGCCAGTTATAGACCACGAAGCTGAAGTCCTTCAGGTCGCCCTTCTCATCGTATTCGACCTTGCCGATAGGCGTATCGAAGCTGTTGGCCTTGAGATACTCGGCCACATCTTCAGGATCGGTAGAGTCCGCTCCCTTGATGCCATCCGCAATCAGTTCAACGGCGGTATACGCCGGCATCACGAACGGGCCAGACGGATCCTGCTGCTTGGCTTTGAAGGCTTCGACCAGATCCGCATTCTTGGGATCATTTTCGAAGGCCGGCGGCAGGGTGACGTAAAGTCCCTCGGAGGCTTGGCCGGCAATCTTGGAGATATCCGGGTTGCCCACGCCTTCAGGCCCCATGAATGGAGCATCAAAGCCCAGCTCACGTGACTGACGCAGCAACAATCCCAACTCCGGGTGGTAACCACCGTAGTAGACGAAGTCGACATTCTCTTTCTTGAGCTTGGAGATCAGCGCCGAGAAGTCCTTGTCACCCGCAGTGATGCCTTCAAAGAGCACCACATCGATGCCAGCTTCCTTGACGGTTTCGCGCACACCCGTTGCAATACCTTCACCGTACTGCTGCTTGTCGTGAATGATGGCCATGTGCTTTGGCTGGATGGTATTGGCGATATAACGACCCGCGACCGGCCCTTGCAGAGAATCAAGCCCGATAGTACGGAAGACCAGCTCATAGCCCTGCTCGGTGATGGTCGGGCTGGTAGAGGCTGCCGTGATCATCATGACGCCTTCCTCGGCGTAGATGTCAGAAGCCGGCTGAGTGGCACTGGAACACAGATGGCCGACGACATACTGAACACCATCGTTGACGATCTGGTTGGCAACTGCCACAGCCTGTTTCGGATCGCAGGCATCATCATACTTGACACCTTTGAGCATCTCGCCATTAACACCACCGGCGGCATTGATTCGCTCGATGGCCATCTCTGCACCGGTGAACTGCATGTCACCATACTGTGCAACGGGACCAGTGACCGGACCAGCCATCGCGATAGTGATATCTGCCTGAGCCTGAGTCGAAATCGCCGCGGCGATC
Source organism: Cobetia sp. QF-1 (assembly GCF_002213105.1). Classification (NCBI taxonomy): domain Bacteria; kingdom Pseudomonadati; phylum Pseudomonadota; class Gammaproteobacteria; order Oceanospirillales; family Halomonadaceae; genus Cobetia; species Cobetia sp. QF-1. The sequence goes on from NZ_NBVS01000007.1 coordinate 34,922, forward strand.
CCCAGGACGAGAAGTGACCTGCGCATCATGATAGATATTCCTGTTCCCGATTATTGTTGTACTGCGAGTCTGGCAGACCTGGCAGATGCGTTCTGATGACGCCTGGATGTCCCGAGTGAAGAACTGGCCATCAACCACAGAATAAGCGAACTGGATTCTGCTGAAATGAAGCACAGCATCACACACAGGAATGCCTTGAAATCATTATTGGCAGCAGGGAATACGCATGTAAAGCGGCCGTTTGACGGCTTATGAATGCATTCAACGAGTCTCCAACAGACTAAAATCCTGCCGCTACCACTTTTACAAAGCAATCTATGGCAATATAAAAAAAAGCCAGTGTTTGCGCGATGGTATTTTCTTAATGACAGGATTTAACTCCGCGACTGCACCATGAGGTCGCATGGCTCGACAGGTGCTCTTTACGCCCAAGGTTGTAGACATCATGAACAATCATCGCACCACAGGTAACGCGGGCGATGCAGGAATAGATAGGAAAATAAACAAGATAACGGGATAACTACTTCACCTTTATCCTGTTGGCATTGACACACATGATGCATCGAAATCTGGCGGCGCAAGAACAATCGCCCGGCACGGCATGACCGTGTCGGGCGATAACAGTACTAACGGTGCAAGTTGGCTAGCCGAGTGCTATCAGACGATTACGCACATCATTGATCTGGTCACGCAGCCGCCCTGCTGCCTCGAACTCGAGATTCTTGGCGGCTGCGTACATATTATCTTCGAGGCGACTGATTTCTTTTTCCAGTGCCTTCGGCCCCTGTGCTGCCAACGCTGCATAATCGGGCGTTTCTTCGGCAACCTGACGCTCGTTATTCTTGCGACGACTGCTTTTACGCCCAGGTGCCTGCGCACCTTCCATGATGTCCGCGACTGACTTGGTAATAGTACGCGGGGTAATGCCGTGCTCTTGATTGAATTCAGTCTGCTTCTCACGGCGGCGCTCCGTCTCGGCAATCGCACGCTGCATGGAATCAGTGATGCGATTACCGTAGAGGATCGCCTTACCATTGGCATTACGGGCCGCGCGGCCAATGGTCTGGATCAACGAGCGCTCCGAGCGCAGAAAGCCCTCTTTATCCGCATCGAGAATAGCCACCAGCGAAACCTCGGGAATATCCAATCCTTCACGCAACAGGTTAATACCGACCAGCACATCGAACTTGCCCAGACGCAAATCGCGAATGATCTCGACACGCTCAACAGTATCGATATCCGAATGCAGATAGCGAACACGCACGTCGTGCTCACCGAGATATTCGGTCAAATCTTCTGACATCCGCTTGGTGAGTGTCGTGATCAGTACACGCTCGCCGACCTCAACGCGAGCCCGGATCTCGGACAGTACATCGTCGACCTGAGTAGATGCCGAACGCACCTCGATGACAGGATCCAGCAGCCCGGTAGGCCGCACCACCTGCTCGACGACCTGCCCCGTATGCTCTGCTTCATACGCCCCCGGTGTTGCAGAGACGAAGACAGCCTGCGGAAGAATACTTTCCCATTCCTCGAATTTCATCGGTCGGTTATCAAGCGCCGACGGCAGACGGAAGCCATATTCAACCAGAGTTTCCTTGCGCGAGCGGTCACCGCGATACATACCCCCTACCTGCGGCACGCTGACATGCGACTCATCAATGAAGACCAACGCATCTTTCGGCAGGTAATCAAAGAAGGTCGGCGGCGCCTGCCCGGGGTCACGCCCCGAGAGATAGCGAGAGTAATTCTCGATACCGTTGCAGTAGCCCAGCTCCATCATCATTTCGATGTCATAAAGCGTGCGCTGCTCGAGTCGCTGTGCCTCGACCAGCTTGTCATTCTTGCGCAAATACGCGAGGCGTTCGACCAGCTCTGCTTTGATATGGTCTATCGCAGCCACGATGGTCTCGCGAGGCGTGACATAGTGGCTCTTGGGATAGATGGTCATCCGCGGCACTGACTCACTGACTTCTCCGGTCAGCGGATCAAACAGTCGGATGGAATCTATTTCATCATCAAACAACTCAATCCGCACCGCTTGCTCTTCAGAGTCTGCGGGGAAGACATCAATGACATCGCCTCGCACACGATAGGTGCCGCGCCGGAAGTCCATGTCGTTACGCGTATATTGAAGCTCCGCCAATCGACGCAGGAAGGCACGCTGATCAATCTGCTCGCCACGATTGAAGTGCAGACGCATCTTCAAATACTGCTCAGGATCACCCAGGCCGTAGATGGCCGAGACGGACACGACGATCAGCGCATCGCGCCGCTCCAGAAGTGCCTTGGTCGCTGACAGCCGCATCTGCTCGATATGATCATTGATCGAGGCATCCTTCTCGATGAAGGTATCCGAGGAGGCGACGTAGGCTTCTGGCTGGTAGTAATCGTAATAGGAGACGAAGTATTCGATGGCGTTGTCAGGGAAAAATGCCTTGAACTCACCGTACAGCTGAGCCGCCAACGTCTTGTTGGGTGCCATGACAATAGTAGGACGCTGTAGGCGCTCCACCACATTGGCGACGGTGAACGTCTTGCCAGAACCGGTAACACCCAGCAGCGTCTGATGAGCCAAACCCGCCTCAAGGCCGGTAATCAGCTTCTCGATAGCTGCAGGCTGATCACCGGCAGGCTTGAACTTGGACTCGATGCGAAATGGTTTACTCATGCGCCCTCAATGGTGGCGGCCAAGCCGCTCTTCAACTGGCAACTCGCCACGCGAGCTCTATCAGCTATCGCTGCTGGTCTCTCGGCTAACCACTGACACCTGACTGCTGGTCATCAGACGATGGATAGGGCAACGCTCCGATATCTCGAGCAAGCGTGTCCGCGTCATCTCATCAAGCTCGCTGCCGGATTCGGCGATAAACTGCATGCTGACAGTGAGGCGATACTCACCCCGTCGCTCGTCACTGTCGTCACGATCCACGGTCGTCACGATACTTGCCAGCGGTAGTGCCTTGCGGCGTGCATACATCAACACGGTGATCGACTTGCAGGCACCTAGCGAGAGATCGAAGTAGTCATGAGGATCAGGGGCACTGTCGTCGCCCCCGACCACCGCAGGAATATCCACCAGCAACTCATCAAAGCTTGCGACCTTGACCCGCTGAACGAAGCTTCCTGCCTGACGAGTCACTACCTCGATGCTCATGCGCCACCTTCCCTGTCGTTATTACACGTGAGGAGCTTACTGGATCATTTGACCTTGTAACCCGCCTTCTCTACCACCTTGACCACAGCCTCATAGCGTACCTGCCCATCAACCTCAGCAAATCCACGTCCGACTTCGGCTTCCTTGACGCCGTCCATCATCATCAACGCCGTGGTGACCTTGTTAACGTCGTTGACACTTTCGACGCCGATCAACGTCAGGGAAAAACTGGCCATCGTGTAGTTCCTGTCATGCAGATAAATGAGCGCGCCGGAGCGCATTGCAGCCGCCAAGAGTAGCACGGTTGCCTTTGTGAGGCAGAGCCAGCGGAGAAGCTCACAGAGAGAATATAGGGTTCAGAGACGACAGGGGCTGACAGCCGCCAGCTAGCGCGTGACAATGCCGTCATCAGGAACGTCGGCGACAAGCTGACACCTCACATACCTCGCAACAGGATGCATGTTCATGAATGCGCTCAATACCTTGATGCAGCAACACGGCTATCACTCTGCTGAGGATGGCAGTCTGGCACTGGATACCCCCGTGTGCGAAAGCCACTACCTCGCCCCGCTCGAAACATTCGAGATACTTGAGGTGAACGGAAAGGATGGCGAGCGCTTCCTCCAAGGCCAGACATCACAACATCTGACACTGGTCGATGGCAGCCTTGCTCCCCTGACCGCCTTTTGCACGCCCAAGGGGCGAATCATGGGCATGGCGCAGCTGCTACGTGTCACGCCAGAGCAACTCTGGCTGTTGATGCCCACAGGGACCGCAGCACCGCTCAAGACTCACCTTGCGAAGTTCGCCCCCTTCTACAAAGTCACACTTGAGATCCCCGACACACTCAAAGTCATCGGGCTCAGCGGCCAGGACTCACTGACAGCGGCGGCCAGATTCCTTGAGAGTGATCAGCCGCTGCCGACGCACGATTTTGCCATGCTGGCTGCAGGTAATGCCGTATTGGCTCGCCAGCCAGCACAAGCTGAGCCACGCGGTGTATTGATCGCTCAAGAGGCACAGATGATTGAGGCCATGCATTATCTACTTGAGGCTGGAGTCACGCCTGCCGATGGCAGAAGCTGGACGCTAGGGGATATCCGCGCAGGGCTACAATGGGTTACGGCGACACAAACGGATAGCTGGCTTCCTCAGATGCTTAATCTTGAGGCGCTGGCTGCCATCAGTTTCAAGAAGGGCTGTTATACTGGGCAGGAAGTGGTGGCACGTGCGCATTTCCGTGGCCAGGTAAAGAAGCGCCTGATGCGCTTGATCAGTCACCAAGACATGGCACTCCCCTCCCCTGGCACCAAGGTGCTGGATAGCAATAACAAATCATTGGGCGCAGTAATGACCGCCGCCCATGCACCCGACGGCACGCTGGAAATACTGGCTGTCGTCAGCTTGCGTGATGAAGACGCCATCCTGAAGCTTGAGACCCAGCAGACGCTAGCGCACGCAGCACTTCCCTACAGTGTTGAGCGACGCGATCCGGAGCGCCTCAAGGACTGAAGTCACGCTTCCTCTTTCTATTTCTCCCAAAACCTTTTCAGAAAGCTTCTGGCAAAATGACAATGCCCCCGCTCGTGATCTCTCGAACGGGGGCATTGGTACATGTCGTGAAGCGTCTGGGATGGGCGCCTTTTACCTGTCAGGAGTTATCGATTCCCTGCAGGTCTGCCGGTAACCAATGGTCACCCGCCATCAGATGGTCAATGAGCTCCTGCGCCGGCAGTGGTCGAGAATAAAGATAGCCTTGATGCAGCGTGCATCCATGAGCAATCAGGGCCGCGCGCTCCTTGGGGGTTTCAATCCCCTCTGCCACCACCGATAACTGAAAGGCTTCCGCTAGCCCCAGCATGGCATCAATCATCGCCTGCCCTTGGCTTGAGCCTTCGCCCAATCCCGTCACGAATTGTCGATCAATCTTGAGCTTATCGAAGGGTAACCGCTGCAGCTGGGACAGCGATGAATAGCCGGTACCAAAATCATCCAACGCCAATGCCACACCATGAGCGCGTATTTTCTGGAACAGTATCGCCAGTGTCTGAATATCGTCCGGCAGCTGGCTTTCGACCAGCTCCAATGTCAGTTGCTGACAGAGCCCAGGATAGCGGAATAGTCCATCAAGATCAGACAAGAAGCGCTTATCCATCATATGCCGTACGGTTACATTGACACTCAAATTCAGCTCATGACCGGCTTCATGCACTCTGATCAAGGTTGCAATACTTTCCTTGAGCACCCAGCGACCCAGTGCAACATCGAGCCTGGCCGATTCGACAATCGCCATGAAGTCCGCCGACCCCATCAGGCCATGATCCGGATGCTGCCATCTGACCAGTGCCTCAGATAGCATGAGTGTGCCATCACGGCCATCCACGATCGGCTGAAGGTGGAGCCGCAATTGTCCTTCCCTGAGGCCGACAATAAACTCGGCTTCCAACTGCTTCAGACGACGCACCTCACGCTCGGCAGCCTCATCGAAGAAGTGCCACTCTCGTTTGAGTTGCAAGGTGTCATGTAACGCACGCTCACTGCGATACACCAACGCATCCATCTGCTGACCATCCTCGGGATAACGGCTGATACCAAGGCTGGCCTGCAGGTAGATCACCTCATTATCCAGCGTGACCTTATGGCGAACTGCCCCGAGCAGACTATCTAACCAGCCGCTGATACCGCCACACGTCGCTTCGAGCAATCGGCGCTGAACCATGATCAATAGCCGGTCTGTTTCCAGGCGCGCCACATGCCCTGCATTGCCAAGTAACGGTGCAATACGTTTCTGCACCAACTCCAGCTGATGATTCCCCAAGCTTGCACCTTCGTGCTCGTAAAGCTCCTGAAGCCCACCGATCCGAAGGGCCATCAGCACAAAGCCATCCATCGGCGATACAGACCCAAGCTGATCGATACGCATCTTGATCAGTCGCAGGATGCCTTCACGGCTCAACAAGCCAGTATCGGCATCCGTTTCCCGCTCCTGTAGCAATTGATGCTGCAGCAATATTCTTTCCTGCTCGAGCCCTCGAATGATCAAGGTGTTCAGTGTCCTGTCCAGCACGGGCATCAGCGCAACCTCATCTAGCGCATTGCCACGGCTCACAATCAACAACAGCTCACTCCGGCCTGGGTGCGGAGATATCGAATAACCCAGCAGTTGGCTGGCGCCCAATCGCTGACAGAGCTGCAATGCACGATTCTCAACGCCTGCGGATTGTGGCTCAGAACTATTGATGCGGATCGGACCCACTGGCAGGCGCCAGAGTGGATCACGCTTCAATGATGCCTCACTCAACCATTCGCGCTCATCGCGGCTTTGCAGAATCAGATAACCTGCGCTCGGATTCCCCACCTCTCGCCGGTAAATGATGACTTCTGCACCTGCCATTTCGCGCACGCGGCGCAGGTACTGTGAAAGTATCGCCTTGGCATGTTCCTGATTGTGTGTCTCATAAGGCACTGTCAGAAACTGTTCGTTGAACTGGTGATGCAAATCGAGTTGAACAGCACACTGCACTTCTTTGCCACGACTTATCTTGCGACGGATATGGTCACGCCAGATCATGCAGCATGCCCCGATGACAGCCAGCAGAATGACCAGCAGCAACGCGCCAAACGGTGCTCCAAGACTTAACAGCAGCTCTGCACCACGACTTTCATCTTTCCAGCAGGCACGAATACTGTTGCGCAGGCCAGCGTGCACTAGCGCCTGTGGCAATAGCACACAGGTCCGCTCAGTCGCGATTGGCTCTGAAAGCTTATTGCTGACTATCTCCAGTCCATTCAAACCAAGGACTGCTGCCTGCTCGCTTAACACTGCCGCCGTCATCGGAATGCCAAAGATCAGCAACCCTTGCTGATCACGTGATGGCAACGCCTCTTCATCAGCATAAAGGCCTTGAACACCGACTAACCAGGGCTGCCCTGCGACGCGTACCCAAGTGATCTGTGGCACCGTTGGTGTATTCCAAGACTTCACCAACAAGGGAGAAAGCGCTCGCCGCCAGCCTTCCGGTTGCTCGCCCAACCATTGCTCCGATGCAGCAACATGCTCGCCCCACGCTGCTACCCGACCATTTCCACGCACGACACCTATCAGGTGAATGCCGGTGTTCGTCGCAAACTCAGCCCCGTACATATAGTCGAGCCAAGCGTTATCGGGGGTAGGCTTGCGCAGCATTTCTTCGACAGCTTCCTCCCAATAAGCATTCTCACGTAACTGACCGCCCAGCATGCGCTGTTCAGCATTCATCCATAACGTCAGGCGTTGCGCTGCAGATTGGCGATCATTATCACGTATTTGGTTTATCTGACTAACGGTCAACCAACCGCTAACCAAGATCAACGCAATGAGCAGTATGGGAATCAGCAGAAAACGATAGCGAGGATTGTCCGAGACAGTTTCATTATCAAAAGCAGAAAACGCCTCATGAGCTTGCTCACGCGAGGCTTGATCGGACACTGGAGAACGAGACATTGATTTACCGATGATTACGCGACCTCCTGAGCCAATGTGGCATGAATATACCTAGCCACCATGTTCAGTCTAGATCAGACGTTCAGTTGAAGAACACGTCGAACATTTGCCGTGGTTAACTCCCCGATATGCTGCACAGAGGTCGCACGCAGTTCAGCCACCACCTCCGCTACCTGCTTCACTCTCACGGGCTCGTTTCGTTGGCCCTGGTAACCGCTCAATGGCATGTCCGGACTATCCGTCTCGAGGATAAACCCCTCATCCGGTAATCGAGACACGACATGACGCAATTTCTGTGCGCGGGAATACGTCACACTGCCGCCTAACCCGAGAACAAAACCCAGCGCTAGAAAGCGTTCCGCCTGCACCTCGCTCCCAGCAAAGGCATGGATGATGCCACCACGTGGCAGGCAAGCCTCACGAAGGTGCTTGGCGACCTGATCATTGGCACGCACACAGTGCACGATAACTGGTAACGAGAACTCTCTGGCGAGCGCCAACTGCGCATCAAACAGTTGCCATTGTCGCTGGGGATCGGGCAAGCGTGCGTCAAATCCGCATTCGCCTACTGCCACTACACCTGGAGTGTTATTCAGTGCATTGCGGAGCGCTGTCAGCGCCTCATCATCATGTTCAGACATGAAATAGGGATGAAGTCCTAATGCGGCATACACCTGAATGCTCTCCCGCGACAACGTCAGTACCTTCTCAAAACTTGCTGCAGTCGTCGCAGGCACGACATAGGCAGCAACACCGGCGGTGATCGCACGTGTGAGTACCTGTGCTCGATCGCCATCAAAGACGCTGAAATCCAGGTGGCAGTGACTATCTATCAACATGAGTTTCCCCGAGGCAACTATCTCGGACATGATGAAGCACCGCATGTGCAAGGTCACGAACCGACGTAGTATCCACACTAAAAATCGACCACCAGGGCCGATTTTTAGTGCAGTACCACTTGGGAAAATTGCTGCATCAAATAAGGAAATATCCTTTTGCCAAGATAATGTCGTGACACGACATCAGGACGTAAATTCTCGATCAGGCAGCTGTGGCAGGTGCCAGAGACTCAATCTCCGAGGTGCAATGACCACAGCGCGTGGCGGCAAGTGGTACCTTGGAGAGACAGTAAGGGCAATCCTTGTCAGTGATCTCTTCAGGCTCTGCCTCAGCTTCCTTCTTGAGCTTGTTGATCTGACGAATCAGAAAAAATACCGCCATGGCCACCAGTGCAAAACTGATGATGGCATTGATGAACAGGCCGTAATTCAATGTGACTGCACCAGCTTCCTTGGCCGCTTCGAGACTGGCGTAAGGCCCTGCTGCTGCACCGTCCTTGAGTACGACAAAGAAGTTGGCGAAGTCCACACCGCCAATCAGTAAGCCGATCAAGGGGTTGAGCAGGTCACCCACAAGGCTTTTGACGATCAGGGTAAAGGCACCCCCGATGATGATACCCACCGCCATATCGACAACATTACCCTTGACCGCGAAATCGCGGAATTCCTTCATGAAACCGGCCATTGCCTGACTCCCTTGCTCGTATCGTTATTATCACAGCACCTGAACCCATCTGGCACTTATCCCACATCCGACAACGTACTGGTCCGCTTACGTTGGCATCACGCGGGAATTATGAGGATAGACAGAGCTGCGCAAGGTTGGGAGATTTAACGCTTGATGACAGAAAGGTGCGTAACAAAAAACGCCACCCTTATTGGGTGGCGTTTTTTGTTAGCGACTGGCAGTGTAATCAGTGCTCGCGTGTTGCAAGGAAGGTGATATCCGGCCAACGCTCCTGCGTCAATTGAAGATTGACGCGAGTTGGTGCGATGTAGGTCAAGCAACCACCACCATCATAGGCAAGGTTGGTACTGGCCTTACGCTTGAAGTCTTCAAGCATTTTGATGTCGTCACAGTAAATCCAGCGCGCCGTTTTTACATTGACCGCTTCATACATGCACTCGACCTTATACTCTTCCTTCAGGCGATGCGCGACCACATCGAACTGCAGGGTACCGACGGCACCCACAATCAGATCGTTGTTGTCGAAGGGCTGGAAGACCTGAGTCGCGCCCTCTTCGGAGAGCTGCTGGAGACCTTTCTGCAAGGCCTTCATCTTCAGCGGGTCTTTCAGGCGCACGCGCTTGAAGAGTTCCGGTGCGAAGTGCGGAATGCCAGTGAAGCGCATGTCCTCACCGATGGTGAAGGTATCACCGATCTGGATGGTACCGTGATTGTGCAGACCGATGATGTCACCCGGCCATGCCTCTTCCACGTGAGAACGATCAGCCGCCATGAAGGTCAGAGCATCAGGAATCTTGACGTCCTTGTTGATGCGCACATGACGCATTTTCATGTTCTTCTCGTACTTTCCTGAGCAAACACGCAAAAACGCTACACGGTCACGGTGCTTGGGATCCATATTCGCCTGAATCTTGAACACGAAGCCGGTGAAACGTTCATCATGAGCCGTGACTTCGCGGGTATCGGTATCACGCGGCTGAGGCGGCGGCGCGTACTCAACGAAACCGTCAAGCATCTCGCGCACGCCGAAGTTACCCATGGCGGTACCGAAGTAGACCGGTGTTAATTCACCGCGACGATAGGCGGCGAGATCAAATTCATGGGAGGCACCACGCACGAGCTCGACTTCCATGCTCAGCTCTTCAACGAGGTCTTCGCCCAGCACCTCAATAGCCTCCGGACTATCAAGCCCCTTGATGCGAACATCATCAGGAATGCGGCTACCCTGTCCCTGCTTATAAAGATGAATCTCGTCGGTGTAAAAGTGGTAAACACCTTTGAAACCTTTACCGACACCGATCGGCCATGTCATCGGCGCACACTGAATGTTCAGTACCGTCTCGACTTCATCCATCACTTCAACCGGGTCACGAGTTTCACGGTCCATCTTGTTGATGAAGGTCAGAATCGGCGTGGTACGCAAACGACAGACTTCCATCAACTTGACGGTACGCTCCTCGACACCCTTCGCGCCATCGATGACCATCAGCGCCGAATCTACCGCTGTCAGCGTACGGTAGGTATCTTCCGAGAAATCCTCGTGCCCTGGCGTATCCAGTAGATTGACCATGCGTCCCTTGTAGGGAAACTGCATGACGGAGGTCGTCACGGAGATACCGCGCTCCTGCTCCATCTTCATCCAATCGGACGTCGCATGGCGATCAGCACGCTTGCTCTTGACCGAGCCTGCCATCTGAATGGCATTCCCGAACAGCAGCAACTTTTCGGTGATGGTGGTTTTACCGGCATCCGGGTGAGAAATGATAGCAAACGTACGGCGAATGTCGGCCGCCTGGGCAATCTGGGAATCTGACATGGCTGAAAGGTATCCGGCTCGACGTGAAAGCACGCCGTGCACACTGTGTGGTGAATAGCAGAACAAAACGAATGGCGCGCATTGTAGCGGCTGGCGAGGCTGGGCAACAGAGGTGATAGCCCCGACTCAATGGATCACGCGTCCTACTCGGTAGTCTGTGATAGTGCTTCAACAATCCGGCACTGGGCGATCACACCGCCAGCACAACAAGACGTGAGACGCACCAGTTCCTGCTCCATGGCTGCCAGATCTCGCTGTCGCTCGCGCACTTGCGCTAGTTGTGCCTCGATTCGCTCATCGACCTGATCGCAGGGCAAGGCGTGCTGGTCGGCGAGTCCCAGCATGACGCGAATATCATCCAGCGCGAAGCCCAACCGCCGACAGCGACGAATGAAGGTCAAGCGCTTCAATTGCGCACGACCATATTCGCGATACCCATTGGCACTACGATGTGCGGGATCCAATAGCCCCTGCTTCTCATAATAACGAATCGTCACCGCCTGCACATCGGACGCCGCCGCCAGCTGACCGATGCTCATCCATTCATTCGCACCTTTTGATGCTAGCCCCTCAGACTCTGTCGCTGTCATTTCTCCCCCTCAGCACTTGACCTTATAGTCACTATAACCCTCATGCTGACAGCATCATGAAGGGAGGCCAAGTCGCCATATGAAAAGCTGTTGCGAAAGCAAGACGAGTGAGTTGATGCAGTTGCGCGCATCACAGGCAAAAGTGTTGAAGATATTGCTGATACTGAACGCCAGCATGTTCTTCGTCGAATTCACCGCCGCTTGGTGGCTGGGGTCTACCGCACTGCTCGGGGATTCACTGGACATGTTCGGCGACGCCAGCGTTTACGCCCTGACGCTGTACGTGCTTCACCGTAGCCTGCGCGCTCGAGCGATGAGTGCAATGGTCAAAGGCGTGATGATGTTGGCCCTCGGCGCCATCGTGCTGGTCGAGGCTGGCTTCCAGGCATTCAATGGCGTAGCGCCAGCGGCACACGGCATGGGGGCCTTCGCGTTATTGGCGCTGGCAGTCAATCTAGCCTGCTTCGCGATGCTGTGGCGCTTCAAGTCAGATGACCTGAACATGCGCTCCACCTGGTTGTGCTCACGCAATGACATCATGGCCAATGCCGCCGTCTTCGTGGCTGCCATCCTCGTCGGCTGGACAGGGTCACGCTGGCCGGACGTATTGCTGGGCGCAGCTATTGCCGCCCTGTTCCTGCAATCAGCCTGGCAAGTCATGGGAGATGCACGCCTTGAAATGCGCGCCGCGAAACAGGGAACACAAGGTACCGCGGCTATAGATTCGGCGGCTCCTGCGGCCTGTACGACAGCGGTGACAGGAGGAATGACGACTGAAGACGTCGAAACGCAAGCCATCAAGTCAGGTGGCAGCTGCTGCTCTCCCAAGCCTGCTCCGACTGAAACAGCACCTGCTTCAGGATGCTGCTCAAGCAAGCGCTGTGATTGAACCTCGTACGCTGACACAAGCGGCCCCACCGGTACCGGTGGGGCCGCTTGTGTTTTCAGTCTTGCGCTGATGTCGTAATCCACTCGACTCATCATCAGGTCATTCAAGGACCAAGTCATGCCGCAGGGGAGTCGGCCTGTTGATCCGGCTGCGCTGCCTGGAATGCCTCAAGCTCGTGGCAAGCAGCTTCAATCGCCAATATGCGTGGGTATGCCGCGAGATCACACTCGAAACGTCGCGCGTTATACACCTGCGGCATCAAGCAGGCATCTGCCATTCCAGGGGTGTCGCCAAAGCAGAAGCGTCCCGCGCTTGTCGTCAGCATCTTCTCGAGTCGCAAAAAGCCCTCAGCAACCCAGTGTCGGTACCAGACAAGGCGCTGCTCTTCACTGGCACCCATCTGCCCCGTCAGAAACTTGAGCACACGAGGATTATTGAGCGGGTGCATCTCGCAGGCCAGCAACAGGCACATGGAGCGCACCTGAGCGCGTGCCAAGAGATCATCCGGCAACAACGCAGGTGTCGGCCAGCGCTCTTCCAGATACTCCATGATGGCCAGTGATTGACTCAACGCGGTGCGCTGCCCGGCCTCATCCACCATCAGCGTCGGCACCAATCCCTGAGGATTGAGCGCAAGATACGCCTCACTGCGCTGTTCAGCCTCGAGCAGATTGACCGGCACCTGATCGACGGCAATGCCCTTGAGATTCAGCGCGATTCGCACGCGATAGCTGGTTGATGAACGATAGTATCCATGAAGCGTCATCTTGCTCATTCTCTACTCCCCCACTGCGGTAACCTGCTGATCAATCGCGCCAAAGATGCTCTGGCCCTGGCGATCAAACATTTCGATACGGACGCGATCTCCGAAACGCATGAAGGGCGTGCGAATCTCGTCAAAGAGGATCTTCTCGACCATGCGCACTTCCGCCAGACAGCTATAGCCTACACCACCTTCTTTGATGGGCTTGCCAGGGCCGCCGTCCTTGCCCGGATTGGAGACCGTACCAGAGCCGATGATGGCACCCGCCCCCAGCGGACGCGTCATCGCAGCATGCGCGACCAGCTGTGGGAAGTTGAAGATCATGTCCGGACCCGATTCTGGCTCGCCGAACTTCTCGCCATTGAGATGCACCGTCAGCGGCAGATGCACGCGCCCTTCCTGCCAGGCATCGCTCAGTTCATCCGGAGTTACCGCGATCGGCGAGAAGCTGGAAGATGGCTTGGCCTGGAAGAAACCGAAACCCTTGGCTAGCTCGCCTGGGATAAGCCCGCGCAAGCTGACATCATTGACCAGCATCAGCAGACGGATATGACCAGCCGCCGCCTCGACCCCGATATTCATGGGCACATCGTCAGTGATGACGGCAATCTCACCCTCGAAATCAATGCCATGCGATTCGCTGACACACGCGATATCAGCCGTGGGCGGCAGGAAGCTGTCGCTGCCGCCCTGATACATCAACGGGTCCTGCCAGAAGGTATCCGGCATCTCGGCATTGCGCGCCTGACGCACCAGTTGAACATGGTTGAGATAGGCCGAACCATCCGCCCACTGATAGCTACGCGGCAGCGGCGAATGCAAGGTCGCCATCTCCAACACAAACGCGCCCTCAAGCTCACCCGCGTTCAAGCAGGTATAGCGTGCCTCAAGCTCCGGAGCCAGTGTTTGCCAGTCTTCCAGCAAAGCCTGCAACGTCGGTGCAATATCACTGACACGTGCCGCATGGCGAAGATCTCGCGCGACCAACAGTAATTCGCCATCGCGTGAGCCGGAGTGGTATGTCGCAAATTTCATGACAGTTTCCTTGTGATAATCATCATCGCATGAGGGTATCTGAGCGTGATATCAACGTGTGTGAGGCGTGAAGTGAGATTCCAATCCTTGCCACACAGCGCCATATTCCTGTTGTCTGAACTCGGCCTTTAGGGCGTGAGGGGTAGCCTGAAACAGATAGCGGCTCTCGAACATGAAGGCGAGCGTGTTGCCCTGATATTGCGGCGCAAGATCTGCCTGACTTGCGGCAGCGAAGGTCGCGGCATCCGGACCATGCGGCGTCATGGCGTTATGCAGACTGACACTGCCGGGGCTAAACCCTTCTCGCTTGGCGTCATATTCACCATGAATCAACCCCATCAGCTCACTCATCAGGTTGCGATGGAAGTAAGGAGGACGGAACGTGTTCTCGGCGACCATCCAACGTGGCGGAAAGATCACGAAATCGAGATTGGCAACGCCAGCCGTGTCTGATGGTGAGGTCAGCACCGTAAAGATCGACGGATCCGGATGATCGAAGCTGACGGTATTGATCGCATTGAAGGTCGCCAGGTCGTATTTGTAAGGGGCGTAATTACCGTGCCAAGCGACAACATCCAGCGGCGAGTGATCTAGCGTGGCCACCCAGAAGCCGCCTGCGAACTTGGTCACCAGCTCATGATCATCACTGCACTCCTCATACCAGGCAGAGGGCGCGAGAAAATCACGCGGATTTGCCAAGCCATTGGCACCGATAGGTCCCAGTGACGGCAGTTCCAGCGGAGCACCGTAATTCTCGGCCACATAGCCACGGCAGACATGCCGGGTATCGCTATCACTCTCATCAAACGGATTGAGCTGAAACTTGATGCCACGCGGGATCACGACAATTTCCCCGCTGGCGACATGTAAAAGTCCCATTTCGCTACGCACTTCCAGGCTGCCCTGTTGCGGCACGATCAACAGTTCACCATCGGCATTGCAGAAAAAGCGCTGCCGCATGCCGCGCGTGAAGGCGTAGAGATGTGTCCCGCAGCCCGTCTGCATCTGTACATCACCATTGACGGCCAATGTGGTCAGCCCCTCGAGAAAGTCGCTGTCATCATCCGCCATCGGCATGGGATCCCAACGCATGGGATTAGGATCCGGACTGATATTCTTGAGTGGCGCCGTCGCCACGCGTGGCATCTCCAGAGGTCGATAGGCTCCCTGCACGACCGAGGGCCGAATGCGATATAGCCAGCTACGCAAGTTATGACTGCGAGGCGCTGTAAAAGCTGAGCCACTGAGCTGTTCCGCATAGAGTCCATACGGGCAACGCTGAGGCGAGTTCTGCCCGACTGGCAAGGCACCCGGCAGCGCTTCGCTGGACACATGGTTGCGAAAGCCGCTGTGATAGCGAAGCGTATCCTTGCGCCGCTTGCTGCTGCCTTGATCGCCCATGAATGGCTGTCTCCGTCTTTTATGCTTGGCATATGGTTTCATTTGTAACTATATGCACATAAGCGACCACTGACAACTCAGGCTTCAATAGCCTTTGGTCTCACTCTTACTCACTAGTGGTAACATTCGTAACTTCAAACCCTGTGCATCTTCTGACCGTACTTTCCAGATCGTATCTTTTCGACTAACCGGAATCTGCCTAATGACGTCTTCCAACGACATACCTGACGATGCTTCTCTCAGCCTTGGTCTCGATCTGGACCAGTTCTTGCCCTATCGATTGAATCGACTGGCGGAACGTACCAGCGAAGCGCTGTTTGCGCGTTATGGCGACCGTTTCGCCATCAATGTTGCCGAATGGCGAGTGCTGGCCTGGCTAAGTCGCGGTACGTCATTAACGGCCAGAGAGATCAGTCAGCGAACACACATGGATAAGGTACGCGTATCTCGAGCCATTAAAGCGCTTGAAACGCGCGAACTTCTCCTGCGCCGTCCCAGTGAGCATGATCAGCGGGCACAGCTACTACACCTGACTGACAGTGGCGAGGCCTTGTTGAACGAGCTGATCCCAGAGGCACGCCGTTTCGAAGATGAATTGCTCGGCACGCTGACAGGCCTGCAGTATCGCGATCTATTGGACAGCATGCAGGCGCTAGAGAAGCGTCTTGACCAACTCACTCATTGATACTGGGGAGCACAGCACAGCTACTTATTCGCCATCTACGCTATTTTACTGTACAAGGGCTATCCGTTTTTTATACGAGATTTATCTCGTCGGAGTAGCCATGCCTCGTCAATCCATTCTGCGTGCAACGTCCTTCCTGCCCCGCCAACCTCACTGTTCGTGGCATCCAGCAGCCATGCATCATCAGATGACATCGTGTGCTGGCGGTGACGGTCGTCGGAGCAACTCGTTCATCACTGCAGATAGGAGTCGACAGGCATGAACCACACTGATACTTGGCTAGTCTGGCTACATCACGACCTCCGTCTGGATGACAATCCGCTGTGGCAGGCCGTTATTGATGGCGCTCCCACTTCATTGATCGTCGTGCATGTACTCCCCGAGACCACCTTTCTCGCGCCGTTCAGTGTGCCTGTTGATTCAAAAAGCCCACAGCCATTGAGTCTCGGCCGCCAACGCTTCCTGCTGGAAAGTCTTGAGCATCTACAACAGGACCTCAAAGCGCTAGGTAGCGATTTATGGGTGACTCATGGCCAAGCCGACAGACGACTGCCGGAGATTATCAGAGCTCACCACTGCTCGCGGGTGATTACCCGTCAGGCTGTTAATAGCATGGAGTGCGCGGTTCAAAACAGCGTCGAGGCTGCCCTGCCCAACGGCTGTACACTTGAGCGTGTCGAGACCGGTCAACTGTTGACAGCAGCAGAACTGCCTTTCGCACAGAGTGCGCTGCCCACCAGCTTCAGCGCCTTTCGTCGCGAGATAGAGCGTACACCTCAGCTTGCAGAGCGCATGGCGGCCCCTCTGCCTGCACCGACAAGCCTGCCGCCTTGGTCGTCAGTAGCACCGCGCGGGTTTGATGATAGCGCTCAGCCACTGTGCGAAGCACATGGCTGGCAAACAGATTCACGTAGCGACTATCACTACCTGGGTGGCGAACAGGCCGCTCATGAACACCTCCATCGCTATCTGAATCAGATACGAACAGGCCGCAACGAGACTACCCGCAATACGCTGGCCGGAGCCGACTTTTCAACACGGCTTTCCCCTTGGCTGGCACTGGGCAGCCTATCGCCGCGCCGAGTGATGGCAGACCTTATAACAACCCAGGCCAGCGTTATCACTCCGCAAACCTCTCCACACGAGACATCGCAGGCCAGTCACGACTGGGTGCGGGTGGAACTGCTGTGGCGTGAATACTTCCAATGGCATGCGCGCCTGATGAGCCCCGCCCCCTCTGACGCGACTGTCACCGAAGCCGAGCCCCCTCAGCATGCGTGGGTACTTAGCAGTGCCGATACCTTCGCACATTGGTGCCAAGGCACTACCGGGGTTCCTTGGATAGATGCCGGAATGCAGGAACTGGCCGCTACCGGCTGGTTGAGCAATCGCCTGCGACAGCATGTGGCAAGTTTCCTCGTCAGGGACCTCAAGGTGGACTGGCGACTGGGGGCGGCGTGGTTTGCCTATCACTTGCTGGACCATGATACCGCTATCAACGACGGCAACTGGCGCCATCTTGCTGGCATCGGCTGTGATTCTCGTGACGACCGCCATTTCAACATGATGAAGCAGGCGGGCCAGCACGACCCACAAGGAACACATGTCATTCGTTGGCTGCCAGCACTCGCATCATTGCCGCCTGGCATGCAGCGCCACGCACCATGGCTGTCCATGATGAAGGCGCCAGTCGAGGGATACCCCGCCCAGCCCTGCGTGCACCCTGAAGCATGGAGTGCATACCTGAGTGGCATCACACCCAGGGTTGTCCGCCCGTTGCGCCCCGGTTCTTTTGAGTGCTGAGTATCAAGCAAGAGCGATAAGTCTCTCTCTCACCGCCGAGGCTGCACTTTGTGGGCCTGATTCACTATCATGGCCGCATTCATTGCAGGAGCCGTCATGAATCAGCCGTTACCTCCGCCACTGTCTACACCGCACCGTAATCTCATACGCCTGACGATTGCCCGCGGCATTACCTGGACCGGATTTCTCATCCTGATCATCTTCGGGATCGAGATCATCGGCTTCCAGCTCAATGTGCTGCCGGTCATCTCGATCATCATCGCCATGGGACTGGTCAACGTCGCCAGCTGGTGGCGGCTGGGGCAATCCCACCCCGTCACCGATACCGAGAACCTGCTGCACCTGCTGGTGGACATTGCCGGATTGACGATGCTGTTCTTCCATACCGGCGGCTCGACCAACCCCTTCGTGCCGTACTATCTCGTCCCTGTCACCATGGCCGCGGCCACTTTGCCGTGGCGCTATGCCTGGATCATCGCGGCTGTCGGCATGTGCTGTTACAGCTTCCTGATGGTGTTTTACGAGCCAGTGCCACAATTGGCCACCTATGAGCTGGGCGGACGTATCAGCTTGCACGTCATAGGAATGTGGCTGAACTTCGGCCTATCGGCGACGCTGGTGACCTACTTCATCTACAAGATGGCGTATGCCCTACGCACGCGCGACCACGCCCTGTCGACCACGCGTGAGGCAGCATTGCGGAGTGAGCAAGTGTTGGCAGTGGCGAGTCAGGCAGCCGGCACCGCGCATGAACTGGGTACGCCGTTATCCACCATGGCGGTATTGCTCAGCGAGATGCGCGAAGACGCCAAGGGCAAGGATGACCCGCAGCTAGAGGAAGATCTCGCCCTGCTCCGCAGTCAGGTCGATACCTGCAAACAGCGCCTACAGGCAATGGTGGCCGCCGCTGATCGCCGACGTATGGAGAAGCCGCAGCCCGCCAATGCCGCGGAGTGGCTGGAAGAAATCGTTCAGCGCTGGCTGGTGGTACGTCCAGATGTTCAGCACAGCGTTGAAGCTAGCCCTGGTGGTGAGCAGGCGCAGATTCTGGTCGATACCACGCTGGAACAGGCGCTGATGAATCTCCTCAACAATGCCGCAGATGCCTGCCCTGACGATATCGAGATCACGCTGGAGCGGCGCGAGCAAGAAGTCATCATCGATATTCGCGATCACGGCGATGGCGTACCGATGGCGGTTGCCGATCAGTTAGGCGAGACCTTCATCTCCACAAAATCAAAGGGAATGGGCATTGGCCTGTTTCTGACCCATGCCACCATCAATCGTTTTGGTGGCGGAGTTAGCCTGTACAATCATGAAGATGGCGGCACATTGACTGAAGTCCGCCTCCCCCTTCATCTGACATGATGGCGGCAAAGACCGCCCAAGTGAGAGCCCTGATGAGCGATGCAACCCGACTGCTGATCATCGATGATGATGAGTTCTTTTGCCAGGTGACGGCACGCGCCATGACGCGTCGTGGCTACGAGGTTGAGGTGGCCCGCGATGAAGCACAGGCGCTAAGTGTGGCGCGCAGCCATCGCCCGGAGCTGATCACGCTGGATTTGAAGCTGGAGCAAAGCTCCGGCCTCAAGCTTTTGCCAGAGCTGATTGACCTGCTACCCGAAACGCGCATCGTGGTGCTCACCGGCTATTCGAGCATTGCGACCGCCGTAGAGGCTATCAAGCTCGGCGCCGTGAATTACCTCTGCAAGCCTGCCGATGCTGACGAGATACTCAATGCCTTCACTCGTGAGAGCGGCGATCCGGGCACCGAGATCTCTGACAATCCGCCATCGGTGAATCGCCTGACCTGGGAGCACATCCAGAAGGTACTCAACGAGCACGATGGCAATATCTCTTCGACTGCGCGGGCGCTTGGCATGCACCGTCGCACCTTGCAGCGCAAACTGCAGAAGCGGCCAGTCAAGCGCTGACCGCCGCCAAAACAGTGGATTGACAGATATAAGCTGCATCAATATGACGTGACGTTAGACCTTCATCTTGGCGAGCAAGGCCGCCACTGCAGCGTGATGCTCAGGGTCTTGATGACACTGGCCCTGAAAACTGGCACACAGGTCGAGAAAATCATCGAGTCCCATGTCAGGCGCTCGCCGCATGAGACGCTTGGTCAGCCGCGTTGCTAGACGTGGCTGCCTCGCCATCTGCCCGGCCATCTCCAGCGCGCGCGGCATCAATGCATCTTCTGCGCAGACGTCTAACACAATCCCCAGTGTGAGCGCCTCCTCAGCGGCCACGATTCGTCCACTGAAAGTCAGCTCACATGCGCGCTGATAGCCAATCAAGCGCTGTAGCAACCAGGCACCGCCATCGCCGGGAATCAGCCCGAGGTTGAGAAAGGTCTCTCCGAAACGGGCGCGATCACTCGCTAGCCGGATGTCACACATGTTGGCGAGATCGAACCCTGCCCCAATGGCAGGCCCGTTGACAGCGGCGATAACCGGCACCTCAATGCCCAACACAGCACGCGGCATTCTCTGAATACCACGCCGATAACGCGCTGCTACCTCTGCGGCATCTCCCGCAAAATCGCCGCGCCGTTGTGCCATGTCCTGAACATTCCCCCCAGCCGAGAAGGCACTACCCCCACCAGTGATTACCAGTGCGCCAACGGCGTCACACTGATTCACCCAGTCTGCGACCCTCAATATATCCTCGACCAGCGCTGTTCCCGTCAAGGCATTGCGTACGTCATGACGTGACAGCGTCAGCACTGCCACCCCCTTATCGAGTTGTAACTGACTGTCCTGTAGCGGCGGTAATGAAGTCTGAGGAAGTGAGGGAGTCGTCATGACGAATTTCCTTACAAAGCCGTTGTGCATGAAAGTGGCGTCTGATGAGGTGCAATCGTTGATGAAATGCAGCGACTCATACAAAACAGTACTGCATCAAAAAGCCCTCGCCCCTCACACAAGAAGTTCTCTGCGAGGATAAGCGAAGGCTTTGAATGAATCGGCTCAATACGATGATATTGTGGATGCTGTAACGCTGATTACTGAGCGATCCAACCGAGGTCCATATTGAAGCTGGAGCCCGTGACTGAACCCGCCTTATCTGATGCCAGCCACAGCGCCATGTCAGCCACTTCAGAAGGGTCGATCATGCGCTTGATCGCGGCGCCCTTGAGCATGATCTTGTCGATGACTTCCTCTTCCGGCATATCGTTGAGCTTGGCCTGCTCAGCAATCTGCTTGTCAACGAGTGGCGTACGCACGTAGGCCGGACAAATGGCATTGGCAGTGATACCGCTCTCACCGCCTTCAAGCGCGGCTGTCTTGGTCAGCCCCATCAGGCCATGCTTGGCACTCACGTAAGCAGCTTTACCCGGTGAAGCCACATGCGCATGAATGGAAGCCATGTTGACGATACGCCCATAGCCGTTCTTTTCCATGTGCGGCCAGGCGGCCTGCATGAGGGTGAACGGTGCGGTCAGCATCAACGAAATGATCTGATTCCATTTGGCTTCCGGAAAATCCTTGATGCGCTCGACGTGCTGGATACCGGCATTATTGACCAGTATATCCAAGCGACCAAAGCGCGATACCGCTTCTGCCACGGCGGCCCGGCATTGCTCAGCATCGGTGAGGTCAGCCTTGAAAAAAGTTGCGCCTGCCTTGTCGGCAACACTGGCACCTGCATCACTGAAATCAACCGCCAGCACTTGATGACCCGCCTGACAGAATGCCTCCATGATAGCGGCACCGATACCACTGGCAGTCCCAGTCACAAGGGCAACGCGAGCGGGGGATGACTGATGTTCACTCATGCAAATCTCCTGACGATGGTGATGTCATGCTGCTGTGCAACATACAATGAAGATAGCGCTAATAAAGCCATCTTCGCCACCCGACCATCGCCTTGTTGGCAAGCGGCGTGAGGGTATATCTGCGTTTTATCCTTCACGCGACAATGAGATGCGGCTCAGAGAGAGCATTGAGGTATCCTACGCAACGCCAAAGACAGCTCAGCGTGACTCAAGACACGCCATATTGCGTTCAATATCCTTTCTGGACAACGCTCAAAATTACTCAGGGAAAACGCACCCGCGCCATCAATCCAGGCATCTGCGGAGTGCCCAACGGACTATCACTCAACGTCAAATCTGCGCCGAGACGCTCTGCCAGCTCACGCACGATCGAGAGGCCAAGCCCTGAGCCCTGAGTCTTCTGACCTGCCAGCCGTACGAAGCGCTCGAAGACACGCTCGCGTTCGCGCAACGGAATGCCTGGGCCAGTATCCAGAACCTCCATCGTCACAAGCCTCGTCATGCCTTTGTCAGCCGTGGCATCTACACGAATGACGAGCTGTACCTGCCCACCTTCAGGCGTATAGCGCAGCGCATTATCGAGTAGATTACGCAGCAGTACATAGATCCCATTCTCGTGGCTGTACAAGGTCACTTCTGGCGCGATCTTCAATAGCAGCA
Source organism: Cobetia sp. QF-1 (assembly GCF_002213105.1). Classification (NCBI taxonomy): domain Bacteria; kingdom Pseudomonadati; phylum Pseudomonadota; class Gammaproteobacteria; order Oceanospirillales; family Halomonadaceae; genus Cobetia; species Cobetia sp. QF-1. The sequence goes on from NZ_NBVS01000007.1 coordinate 57,518, forward strand.
CAATGCCTCTCTGCTGCGCCATATGGCCGAGATCACGCTCCAATTCATGGGCGAGATGCTCGAGATCTACCTTGACCCGCGGCACTTCCGTCCCGCTTTCAAGACGCGAAAGTGTCAGCAGCTGCTCAACCATGCGTGTCATGCGATTGACGCCATCCACGATCATGCGTGCTGCACGACGGGAGGCTTCATCCGTCGCATCGGCTTCAAGGTTCTGTGCATGCACCTTGATACCCGCCAGTGGCGTTCTCAATTCATGCGCGGCATTGGCAGTAAAGCGCCGTTCTTTATCAAGCGTATCGGCCAATCGGGCTAGCAAACCATTGAGTGCATCTACCATGCCCCGAATTTCATCAGGTGCCTCGCGGACATCCAAGGGTTCGAGATAGCCGGGCTGCCGCGCCGTGATCTGGCGGCTGATACGCAGCACAGGACGGAATCCACGTGAGACCGCAATACCAATCATCAGCGCAATCACGAGAAGTCCCACGATCAGTGCGAGCACATTGTGCAATGCAATCTGGCCGGTCAGCTCATCACGAACATCTTCACGTTGCGCCGCCGTTACCCAGACTCCCGTGTCGGGGAAATATAACGTGAAGGTATGCCAGTCGAAGTGATCAGTATGCTGCATGCCATAGCCCGGTATGGGCATATACGTCAGGTTAACGCCTTGCACGCCCAACCCCAACAGCGGCTGCCCGAGTGGGTCCCACATCTGAAAGACAAGCTTGTCTTCGTAGACATGGCCCAACGGCGACTTTTCATGCCCATCGGGAAAGCTCAACGAAGGTGGCCGCAGACGAAAAATCCCCGCCGTCAGCTCCTGAAGCAATTCCTGTCGCGATTCCACGTCCAACGCGGAGAGCTGAGACTGGTAAAGCTTGCCCAACATGCGCGCGTTCTGAGCCAGTTCAGCATCAAATAACTCATCGATCTGCTCACGAGCATCGTAATAACTCCACGCACCCGCTGCTCCCAGTACTATCACGACACCGCCAATCAGACTGCGGCGCAAAAAGCTGCGAATCGACTTCACGAGAGTTCACCCAATCGATAACCCACGCCACGAATGGTCTTGACGACACCGGCACCGAACTTGCGACGCAGATGGTGCACATGCACTTCAATGACGTTGCTCTCGACATCGCCATCCCATCCATATAGCTGCTCAACAAGCTGATCGCGACTAAAGACACGATTGGGGTGCAACAACATGAACTCGAGTAAATCGAATTCACGGCGGCCCAAGGGTACTTCAGTACCGGACAACGTCACACTGCGCCCTGCCTGATCAATGCTGAGAGGTCCAATCTGCAAGCTACCGCTGACCTGACCGGCGTGACGTCGCACCAGGGCGCGTAATCGTGCCACCAGCTCAGCGATATCGAAGGGCTTGACCAGATAGTCATCCGCACCACTATCAAGCCCACGGACACGATCACTGATGTCATCACGTGCAGTAAGAATAAGCACCGGCAGCGTATGCCCTTGCCGACGCAATGCATTGAGCACCTCAATGCCGTCCATATCCGGCAGACCAAGGTCCAGTACCAGCACATCAAAACTGGAATGCTTGAGTGATGCAACGACGTTACCTCCCTCCTTGAGCCACTCACTACTCATGCCTTCACGGCTCAAGGTATGGCTAACGCCCTCTCCCAGGAGGGGATCATCTTCGACCAGCAAGACTCGCATTGGGACTCCTTGAAAGACATCGGCGTATCCAGCACTGGCTGGATGAAAGACGTCCGCTACCTGAAGGAAGCGGACGTCTCGAGAGGTGACCTACCAGCATGATAGTACTCGTAGACAAGCTGTCAGGCCCCAGCCTTGGTGCGGCGGGCCTGATGGCGCGCCAGACGCCACTTATCGACTCGCGTGGTCAACAGCATCTTTTCTTCACGTAGACCCACTGCGCCGCGCTCGACGATCCGGCGTGGCCAGCCAATCAGTCGCCGCGACCTGTCAATGCTCCGCAGCCATGTACGCTTGGTAACACTGGGGGTTCGCGCCAGACGTAATCGCAAGATCACATTCCGTGCTTGGCGAGCCACACTCACAGGATGACTACCTTGATGACGCGCCAGACGCATCAACAAGGGGTCCTCTTCTCCGGTGACCATCGCAGGCCCATGTAATCTAACGCGTGTATGGCGTGGCGGCGGTAGCGCAGTGAAAAAATCACCATCTGACTGCAGGGTGAGCTCCAGCAATGATTCCGTCTCCGGCAACACCCATGGGGCGCTCAGCAATCGCAGCACCTGATCCCTGATCTCGAGCGGCCATCCACGTGTCTTGAGAACATACCATGCTCTACCATTCTCAAGCTGCCAGTCACCATCACCCGGCAGCGTCAGCAAGGTATTGGGACACAGAGCCGTTGGCATGGCTGACAGCTGTTCACAAAGCGAATTACCCGTCGTGTCAGCAGCGCTGAGGGTCAAGCACTGATGCTGTTGGGCGTCAGGCGTGGGAAGCAGCTGACACAGCAGTGCCAGGTCATCATTATCACGCTCAATCAGTGTCAGGGCAGCGCCCGCGGATGCCAGCTGCCAGCACAATTCACGACAACTGGAGGCCATGGGCGCTTCAATCAGCAAACGATGCCCGGAGAGGCTACCGTGCTGGCGCTGTTCAACACGACGTCTAAATGGACTGAACATGTCACTTTCCTTGAGTCGGGGCATCGCCAGCAATATACGCAACGACGCGTTAACGTCGCGCCCTAGCCACGCCTGATTCGCATACGTCCATCATGATTCCCCATCTGACTGACAGCGATGTGTCACAGGGATGACATTTGTTGTCACATACCCTGTCGGTACATCACCACTGACTGCCGCGGGCAGATCACCCAAATCATTGAACGTACGTCAGCATGACCCGCCTCGCTTAACGAAAAATTAAGCCAACTCAACTCACTCCAGATAAATCTTTTTACAGCCCAAAAAGGCTGACCAACGGCGGCAGGATAAAGGCTGTCAACAGCCCCGTCAGCCCCATGGACATACCCGCAAAGGCACCCGCCAGTGTACTGACTGAAGAGAAACAGAATGCCGTGCCTATCCCATGCGCCGAAAGCCCCATCGTGAATCCCTTGACCGTATCGTCTCGAGCACCCGCCAGTTTCATCATCGTTGGCCCCATCACGCAGCCCAGGGTTCCGGTGAGCAACACAAGACCCGCCGTCAGTGACGGAATACCGCCCAGCTTCTCGGCAATCCCCATCGCAATGGGAGAGGTCACTGACTTGGGTGCCAGACTGAGAGCGACCTGAGTGTGAGCACCCAGTGCTAGCGCCAGCCCCAGCGTCGTCGTCACTGCCGTGACAATCCCGGTGCAACAGGCGATCAATAGCGGCCACAGCATCTGCTTGACGCGATCCAGATGATCGAAAAGCGGCACTGCCAAAGCGACGGTCGCCGGGCCTAGCAGGAAATGAATGAACTGGGCCCCCTCAAAATAGGTCGCATAATCCGTATCGGTGACCAGCAGGAATGTCACGATCAACGCGATAGAGACCAGAACGGGATGTGCCAGTGATGAGCCGCGGGCCAGGCGGTTGATCGCGACAGCGACCAGAAACGCCACCAGTGTCAGCAATAGATGAAGTAATGGAGAAGCACTCAAGTACACCCAAAGTGCATCCAGAGGAGCCAATGTCATGAAGACACCTCGTTACGCTGAGGTATTTGAGGGGCAGCAGGCGGCCGGCGATCTATCAATCGCTGCAGCAACCATGCCGTTACCAGCTGTGTCACGGCTATCGACACTACCAGCGTGATCACGATTGGCATCAAGTCTCGGGCGATCAAACCAAAGTGCACCATGACACCCACTCCCGCTGGGACAAACAGCAATGAGAGATGTGCGAGCAGACCATTACTGGCAAGCCTCAAACTGCCGGGAACACGTTCACGCAATAAGGCGCGAGCCAATTGACGCTGTCCCATGTCGCCATCACGGCGCACCGCCTCCCCTTCTCTGTCAGCCGCAGGAACAATGCGTTTACGCAATCGACCACGCAGCATCAGGCCCATCAGTAAAAGCAGCATACCCAGCACTGGCCCCGGTACAGGTAATACAAGCGCCCTGCCAATGACCTCGCCCAGAAACTGGCACAATAAAAGCACGCAGAACCCCTTGATCAACTCCATCGCTGGCCAGACTCCTTCATCAAGATCTCATCCAAAAGTAGAACAACATGGCAAAATTGTGCCACAGACCGCGCTGTACTTCAGGATGCAAGATGGGAAGTACAATATTGATTCCCCGAAACTCTCTGCGTCATCACGATGCCAGGCTGTGATAGGGTTTATTTTTGACCGTCAACGACGCCTTTTTTATCCTTTGGGAAACTGCTACGCGATGCCGGACTCTCTCATGCTTGATACCTCAATCACCTCAGCCTGTATCGAGTCCCTGCGACGTGAAGAAGATCATCAGGCGCAGATGATCCTTGAGCTGGCAGCCAATCTCACCGGCACTTCCCTAGCCTTGATTACGCTTCGCGATGGCGATCAGCTAAAGCGCTGGCTCAGCCTGGATGACAATACCCCGGATATCGTACCGATCCACGACAGTCTGTGTGGCATGGCAGTCGTTCAGGGGGCAAGGCTAGTCACGCTCGATGCAAGCCAGCATCCCACTCTGCGTGATACCTGTTCAGTACAGGGCGACGGCATTCGCTACTACATTGGGCTACCACTGCGTAACACGCTAGGTGACGTCATTGGTTGCATGAGCATGTTCGACACCTCTCCACGTGAGACTCCGCCAAGTGATGGCACGCTCTCTCAGCTGGACAAGTTGGCGATGATGATCGGTGAGGCCGTCAAGCGACTGATGCAAGGTACTCGACTCAATACAGCGCTCCAGGACAGCCAGACGCGCGCCAACTGGATACTGTGCAGCATCTCGGACGGAATCATCGAATGGCAAGCAGGCCATGAGCGACTGACCATCTCGTCACGTCTGGAAACCCAGCTTGGCTATGCCCCCGGCACGCTGGACAGTCGACTTGAAGCGCTTCACGAGAGAGTGGCGCCGGAAATGCGTGAAGAGTTTCAGGCATTGATAAAAGATAATCGCTTGAAAAGTACTCCGTTTAGCATAGAGCTGCGTATTCGTACTCGACTAGGGGATTATCGCTGGTTCAAATTCCGTGCCCAGTTTGATGTCAGAGACAATGAGCCACGGCATTTCATTGGCTCGCTACTCGATATTCATCACCAGCACTTGGCCAATGTCGCGCAAGCCAACAAACTGCGGCGCTACGAGCACCAACAGGCTGCCCTTATCCGGCTCGGCAATACACGCCACATCGACGGCATCGATATTGAGACCCTGGAGCCATGGATTTGTCAGTTAGTGGCAGAAGGACTCCAGGTACGCAAAGTCAGTCTCTGGCGAATGAACGAGCAGAATAACAGCCTGCATCTACTTCATGTACGCGACTCATCTCTCCCCTCACCTCACGATGATACCGCTGACGCCTATCCTAAAACCCTTCCTCACGACCAACATCAAGGATATTTTTCAGCGCTGGATTCAGAACGAGTGCTGGCAATCGCAGATGTTTCCAGGGTAAACGAAGATCTGCTCTTCCAGGGAACATTCAGCAATGACATCAAAGCAATTCTTGATAGCCCTGTGCGCATGTCCGGAAAAATCGTCGGAGTTATCTGCTGCACCGAGTGCAATGCTCCCCGTGAATGGGCTGATGATGAACTGGCTTTCCTGACGTCGGTCTGTGATCGCGTATCGCAACTGGCCACTGAGTGTGAACGCCACATCACGCAGCAACGCCTCAGCGCCAGCGAGCGCCGTTACCGTGCTACTTTTGAACATTCTGCTGTCGGAATGGCGCACTTGGGAAACAACGGCCAACTACTGAGAATCAATCAACGCATTGAAGATATTCTCGGTTATCCCACGGCAACTCTATCCCGTTGTTATCTACGCGAGCTGGTAGACCCTGAAGATCTGGACCACTTGCTGGAACAACATCAGGCGCTGATCAATGGGGAAAAAGAGTACTTTACTCAGCGCTGTCGCTTTATTCATGCCAGTGGCAATACCGTTCATGCTGACATCAGTATCTCTGCTATCGATCCAACACCCAACCAAGAAGGCTATACGCTGATTGCGCTGATCGATAACACGCTCAACCACACCATGTCGCAACGACTGATACACGAAGCCAATCACGATAGCCTGACCGGTCTGCTCAACCGTGCCGCTTTTCGCAGCAGGTTGACTCAGCTATGTGATAACGCCCGAGCAGACGATACGGTCCATTGCCTAGCGTATATCGATCTCGACCAGTTCAAGGTCGTCAACGACACCTGCGGTCACTCTGCTGGGGATGCACTGCTGATCCAGCTCGTCGACATCATTCGTGCCGAGCTTCGTCCGCAGGACTTCCTGGCTCGCTTGGGAGGCGATGAATTCGGACTATTGATGCCTGAAACGATGCTGGAAGTTGCCGAACAACAACTGGAACATCTGCGGAATACTGTCGCCAACTTCCGTTTCATGTGGGATGACAAGCTCTTCGGTGTCAGCTCAAGCATTGGTCTTGTCAGCATCAGCAGTCGTCATAATGATCCGCATCAATTGCTGAGCGCTGCCGATGCAGCCTGTTATGAAGCCAAAGATGCGGGGCGTAATCGTGTACATCGACACTGTGAATCGGGTGATCAGGTCACACTACGCATGCAAGAAATGCACTGGGTGACCGAAATAACAGCCGCACTGGAAGAACAAAGAATCGTGTTATTTCAGCAACCGATCGTGTCCACTCACGTTGGATGCGAGAGTGACTCCGAGTTGCATTATGAAGTCCTCGTGCGCCTCCGGTCGCGTGATGGGAGCATCATTTCACCCGGCGAATTTCTGCCTGCGGCAGAGCGCTATGGCCTATCAGCGGCTATTGATGAGCATGTCATTCGCGCATATCTGTCGTGGCTAGCATCGCAGAAATCTCATGCCGAGCGCCTGACAATGGTAGCGCTCAATCTCTCGGGACACTCCATCAGCAGTCCCAGTTTTCGAGAAACTCTCGTCACGCTTGTGAGAGAAAGTGGTATCCCCGGCAACAAGATATGCTTCGAGATCACTGAGACGGTGGCGATCACGCGCTTGAGAGATGCACGCACCTTCTTCGAAACGCTGGGTGAATTAGGCTGCTACTTCGCACTGGATGACTTTGGCAGTGGTGTCTCATCTTTCGGTTATCTCAAGAGTCTGCCAGTCGATTATTTGAAGATCGATGGTGCCTTCATTCGTGATATGGATACCAATCGCGTGTCCTACTCCATTGCACGTGCCATCGCCGAGGTAGCACGCGAAATGGGCATGAAAACCGTGGCCGAATTTGTCGGTAGCAAGGATGTCTTAGCCTCGGTATCGACCATCGGTGTCGATCATGTGCAAGGATATGCGATTGGAATGCCCAGGCCGCTGATGGAAACCTCATTAGCCAGCCCCATGCTTGAACATCACTAGAAGCGCTAAACAAGCTCTCGACAACAAACAGCAAAAAAGCACTGCCGGTGATGAACCGACAGTGCTTTTTTGTGAGTCAGACACTAAACCGCAGAACGCCACCACTCGCTTAGAAGCCAGACTCTCGCCGCCAGACACCGACAGCCTCTCGCCATGTGCGACTGACCAAGCTGCGCGCTTCGGTCTGCACATTGACCACGCCCCGTCGTCCAGGGATGGACTGTATCAATGCCTGTTCATGATCCATGGGCTTCAACGTCACGCGATAGAGACTGCGCCTCAGCTCAAGCTCACCCTCCGGCCCCTCGCGCACGCGCAATGGCCCACCATAAGGGATCGCCATTTCGGGCTGCTCCAGCACTTCTACCGATTGTGGCTCTACGTTGGTGACGCGCATTTCCATTGGCTCACCCGCAGGAGACAACGGATAGAACCATGCTGTTGCATCAGCAGAAATACGCAGTACCTCTTCTTCTTCAACCCACGCCGTAAGATGAACATTATCAGGGTTGCGTAACGTCATCAGCCATTCGCCCTTACCCACCCAGCCTCCTTCCATGAGTGCAGGATTCACGGAATGTACTTGACCAGTATAAGGTGCCATCAAACGGCCCGTAGCCTGCTCCGCCTCAAGCGCATTGACACGCTGCCGCTGAACCGTGAGATCAGCCTGGACCACAGGACTCTCCTGAAGAAGACGACGGTCCAAACCACTGGCAGAGCGTCGCCAATCAAGCTGCTCAGTGCGTCGCTGAGCCGTGGCCAGTCGCTGAGCCACCTCGGGAGCACTGATGGTCGCCAGTGATTGCCCCGAGACCACGGATTCATCCTGCCTGACTGACAGACTGACACGGCCACCAAACGGAGCTTCCAGGCGAGTCGAGGCTTGCTCCAACCAGCCTGGAAGGCGTAATTCGCTTTGCCATGGCCACAACAGAAAAACACCCAGTGCCGCCACGATCAACGATGTACGCAACAAAGCCATGTTAGCCCGCGGCTTGCGCCCTTCGCTGAACCAGCGCCGTATTTCATTAATGATAGGCCGCATGATGAAATACCAGATCTCTACGGCAAACAGCACAATGCCGAGTAGCTTGAAGAAAAAGTGATAAACCGCCAAGGCGATGCCCAAGAAGAGCAATAAACGATAAACCCACACGCCCATTGCAAAGCCGATCAACGCACGTCGGGGTCGCTCTGGGGGGGGTTCCTTGAATCCAAACAACCACTCACGCAGCTGCCAGCGCGCAAGCGCCTGTGAGCGGGGTTCCAGATTAGGCTGACGCCATGCATCGGAAAGTAGGTAATAACCATCAAAGCGCATCAACGGATTGAAGTTGACCAACGCTGACATGATCCAGGTGGTGGTCGCTAACCAAAAGCAGATCGTTCGCAGCACACCCTCCGGTAACAGGTGCCAACAAAGCAGCGCCAATATCGAGATCGATATTTCAACCGCGACACCGGCAATGTCCACCTTGACCCTATCGTTGCCCTCCGTCAGACGCCATGCATCGCTAGTATCGGTGTACAGCACTGGCCAGCCTACAATGAAGGCCACACCAATAGTGGGAACTCGAGCTCCCTTGGCCTTGGCAACAAATGCATGACCTAGTTCGTGCAGAACTTTGACGAACACCAGTGCGATGCCCAGTGTCAGCCAACCCCCTATCGCGCCCAGAGCTGCAAAGCTTGCCAGGAAGGTATCCAGTTGACGCACCGTCAGCCAGAGTCCGAGTAACAACATGGCAAGCAGACCCCAGAAGCAGCGTCGACTGCCCAGCCAACGAACCTTGTTCAGATGTCGATCCAGCCAGCGATCAGGATTGGCAAGTGGGATACGCACAAACAAATAGTGATGCATCAACCACTTCAATCCCTTGGGACGCGATTCCAGGCGGCGCTGATAGCGCTCCTGCTGCCCCGGATCACCGCACACCAGATCATGCTGGCGTAAAAAATCAGACAAGATGCGCAGCTGCTCACCCGGTACTTCACGCCCAAGGCTTGAACTGGCCTCTTTGGCCACTGTGGCCTCTTGCCCTCCTCTGATAAAGGGCAATAATTCAATGGCAGATTCGCCTAGCCGATAAAAGCGCTGAGCAACAGGGTCATGTAGCAACCAGCGCCGCTTACCATCACGATCCTGTTCAACGGGATGCAGCTTCAAGTCCTGGCGCAAGACCGCAAGCGGTGGAGGCTGAGAAATCATCGTCTACCACCCAATCCAGCTACGCAGAGATGCCCAAGGTCGCCGGAACAAATAATAGCCAAGCGTTACTTTCTCACCATTGACCTTGGCGGTACCACGCCAGCCAACACGCGGCAGATGCTCGGTATCGCGCAAAAGTGCGTGCGCCCGATATGCCAACTCGCCGTCTGGTGCCAGCTCGGCACGATAATTGACGTGCGTCAGGTGGGCATCACGTACCTGCGAGGGATCAACATTGAGAAACAGCGAGACATCCGCGCCTTCCTGCAAGGGAATGTTGTCCGCACTTGGCAGCCAGATCTCCACTTCGGCACCTCGTGTATCAGCCACTTCGAGCAGACGCTCCCCTAACCTGACCGGCCGTCCTGCCCAATCGCTGGCATCACCAATGATGGCAACGCCATCACGAGGTGCTTCTACGCGGACTCGCGTCAGCTGCTCCTCTAGAAAGTTAACATCAGCACGCGCTTGCTTGACCTGAGCCAACAGCAGCGGCACTTCTGCACTCGCCGCACGATCGGTGAAGGCACGCTGGCGCGCACGTGCATACTCGGCCTGCGCCACTGCAAACGACTGACTAGCTTCAGCCAGTCGCCCTTTGAGCTCAGCATCGTCCAGCCTGGCCAACAACTGCCCTTGCTTCACCTGCTGATTGGGTGCAATGGACAGCTCCTTCAACACACCATCCAATGGCGAGCGAATGATACTACTGACCTCCGGCACGATCTCCGCCTGACCCAGAACGGATAAACGAACGGGCACCAGCATCAATAGCGCTAGCGTAGCGATCACGGCTCCCCATAACAGGCGCTTGCCGAGAGGAGCGCGCGTTCGTCCTGAATGTCGCGCCAGTACATTCTCAGCACCTTGTACCCAATGGGTCAGCAAGCGCTGTTCTGATTCATTCCAGGGCTTCTCACGCAGCAACAACAGACCACCTTCGATACGCCCTCGCCATACCATGGGTACCCAGATACCTTCGCGCGGCCAATGCTCACTCCATTGCCCCCCCAGGATTGAATCACGCTCAGTCAACCGCTCTGGAGTAATGAGCACTATCTGTTCAGGCTTGTCAGCTGACTCTGCCGATACCTTGCGAGAAATATCCGTACGATCAAGCTCGAGGGCCTTGATTACCCGACGCACCCAATGAAGATAAGGGCTCTGCTGCTCGACATCCGTGGCGCCGGAGTGCGCCGTCAACTTGCCGTTACTGACCAACAGCAATTGCCGAGCAGGAAACAAATACGCCGTATCATTGACGAGCACATATTCAGCTTCGCGTCGTCCCTTGGCACCCATCAGGCGCTTTTGAAGAGTGATCAGCCCTGCCAGGCGGTCCGTCGTCACGCTACCTGACATTTCAACACGCCGATTCATTGTGTCGCGTCTCCACTATCCACTGACAACGGATTCAATGAAGGGAAGCGTACTTCACCGCTCATGCCTGGCTTGACGCCTACATCTGGCGTTGTGTCAGGTAGCGCAATCACTTTGAGCGTCTGGCTGACAGGATCAATGCTATCGACTACACGTACAACCTTGCCGGACATCTCTGCACCGGTGGCATCGGCCTTGAACGTCATTTCTGTGCCGTTACCCACCTGTCCCAACCACATGGCGGGAATGACTGCCTCAATTTCGAGCTGATCCGAACTTACAAGCTCAAGCATCGGCTCGCCATTGGAAACGAATTGGTAAGGGTTAACGGCACGCGACACTACCTCGGCATCAAACGGGGCCGTGATAGTGCAGTCACTCAAGTAGACATCCGATAACTTAACCGACGAGCTAGCCTCATTGACGGCAGCACGCGAAAGATCTACCTCCAACTGACTGACATTGTCGTAACGCGCCAACTGTTTGTTGACCTTGTATTGAGAGCTGGCCCCGGACAGTCGTGCACTCGCGACAGCTCGCTCAGCCTTGAGCGAACGGCAGTCAAAACGGATAAGGACTTCGCCCTTCTTCACTTCTTCCCCCGCACGCCGGTTGACCTCCAGCAAGCGCCCCGAAAGAGGCGCCGCCAGAATGGTAGAGTTGATAGCACTGACCTGACCGCGAACGGTCGGCACATCAGCAGCGTGAGTCACACTAGCGAGTCCAGGTAACGCAACGCACAGCAGAATGCCGCCCAGTTTCGCCCAATAGCGCTTTCGATCGTCATGTACTGTCATATCGGCAGCGTCCCTGTTCAGAAAAGTTCGAGGCGCTGTCTCACAGACTCGCCTGCCCCTGTGTTGCGGTAGCCTCGGGTTGTGCTTCAAGCCAAAATGCAGGGTCCTGCAACGGCAAGGTGCCACTTGACCACTGACGGAATGCTTCATTCAGATTGTTGGCCAGCGCATCGACATCGTAACGCTGATAGTCCTCGGGTACCGGATTGAATCCAAGGCTGAACAGGAATCCACCGTAAGCATCTTGCGCATCAGCATAAGCAAGCGAGTTACTCAACACTGAATTCAGTGCCTTGGCTTGATTCAGCAAAGAGGCTGTACCGGAGATGGCACGACTGGCACGCGCTTGTTTGCTGAAGTCAGCAATTTGCTCATCGAGCGCCTGAAAACGCTGAGCAATGCTCAGACTGTCCAATGAATTGTGATATTGCTGCCAACCCAAATTCACGCGTGCCAGTGTTGCCATATTGCTGGCCAGGCGACGTGCCTCAACCATCTGATCTCGCGCTTCGTTCTGTGCCTTGATCTCGTTAATCGCGAGCAGGCGGAAGATATTCCAGCTGACACGAACCCCTGCCTGCGCCCAGGTGTCGTTATAGAGATAACTGTTGCTGTCGTAATTCGCGCTGTAAGAGAACTCAAGCCCGGGCAGCAAGCGCAACATGCTCTTACGCGCTTCCCGTTGAGCGATTCGGGCGTTATACAGCTGACCGATATATTCTCCGCTATTGGCGAGAGCAACACGCTCAAGTACATCAAGATCATTGGAAGGCAGCGGTGGCAGTGCTGGTAATTCACTAGGTGATTCAAGTGGAATTTCTGCATTGGGCGATTGATTGATCAAACTCGCCAACTCAATCTGCGACGTTTCGACTGAGCGCTGCAAACTTTTGAGATTACGCATGATCGACAGCAATTGGCGTTGCTCCTGGAGTACGTCCAACGGTGCACGCAGTTTCTCGCGTTGAATTTCCTCCAACTGGCCAAGTGCCTTTTCGGTATCAATGAGCAAGACGTCAATACGAGGCTTGAGCTTCTGCGTAACAGCAGCTTTCCAGTAGGCGCTGCGTGTCTGCTGAAGTAATTTGGCCATAATGTCACGACGCGCACTCTTGACGATCAGGAAGCGATCAGACTCCTGCTTGGCCTTGAGATAGCTGACGCCAAAATCCAATACATTCCATGAAAGACGCAAGTCTGCATTCGAGCGATCCTTGTCCACAGAAGTGGACTGGGCAAGGCTCTGTACACCAGTACGCACATTTTCACTGGAAGACGCATCTTCATTACTACGGCTAGTAAAACCAGCATTGGCCGCGAGTACGGGCAGCATATCCATCTTGGCAAGGTTGAAGCTCTGTTCTGCCAAGGCCTGTTCCATCAGCTTGACGCGATTATCAAGGTTGTACTTGAGTGCGCGCGCCATCGCATGATTGAGATCCAAAGGCTCTGTAATCGCGGGCGTCATCTGCTGAAACAACACCTCATCACCCTGTATCGCTGTCGCAATATCCTGACGCCCCAGTGGTTCAGGTTGTACGGTGCCACATGCGGACAACACAACGCCCGCTGCACTGATGGCGACCATGGTCGCCAATGTTTTGAGGCGCCCTTTCCCTTTGGGCGCTAGCTCAGGCGATACCTGAAACGCGTACCCAGTCGTTAGTCCCGTCATGATGTATCCCCTGTCCCTTACTCTTGTATGCCCGCCTTTCATTTCAGGCGGGAATGAATCTTGTGACTAAAGCCGATAGCGAAATGCTTTTTGGTGTTCTTGAGTCACCTGCTAGCTGGCCTTTCTCTGTCGCCGGACTAACTCAGGAAATATCTGAATCATCTCCAAGCAACGCCATCAAATCAGCAAGCACATCGGCATGATCGTGGCTGAATCCATCACGTCCAGCGACCTTGAGCATTTCAGAGAGTGGCACTGCTCCAAGAACAGCGGTTGTCTCTGCTGCTTCCTGAGGCTCAGGCTGTGGCTCTGCTTGTGGTTGCCCTACCTCACCATCAGAAGGTGAATCAGTCGCCGGTACTTCATCACTCGTCTCAGCGTCAAAGGCAGTCTCTTGCTCAATTTCATCCTGTTGCTTGGGCGTGAGATAGATCACGAAGGTAGTACTTGCTTCGTTACCAGATTCATCGCGACCGGTGACCTTGATATCGACCCGCTCGACGCCAAGAGACAATGCCATGGCTCGGTTGACTCGGAAGCTCAGTGAGTCGCTATCAAACGCAACATAACCAGGCAACGAACTACCATCGGCTCTAGTGGCTTCGACCTTGATTTCTTCATTATTGGTGCTCTCGAAAGCGCCGGCCGGCAGAGAGAATTCATAGACCGCCTCATTGGCCACTACATCACGCAAGATAATGGTGAGCTGAACTGGCTGAATGCTAGGGATATCCAGCAAGATAGAATCACTGAAGAGGAGCTGCTCTCTGTCATCTTCCTGTGACGTGAGACGCCCCACTTCATCACCATCAGAACCATTATCAGGTACAAAACCTGACGTAACTGTCACCGGCGGAATACCAGTCGTTCCTCGCACTACCGGTTCACTGAGTCCCGTTACATTCAGTGACAGCTGGCCTACCGCGATGCCCCCCTGGCCATCACTGACCACAAAGCCAAAGCTGTCAGTGACGCGCTGACCATCCTCAAGCGCCTGCACTGCGGTAGTGTTATTTGCCAACTCATAACGCCATGCACCATCAGACGCAATGGTCAGTTGACCATAGGTGCCCTGAATAACCGTCTGGTCATTATCAACAGATTGGCCATTGACGCTGGCAATCGTCACAGAGTCTCCGTCAACATCAATCGTGAGCGGCTCTCCATCAGCTCCGACCAGTACATTTCCCACTGCACTTGTCACGCCGTCTTCAGAGACTTCTGCACTCTGGTCCAACGCTTCAGGAATAGGGTTGCTCACCTTATACGTGAAGGTTGTGCTGGCAGTATTACCTTCAGCATCTGTAGCCGTAACCGTAAGCGTGTAGATACCCTCGTCGTTATCACCGCCCTGCGAAGCATCCGGTGACAGCGTGCCGCTGATCTCGCCGGTAGCTGGATCGATCACCAGTCCTTGGGGAAGATTCTCGACGCGGAAGGTCAGCTCGGCACCGTTGTCGACGTCAGTGAAGGCGTCAGCAATGGTGAATGGCGTGATCGCCTCACCGTCGTTGGCTGCCTGATCGGCCGGTTGCGCACCCTCGACCAGCACCGGAGCATCGTTGGTGCCATTGATGGTCACGGTGAGCAGCGCCGTGTCGGTGCCGCCCTGACCATCGGAGATCTGGTAGGTGAAGGTCTCGGTGAGCACTTCGCCGTCGGCCAGCGCCTGCACCGACGCGTTGGTGTTATCCAGCGTGTAGGTATAGCTGCCGTCGTCGGCGATGGTGACGCTGCCGTAGGTACCTGTGACCGGCGTACCGGCGGTGCTGTCAGTCCCCGCATTGGCCCCCGCGCCGATGCCACTGACGATCAGCGTATCGGTGTCCTTGCCGCCGTCTATATCCGCGTCACCGTCCGTCAATACATTGCCGTTAGTGGTGCTGGTGTCTCCTGTGGCGACGCCCTCATCCAGTTCAGCGATGTTGTCAAAGGCCTGTGGCGCGACGTTGGCTGCGTAATAGCTCAAGGAAATACTAGAATGTAGCCCTTCTTCATCGGTCGCAGTCGCCGTGACAGAGTAAAGGCCTTGAGTCGCCGTATTCCCCTGTTGAGAAGCATCATTGGAAAGAACTCCACTGATGACCCCGCTAACAGGATCAATAATCAGGCCTGCGGGCAAACCTTCTGCACTGAAGGTGAGCTGGGAATCGTTATCTATATCCTCAAAGAATTCCTGAAGATTCACCGGTGATACTGGCTCCCCATCACTTCCAACCTCAATACCCGGAGATCTGAGGGTCGCGCGCGGTGCATCGTTGGTGCCGTTGATGGTCACGGTGAGCAGCGCCGTATCGGTGCCGCTCTGACCATCGGAGATCTCGTAGGTGAAGGTCTCGCTGAGCACTTCCCCTTCGGCGAGCGCCTGAACCGCTGCGTTGGTGTTATCCAGTGCGTAGGTGTAGCTGCCATCTTCTGCAATCGTGACGCTACCGAAGGTGCCGACAACCGGCGTACCTGTGGCGCTGTCAGTGCCCGCATTGGCGCCTGCGCCGATACCACTGACGATCAGCGTATCAGTGTCGTTGCCGCCATCGATATCTGACTCGCCTTCCGTCAACACGTTGCCGTTAGTGGTGCTGGTGTCTCCTGTGGCGACGCCCTCATCCAGTTCAGCGATGTTGTCAAAGGCCTGTGGCGCGACGTTGACGACGGTCCAGGTAAAGGTCGTGGTGACCTCGGCGCCATTCTCGTCGGTACCCGTCAGCGTGACGGTGTAGATGCCGTCATTGTCGTCACCGCCAGTGGAGGCATCCGGCGACAGCGTACCGCTGATCTCGCCGGTGGCCGGGGCGATGACCAGGCCTTCCGGCAGGTTGTCAGCCGAGAAGCTGAGCTCTGCAACATTATCGATATCAGTGAAAGCATCCGCGACAAAGAACGCCGTGATGGGATCGCCATCGTTACCACTTTGATCAACAGGTTGCTCACCATCCACCAGCACCGGCGCATCGTTGCTGCCGTTGATGGTGATCGAGACAACCTGCTCAGCGGTCACGCCCTGGCTGTCAGTGACGACCACGGTGTAATCCAGCACCAGGCTTTCGCCGACGGCGAGGTGATCGAAGGCTTCACCGGCGACGTTTGAGCTGTCGAAGGTCCAGTTCAGGGTGCCGTCGTTGCTGACACCATCGATGATGGCATCGGCATCGACGGAGAGCATGCTCAGCAGCTCGGCATTGCTCAGGCCATCAGTGTCACCGGTGGCAGTCACGGCCGTGACGCTCGGCGTGACTTCGTCAGTGGTGTCCAGATCGCTCACGGAGAGCGTGCCGGCGGTGGTCAGCGTGGCGTCAGTCTCGGTCAGCGACTCAGCGGCGCTGTCGTCGCCCTCGATGGCGATGACCGGTGCGTCGTTGGTGCCGTTGATGGTAATGCTGACGACTTGCTCAGCGGTTGCGCCCTGGCTGTCAGTGACGACCACGGTGTAATCCAGCACCAGGCTCTCGCCCACCGCGAGGTGATCGAAGGCTTCGCCCGCGACACTTGCGCTGTCGAAGGCCCAGTTCAGCGTGCCGTCATTGTCGGTGTCGGCGATGATCGCCTCGGCATCGACGGACAGCATGGTGAGAAGCTCGGCATTGCTCAGGCCATCGGTATCGCCAGTGGCAACCACAGCAGCGACGCTCGGCGTGACAACATCGGTGGTATCCAGATCACTGACCGACAACGTGCCGGCGGTCGCGAGGGTGGCGTCAGATTGGGTCAAAGACTCGGCGGCGCTGTCGTCGCCCTCGATGGCGATGACCGGTGCGTCGTTGGTGCCGTTGATGGTGATCTGGACGACTTGCTCCGCGGTCGCGCCCTGGCTGTCAGTGACCACCACGGTGTAATCCAGCACCAGGCTCTCGCCCACGGCGAGGTGATCGAAGGCTTCGCCTTCCACGCTTGCGCTGTCGAAGGTCCAGTTCAGGGTGCCGTCGTTGCTGACACCATCGATGATGGCATCGGCATCGACGGAGAGCATGCTCAGCAGCTCGGCATTGCTCAGGCCATCAGTGTCACCGGTGGCAGTCACGGCCGTGACGCTCGGCGTGACGTCGTCAGTGGTATCCAGATCACTGATCGACAACGTGCCAGAGGTGCTCAGCGTGGCGTCAGATTCGGTCAGCGACTCGGCGGCACTGTCGTCGCCTTCGATGGCAATGACCGGCGCATCGTTGGTGCCGTTGATGGTAATGCTGACGACTTGCTCAGCGGTTGCGCCCTGGCTGTCAGTGACCACCACGGTGTAATCCAGCACCAGGCTCTCACCCACCGCCAGGTGATCGAAGGCTTCACCTTCGACACTGCTGCTGTCGAAGGTCCAGTTCAGCGTGCCGTCATTGTCGGTGTTGGCGATGATGGCATCGGCATCAACGGACAGCATGCCCAGCAGCTCGGCGTTGCTCAGGCCGTCGGCATCACCGGTGGCAACCACGGCAGCGACGCTCGGCGTGACGACATCGGTGGTATCCAGATCACTGACCGACAACGTGCCGGCGGTCGCGAGGGTGGCGTCAGATTCGGTCAAAGACTCAGCGGCGCTGTCGTCGCCTTCGATGGCGATGACCGGTGCGTCGTTGGTGCCGTTGATGGTGATCTGGACGACTTGCTCCGCCGTCGCACCCTGGCTGTCAGTGACGACCACGGTGTAATCCAGCACCAGGCTCTCGCCCACCGCGAGGTGATCGAAGGCTTCGCCGGCGACGCTTGCGCTGTCGAAGGCCCAGTTCAGCGTGCCGTCATTGTCGGTGTCGGCGATGATCGCCTCGGCATCGACGGACAGCATGGTGAGAAGCTGCTCATTGCTCAGGCCATCGGTATCGCCAGTGGCAACCACGGCAGCGACGCTCGGCGTGACAACATCGGTGGTATCCAGGTCGCTGACGGACAACGTGCCGGCGGTCGCGAGGGTGGCGTCAGATTGGGTCAAAGACTCGGCGGCGCTGTCGTCGCCCTCGATGGCGATGACCGGTGCGTCGTTGGTGCCGTTGATGGTGATGCTGACGACCTGCTCGGCGGTCGCGCCCTGGCTGTCGGTGACGACCACGGTGTAGTCGAGCACCAGGCTCTCGCCCACGGCGAGGTGATCGAAGGCCTCACCGGCAACGCTTGCGCTGTCGAAGGCCCAGTTCAGCGTGCCGTCGTTGCTGACGCCATCGATGATCGCCTCGGCATCGACGGACAGCATGCTCAGCAACTGATCATTGCTCAGGCCGTCGGTATCGCCGGTGGCGGTAACAGAAGCCACGCTTGGCGTGACAACGTCGGTGGTATCCAGATCGCTGATGGAAAGCGTGCCGGCGGTGCTCAGCGTATCGTCCGTCTCGGTCAGCGATTCCGCCGCACTGTCGTCGCCTTCAATGGCGATGACCGGTGCGTCGTTGGTGCCGTTGATGGTGATCGAGACGACTTGCTCGGCGGTCGCACCCTGGCTGTCAGTGACCACCACGGTGTAGTCGAGCACCAGGCTCTCGCCCACGGCGAGATGATCGAAGGCTTCACCGGCGACGCTTGCGCTGTCGAAGGTCCAATTCAGGGTGCCGTCGTTCTCGGTGTTGGCGATGATCGCCTCGGCATCGACAGAGAGCATGCTCAGCAGCTCAGCGTTGCTCAGGCCATCGGTATCGCCGGTGGCGGTAACAGAAGCCACGCTTGGCGTGACAACGTCGGTGGTATCCAGATCGCTGATGGACAACGTGCCGGCGGTGCTCAGCGTATCGTCCGTCTCGATCAGCGATTCCGCCGCACTGTCGTCGCCTTCAATGGCGATGACCGGTGCGTCGTTGGTGCCGTTGATGGTGATGCTGACGACCTGCTCGGCGGTCGCGCCCTGGCTGTCGGTGACGACCACGGTGTAGTCGAGCACCAGGCTCTCGCCCACGGCGAGGTGATCGAAGGCCTCACCGGCAACGCTTGCGCTGTCGAAGGCCCAGTTCAGCGTGCCGTCGTTGCTGACGCCATCGATGATCGCCTCTGCATCGACAGACAACATGCCCAGCAGCTCGGCATTGCTCAGGCCGTCGGTATCGCCGGTGGCAACCACGGCAGCGACGCTCGGCGTGACGACATCGGTGGTATCCAGATCACTGACCGACAACGTGCCGGCGGTCGCGAGCGTGGCGTCAGATTCGGTCAGCGATTCCGCCGCACTGTCGTCGCCCTCGATGGCGATGACCGGTGCGTCGTTGGTGCCGTTGATGGTGATCGAGACGACCTGCTCGGCGGTCGCACCCTGGCTGTCGGTGACGACCACGGTGTAGTCGAGCACCAGGCTCTCGCCCACGGCGAGATGATCGAAGGCTTCACCGGCGACGCTTGCGCTGTCGAAGGTCCAGTTCAGCGTGCCGTCGTTCTCGGTGTTGGCGATGATCGCCTCGGCATCGACAGAGAGCATGCTCAGCAGCTCAGCGTTGCTCAGGCCATCGGTATCGCCGGTGGCGGTAACAGAAGCCACGCTTGGCGTGACAACGTCGGTGGTATCCAGATCGCTGATGGACAACGTGCCGGCGGTGCTCAGCGTATCGTCCGTCTCGATCAGCGATTCCGCCGCACTGTCGTCGCCTTCAATGGCGATGACCGGTGCGTCATTGCTGCCGCTGATGGTGATCTGGACGACTTGCTCCGCCGTCACTCCCTGGCTGTCAGTGACCACCACGGTGTAATCCAGCACCAGGCTCTCGCCGACGGCGAGGTGATCGAAGGCTTCACCGGCGACGCTTGCGCTGTCGAAGGTCCAGTTCAGGGTGCCGTCATTGTCGGTGTTGGCAATGATCGCCTCGGCATCAACAGAGAGCATGCCCAGTAGCTCGGCATTGCTCAGACCATCGGTATCGCCAGTGGCAACCACGGCAGCGACGCTCGGCGTGACAACATCGGTGGTATCCAGATCGCTGACGGACAGCGTGCCGGCGGTCGCGAGGGTGGCGTCAGATTCGGTCAAAGACTCGGCGGCGCTGTCGTCGCCCTCAATGGCGATGACCGGCGCATCGTTGCTGCCGTTGATGGTAATGCTGACGACTTGCTCCGCCGTCGCGCCCTGGCTATCAGTGACGACCACGGTGTAATCCAGCACCAGGCTCTCACCTACAGCGAGGTGATCGAAGGCTTCCCCGGCGACACTGTTGCTGTCGAATGCCCAGTTCAGGGTGCCGTCATTCGCTGCATCACCGATGATCGCCTCGGCATCGACAGAGAGCATGGTGAGAAGCTGCTCATTGCTCAGGCCATCGGTATCGCCAGTGGCAACCACAGCAGCGACGCTCGGCGTGACAACATCGGTGGTATCCAGATCGCTGACGGACAGCGTGCCGGCGGTCGCGAGGGCGGCATCAGATTCGGTCAAAGACTCAGCGGCGCTGTCGTCGCCTTCAATGGTGATGACCGGTGCGTCGTTGGTGCCGTTGATGGTGATCTGGACGACTTGCTCGGCGGTCGCACCCTGGCTGTCAGTGACCACCACGGTGTAATCCAGCACCAGGCTCTCGCCCACGGCGAGGTGATCGAAGGCCTCACCGGCAACGCTTGCGCTGTCGAAGACCCAGTTCAGCGTGCCGTCGTTGCTGACGCCATCGATGATCGCCTCTGCATCGACGGACAGCATGGTGAGAAGCTGCTCATTGCTCAGGCCATCGGTATCGCCAGTGGCAACCACAGCAGCGACGCTCGGCGTGACAACATCGGTGGTATCCAGATCGCTGACGGACAGCGTGCCGGCGGTCGCGAGGGTGGCATCAGATTCGGTCAAAGACTCAGCGGCGCTGTCGTCGCCTTCGATGGAGATGACCGGTGCGTCGTTTGTTGCATTGATAGTGACAGTCAGAAGTGCTGTCGCAACACCGCCCTGACCATCCGAAATTTCATAGGTAAAGGTGTCGCTCAAGCTCTCGCCCGCCGCGAGCGCCTGTACCGCAGCATTGGTGTTATCCAACGTATAAGTGTAGCTACCGTCATCAGCGATGGAGACACTGCCAAAGCTACCTGGCACCGGCGTGCCTGCGTCGCTATCCGTCGCGACATTCGCACCGAAGCCAACACCACTGACAACCAGTACATCACTGTCGTTGCCGCCATCGCTATCTGTTCCCGGCTGGGAATCGGTGATGACATTTCCCTCTGTGGTGCTGGTATCGCCTGTCGCGATGCCCTCCTCCAACTCCGCAGTGTTGTCAAAGGCTTCAGGGGCAACGTTGGCGACGGTCCAGCTGAATGACGTTGTCACAAAAGCGCCATTCTCATCGGTGCCGGTAAGAATGACGGTGTAGATACCATCATCGTCGTCACCTCCTTGAGAGGCATCCGGCGACAATGTTCCGCTGATTTCGCCAGAGTTCAGGTCAATGACCAGACCTTCCGGCAGATTGCCAGCCGTAAATGTCAGCACCGCGTCGTTATCGATATCGGTGAAGGCATCCGCGACGCTGAATGGGGTGATGGGGTCACCATCATCATCAGACTGGTCGGCCGGCTGCTGGCCCGCCACCAACACCGGTGCATCGTTGGTGCCGTTGATGGTGATGCTGACGACCTGTTCAGCGGTCGCGCCCTGGCTGTCAGTGACCACTACGGTGTAATCGAGCACCAGGCTCTCGCCCATCGCCAGATGATCGAAGGCTTCACCCGCGACGCTTGAGCTGTCGAACGCCCAGTTCAGCGTGCCGTCATTGCTGACGCCATCGATGATCGCATCGGCATCCACGGACAGCATGCCCAGTAGCTCGGCATTGCTCAGACCATCGGTGTCACCGGTGGCAGTAACAGCGGCGACGCTCGGCGTCACTTCATCGGTGGTATCCAGATCGCTGACCGACAGCGTGCCGGAGGTCGCGAGCGTGGCGTCAGACTCGGTCAGCGTCTCGGCTGCACTGTCGTCGCCTTCAATGGCGATGACCGGTTCGTCGTTGGTGCCGTTGATGGTGATCTGGACGACCTGTTCCGCCGTCGCGCCCTGGCTGTCAGTGACCACCACGGTGTAATCCAGCACCAGGCTCTCACCCACGGCGAGGTGATCGAAGGCTTCACCGGCGACGCTTGCGCTGTCGAAGGCCCAGTTCAGCGTGCCGTCATTGTCGGTGTCGGCGATGATCGCCTCGGCATCGACAGAGAGCATGCCCAGCAGCTGGGCATTGCTCAGGCCGTCGGTATCGCCGGTGGCGGTCACGGAAGCGACGCTCGGGGTGACGATATCGGTGGTATCCAGATCGCTGACGGACAGCGTGCCGGCCGTCGCGAGCGTGGTGTCCGATTCGGTCAGCGTCTCAGCGGCGCTATCGTCGCCCTCGATGGAGATGACCGGTGCATCGTTGGTGCCGTTGATGGTGATGGTCAGCAGCGCAGTATCGACACCGTCTTGAGCATCTGAAATCTGATAGGTGAAGGTCTCACTGAGCACTTCGCCAACCGCCAGCGCCTGCACATCTTCATTGGCATTGTTCAGGTCGTAGGTATAGGTACCGTCAGCATTGATGATGAGCGAACCATAGTTTCCATCGACATCGCTGCCAGCGGCTGCCAGCGTCGCTGGCACAGCACCGAATGCGATACCACTGACGACCAGAGCATCGTTGTCATTGCCGCCGTCACTATCCGCTTGATCATTGTCACCGGCGCCCAGAGCACCAAGAACATTGCCGCTGACAGCGCTGTCGTCAGTCGCACTCGCGCCTTCATCGATGAAGGCAGCATCGTTTTCAGCCTCTGGCGCTACATTGGCGACAGTCCAGGTAAAGCTTGTCGTGACCTCGGCACCGTTCTCATCAGTGCTGGTCAAGATGACGGTGTAGATGCCGTCCCCGTCATCACCGCCCTGAGAAGCATCACTGGTCAATGTACCGCTGATGTCACCCGTCTCTGCATCGATGCTCAAACCCGCTGGCAGGTTGGCGGCCGCGAACGTCAGTACGGCATCGTTATCAACGTCGGCAAAGGCATCTGACACACTGAACGGCGTGATCGCATCACCGTCGTCATATGCCTGATCAACCGGTTGCGCGTCAGCCACCAGAACCGGCGCATCATTGCTACCGGTGATGGTCAGCGTGATGTCCTGACTGTC
The DNA here is from genome assembly GCF_002213105.1 of Cobetia sp. QF-1. NCBI lineage: Bacteria > Pseudomonadati > Pseudomonadota > Gammaproteobacteria > Oceanospirillales > Halomonadaceae > Cobetia > Cobetia sp. QF-1. The sequence goes on from NZ_NBVS01000007.1 coordinate 81,130, forward strand.
GGAGCCGCCCTGGCCATCCGCCACCTCGACGGTATAGGTCAGCGTCAGCACCTCACCCAGCGCCAGGTGATCGAAGGCAGTCGGTAACGCACTGCTATCGAAGTCCCAATTCAGGGTGCCCTGAGTGTCGGTGCCATTGATGACGGCCCCGTCATCCACTGACAGCATCGCGAGCAGATCAGCCTCTGACAGGCCATTGATATCACCAGTGGTTGCTACCGCCGTGATGCTCGGCGTCACGCTATCGGTGGTATCGACATCTGCCACACTCAGCGTGCCGCTGGCACTGAGACCAGCATCGCTTTCGATCAGCGATGCACCAGCGCTATCCCCTGCCTCCAGCGTGATGACCGGCGCATCATTGGTGCCGTTGATGGTGATGGTCAGTTCAGCGGTGTCCGTGCCACCCTGACCATCAGATATTTCATAGCTGATGGTATCGGTGAGAGTTTCACCGACCGCCAATGCCTGTACAGCATCGTTGGTGTTATCGAGGGTATAGAGATATTCACCCGTACCATCGAGAGTGATGCTGCCGAAGGTGCCATCAGCAGAGGTGGCGCCGTCGACGATTGCCTGGCCGGCACCGACACCGCTGACACTCAGTTCATCGGCATCATTTCCGCCGTCGCTATCGACACTTGCATCCGGTGCGGCATCTGTCAGGACATTGCCACCCGTCGTGCTGACGGCAGTGGTCTCGAGACCCTCATCAAGCGCATTCGTATTGTCCTGCGCGATCGGATCAACGTTGGCGACATTCCATATGAAGGTGGTCGTCACACTGGCATTCTGATCATCTGTCACGGTGATGACGACGTCGTGTGCACCCTCCGTGCCACCTTGAGAGGCATCACTGGTGAGTGTACCGCTGATCACGCCGGTATCTGGGTCAATGCTCAATCCATCCGGCAGATTGGCCGCACTGTAGGTCAGCGACGCATCAGCGTCGACGTCAGTGAAGGCACCCGATACATCCAGCGGTGTCACGGCTTCGCCATCAGCGTCACTCTGCTCAACCGGTTGTGCACCATCGACCAGCACCGGCGCATCGTTGCTGCCATTGATGGTGATGGTCAGCAGTGCCGTCGCAACGCCACCCTGGCCATCGGAGATTTCATAGGTGAAAGTCTCGACCAGAGTATCGCCAACATCCAATGCCTGGACGGCTGCGCTGCTGTTATCCAGGGTATAGACGTAAGCGCCATTGGAGGCGATGGCAAGACTGCCATAGTCACCATCGACGTCTTCGCCAGCGGCCGCGTCGGTCGCGACATTCGCCCCGAAGCCCACGCCATTGATGAGCAGGGTGTCGTTATCATCACCGCCATCGCTATCCACGCCAGCATCAGTGATCACGTTGCCTTCAGTGGTGCTGATGCTGTCAATGGCGGTACCTTCCTCAAGGGAATCCGCGTTGTCCTGAGCGATGGGGTCCACGTTTGCCACGGTCCACGTGAAGTCAGTGGTGACAATGGCGCCCTGGTCATCGGTCGCCGTCAGCGTGACGGTATGAACACCCTCTGTGCCACCTTGAGAAGCATCGCTGCTCAGGGTGCCGCTGATCACGCCGGTACTCGCGTTGAGGCTCAGACCATCGGGTAGTTCGGTGGCGGTATAGGCCAATACTGCACCGTCATCAACATCTGCAAACAGATCGACGACATCGAAGGCAGTGATCGCCTGGCCATCGACGCCGGTCAGATTCATCTGGGTATCGACAACGACCGGCGCGTCATTGGTGCCTGTCACCGTGATGGTCAGCGTGCTGCTGGATTCGGCGCCATTGTCATCCTGTACCGTATAGGCAACGACCGTCGTTGCTGTTTCGCCTACGGCGAGATTGTCGAAGTCCGCGCCCGGTACGAACGTATAGCCACCGTCAGCGTCGATGGTGATCGCTCCGCCGCCGGTCATGGCGACGGAGGTCCCCACTCCGCCAGCCGCACCAGCCACCTGACTGACAGCACTGGTCGACCCCGTATCGATATCGGTGTCATTGGCCAATACGCCATCAACAGCGGCTACCGTCAGACCCACGTTCTCGGTGGTGGCTCCACTGTCCACGACGGCCACCGGCGCATCATTGACGCCAGTGATGGTGATGTCGACCGTCGTGGTCGTCACGCCATCGGCATTGGTGACCGTGATGCTGTCCGTCAGCGTCGCGCCCTGATTCAGCTGCTGAATTGCATCCTGTGCGTTATCGGCGCTATAGGTCCAGTTGCCATCGGCATCGACGACAAGCTCACCATAGGTGCCGGCAAGCGTCTCAGCGGTAAACTTGTCTTCTCCTGCATCGCCGCCAGTCCCTGCAACCAGCGTACCTGTCGCGATGAGATTTCCGTCAGCATCGACCGCAGTATCTTCGGTGACATTGCCGCTATCCGCGGTCAATGTCGGAATGTCATCCACGCCATTGATGGTCACGCTGACGGTCGCCGTCGACAGACCGCCCTCACCATCACTGACTTGATAGGTAATGGTGGAAACGGCGCTTTCACCTGCTTTCAAGTCTTCAAAATCACCGGCAGGATCAAAGCTCCAGCTACCATCTTCATTCAGGACGAAGGAGCCGCCCTCGCTGCCGGTGACCGGCTGACCGACACTGCCCGCATTGCCATTGACCTGGCTGACAGACAACGAGGACGCATCGTCCACATCCGTGTCGTTGCTCAGCACATTCGTGGTATCGGCAACAGTGAGAGCCGTGTCTTCATTGGTGGCAGTGGCATCAGCAACCGCCACCGGCGCATCATTGGTGCCATTGATCGTGAGGGTCAGAAGCGCTGTCGCCAGACCACCCTGTCCATCAGAGATCTGATAGGTGAATGTCTCGACGAGGCTATCGCCGACATCGAGTGCCTGAACCGCGCTGTTGGCGTTATCAAGGGTGTAGGTGTAGCTACCGTCAGCAGCGATGACAACGGCGCCATAACTTCCGTCAACGGCTACCCCTGCAGCTGTGTCAGTCGCCACATTCTCGCCAACGCCGACACCACTGACGACGATGACATCATCATCATTGCCACCGTCACTATCGGTGCCTGCGTCAGAAATGACGTTACCGTTGGCCGTGCTGACGGAATCGGTCGCGAGTCCTTCAGCAACGTCGTCGCTATTGTCCTGCGCGACGGGATCCACGTTGGCAACGGTCCACGTGAAAGTCGTGGTGACAGACGCATCGTTTTCATCCGTCGCCGTCAGTGTGACGGTGTGAACGCCATCAATACCGCCCTGAGAGGCATCACTGGTCAGCGTACCGCTGATGATGCCCGTGCTCGGATCGATGCTCAGACCCTCCGGCAGATCCGCAGCAGCGTAGCTCAGCTCAGCTCCATCATCCGTATCAGCGAACAGATCAACCACGTCGAACGGTGTGATTGCCTGACCATCAACACCCGTCTGGTCCTGCTGGACCTCAACGACCGTCGGCGCATCGTTTGTCCCTGTGACGGTGATCGTCAGCGTACTGCTCGACTCGGCCCCGTTATCGTCCTGAACGGTGTAGGCAACCGTGGTGGTCGCTGTCTCATCTACGGCGAGATAGTCAAAATCGGTACCCGGCGAGAAGGTATAACTGCCATCGGCAGCAATGGTGATCGACCCGCCCCCCGTCATCGCGACAGAGGCATCAACACCCGTACCCGCGCCAGCCACCTGGCTGACGGTCTTGGTGGAGCCCTGATCGATATCGGTATCGTTGGACAGCACGCCATCGACAGCCGCAACGACGAGGTCGGTGTTTTCTGCGGTAGTGCCCGTATCCGCGACAGCCACTGGCGCGTCATTGACGCCAGTGATGGTGATATCGACCGTCGTTGTCGTCACGCCATCGGCATTGGTGACCGTAATGCTATCCGTCAGCGTCGCGCCCTGATTGAGCTGCTGAATCGCGTCTTGCGTGTTATCGGCGCTGTAGGTCCAGTTGCCATCGGCATCGACGACAAGTTCGCCATAAGTGCCAGTGAGGGTCTCGGCAGTGAACTTGTCTTCCCCAGCGTCACCGTCTGTACCTGCATCAAGGGTACCGCTGGTCGTCAGGTCGCCGTCTGTCACGTTGGTATCTTCCGTGACAGCACCCGTGTCAGCGATCAGCGTCGGGATATCATTGGTGCCCGTGACGGTGATCGTCAGCGTACTGCTCGACTCGGCCCCGTTATCGTCCTGAACAGTGTAGGCAATCGTGGTTGTGGCACTTTCGCCAGCGGCAAGATAATCGAAATCAGCACCCGGAACGAAGGTATAGCTTCCATCGGCAGCGATGGTGATCGACCCGCCACCCGTCATCGCGACAGAGGCATCAACACCCGTCCCCGCGCCAGCCACCTGGCTGACGGTCTTGGTGGAGCCCTGATCGATATCGGTATCGTTGGACAGCACGCCATCGACAGCCGCAACGACGAGGTCGGAGTTTTCTGAGGTGGTACCGATATCCGCAACGGCCACCGGCGCATCATTGACGCCAGTGATGGTGATATCGACCGTCGTGGTCGTCACACCATCGGCATTGGTGACCGTAAGGCTATCGGTCAGGGTCGCGCCCTGATTGAGCTGCTGAATCGCGTCTTGCGCGTTATCGGCGCTGTAGGTCCAGTTGCCATCGGCATCGACGGTCAGTTCACCGTAGATACCGGCGAGAGTCTCTGCCGTGAACTTGTCTTCACCTGTATCGCCATCCGTGCCCGCCGCCAAGGTACCGCTGGTCGTCAGGTCGCCGTCTGTCACGTTGGTATCTTCCGTGACAGCACCCGTGTCAGCGATCAGTGTCGGAATATCATCGACACCATTGACGGTCACGCTGACGGTCGCCGTCGACACACCGCCTTCACCATCACTGACCTGATACGTCACGGTGGTCACTGCGCTTTCACCTGCTTTCAGCCCTTCGAAATCTCCGTCAGGGGTGAAGCTCCAGCTACCATCCTGATTCAGGGTGAAGGAGCCACCCGTGCTGCCAGCCACTAGCTGACCCACGTTACCGTCACTGCCATTGACCTGACTGACGACGAAGTCTTCCTCCGGCGTATCCAGATCGGTGTCATTGCTCAGCACACCGTTTTCAGCCTCAACCGCCAACGCAGTGTCTTCATCAGTGATGCCAGCATCATTGACAGCTACCGGATCATCATTGGTATCCACAACCTTCAGATAGCCCGTCAGGATATTGCTATCGAGTGAAGCGTCACCGCCTGATTCATCTTCAGACAAGCCATCATTGTTGCCGTCATTGACCACCACGGTGTAGGCGCGAGTGGTAGTGTCCGGATCATCACTGACGTTCTGATAGGTCAGGGAGTTGACCAATGCTGCCACCTGAGCTGCCGTGGCACCGGAGGCCAGCGCCACGGTCAAGGTGCCATCATCAAGATCGGCGTTTGCAAAGCCATCAAGCGCTTCATCCACCGAGAAGATATCGAAGTTCGTCGCAGTATCGATAGTGATGGTAATGGTGCCGCCGCCGAAGTTGTCACCGACCAGAGCAGTATCGATATCACTTAGAGAGGCCTCTGATACCAAGGCAACTTCCGCACTGCCAGTTCCCGGGCCGCTATTTTCAACGACTGAAATAGCGAAGGCTTCAGGCGCGGTGCTACCCGTCAGCACCGGCGCATCATTGATCGGATTCACTGTCGTGTTCAGCGTTGCAGCACTTGCGGCATCAGACCAGATACCGGCCTGGTCAAAAGTAGAAACATCCACACGGGATTCAGATGTCACTGCACCGCTGCTATCGTCGGCCACCACATAGTCGAGCCCCGTCGGCGCGCCATGATAATTCTCTGCCGGTACAAAGCGCAGCGAGTCAGTCGTCGTCAGAACGAGTGCGTTGCTGTCGCTGACATCGTCCGGCACATCGATCCAGGTGGCACCAGCATCCGTGGAGTACTGCCAAGTGCCTTCAGTATCGATTGATGGGCTGGAGATGATGGCAACACCCGCGAAGCTATCTGCCTCACTGCCACCAGACACCGCCTCATCAGTTTGATCGTCTGCACTGGCATCATCGAAGTTACCGCCCATCAGGTTGGCAACGGTGTCGCCTTCAGAATCGGTAACGTCTTCGTCAATGGCCGCCAGGGTCACGCTATCGTCTGGTATGGCCGGGGCATCGTTCGTCTCAATAACACTGGTGCCAATGGCAATCAGAGCATCCGACCAGACGCTAGCCTGATCACCCAGATTGCCGTTGGGTTCATCGGCAAGGTCGAACAAATCGCTAGCGGAATCGCTGGTATTGATACCCAAATCGCTGCCATCGCCGAGGCGTACGGCCAAGGCACCTGGCACTCCATTGAAGTCATCAGCCAGTACGAAACGGATATCAGCGTCTGCCGAAACCACCAATGCACTGCTATCGGATAGACCTGCAGGAATATCGATCCAATCAGATCCGATCAATACCTGCCATGTACCCTGATTACTGGTAGAGCTATTACCAGTAATTGCGACATAGGTCAGCGGGGTTTCTTCGCTGGCAGCAGTGAGGCCATTTTCCTGGGTTTGATCATCAGTCGTATCACTGTACTGATCATTCAGAAGGGTGAGGAGATCGGTGCCGCTGATATTAGCGTCGGCGGTATCTTCATTGATCGCCACCACGGACTCGTCAGCACCATCGGATACAGGACGGTCGTTGACTGACGTGACCGTCAGCGTGATATTCCTGCTAACTTCCTGCTCGCCACTTTCATTAGTGCCTGCAATCAAGCCGGTATTACCGCCATCATTGAAGGTAATACCGAGTATATCTTCACCGTAGTAATCACCATCAGCGGTATACGTCTCGGCATTCAGCGCAGCTTGCAGCTGGGCTTCGGTGCCAGTGAGGGTGACGTTGCTGGTGCCATCATTGAAAGTACCGTGCTGAACGGTCAGCGTCAGTGTCAGGTTATCCGCACCAAAATCATCGGGATCATTCAGCACAACCCCCAAAGCAGATAGATTGAGGCTGGAATCTTCATTCAGCACACCGGCTTCTGGTGTGGCACTGGTGATCGTCGGGGCATCATTCTCACCCGAGACATTGATCGTGATCGAAGCAGAAGCTGATTCTTCCTGCGCATTTTCCTGAGTCGGATCACCATTACCTTCATCATTGAAGGTAATGTTCAGCTTGGCTGATTTATCGTCGTTAATATCTGCAGCGGTAAATTCAAGCGTCGCCAAGGCAGCATTGAGGTCCGCCAGCGTTCCGGTCAATTCCAGAACGCCAGTTTCTTGACCACTGACGGTAAGCCCTATACCCGCAACAAGATCAAGCGTGCCATCGGCAAATGCTTCACCTTGTTCAACCGTTACCATCACGGTCTGGACATCGTTATAAACGTCCTGACCAAAATCATTGTCATCCGCGACAGAAATACCGGAGATGGTCAGTGGCTGACCATCATCCATCACCAGCGTTTCCGTGGGTACGGTCAAGAGCGGTACATCATTGACCGCAGTGATCGTGATGTCGGTAGTCGCCGTTGTAGTGATCGCGGTGCCATCACCATGCAGGTCGGTATCCGTCGCGGTAACGGTCAACTCCACCGTGCCATTGTCATTCTCATCTGGCTGATACTGGATATTTTTCAGCGCAGCTTTGATATCAGTCACCGTGCCGATCACAGTGATAGTGCCAGACTGGTTGCCGCTGACAACAGCATCTCCCGCAGCAGTGATCTGCAGATTTCCCGCCGGCACACTGAGTACCACGGTGACATCTTCATCAAAACTATCAGCGTCAGTCACGGTGATGGTACCGATATCCTGATAGCCACCATCTTCCGTAACCACCAGCTCGGTAGTGTCCGGCAGAGTCACGACAGGGGCATCATTCTCTGTAGAGGCCCAAAGCTCTACGTTCGCAGTTACCGTATTGAAATCCTCGCCTATAGCCGCCCCACCTTCGTTGGCAGAGCCGCCATTCAGGCTGCCATCGCCAAGACGGTCATCCACGACGGCTTCCAACGTCCAACGCTGATCAGGGTCCTCCTCACCAGAAATCGGGTCCAACACCATCTGCACGCTCAAGGTGTCCAAAGAGGCTTGAACGGCCTCCAAGGTACCTTCAATCACCAGAGTATTGGCATCAGTGATAACAGTGGAATCTGCACCACTGGGCAGTGCTGTCAGAACAGCGGTAGTAAACGGAACGATGGCACCGTCTTCATCCTTGAGCGAGAGTGATACCTTGATGCTATCAGTCTCAGCCGCATCGACACCCAGACCTGACTCGGCGTCCAGGATATCGACGTCACCAATAACAAAGGCGCCACCAAGATCCAGTGCAGAAAGTGCAGTAGAGGCCGGGATCAGCTTGTCTTCTGGCTGAGTCCCCGTGATTTCAGGAGAGTCATCCAACGGCGTGATGACAATATCAAAGGTGGCTTCATCAGTCGTCAGTGGCCCATCACTGACGGTAAAGGTGAAATCGTCAGAGCGTGTCTCACCGCCATCATGCTCGTATGAGAGCAAACCGCTATCGATATCAGCTTGAGTGAAGGAGCTGCCGACGCGCAGCGTCTTGCCACTGACGAGCAGCGTGCCATTTTCGGGGAGGCTTTCGACAACGTAGGTCGACTGACGTGTCGTGTTATCACTATCAACTGCCTGCAAGAGGCTATTGGTAATGACCGCAATCTCACCTTCGCCAAGTGCGAGCGGATTATTGGCTGATGTTGTCGTGACCCCCGCGGCATTCGTCACCGTCTGATCGGCAGCATCAGCGGTCAAAGGAATCATCGGAGCGTCATTGAAGGGAGTGACGGCTATCGTCACGGTGCCGGTATTGGAGACGTTACTGGTCTCCAGGCCGTTGTCGGTTGGCGTGCTGGTGTCAGTGTCGAAAGGATCAGACGGCGCTGCAAGATCATCGCGGACGATGAAGGTGAAACTATCGTTCAGCTCATCAGTGCTTTCTCCGCCGTCATGCACGTAACGCAGGCCACTGGTTTCGCCATCAGCGTCAGCGCTCAGAATGTCCTGGGAGTACCAGACATCTTCTGAGGCTGCCACCCACTCACTGCCATCCCAGACTTGAAGCGTGCCGCCGCTCAGATCATCCAGACTGATCTGGAACCACAGATCATCCGTTGCGCCTTCATCTCCGAGGCCCTCTTCACTGCCATCCGCATCGGTCATCACCAGATCAGTGATGCGCACGATACCGGTGCCATCCACCGTTTTCTCAATCACGCTGACACTGGAGTCGCTAGCCACAGGCGCATCATTGACCGGGGTCGCGTCGATGGAGAAGGTATCAATTGCAGTGAAATCACCGCCATTGGTCACGGTATAAGTGAATTCTGACTCATGATCCTCACTGCCGTCCTGCAGGAAGGTCACCAGTCCCGCGTCGATATCAGCCTGGGTGAAACTGCCATAGGCACTAAGCGCAGTACCATCCACATACAGGGTGCCGTTGGTCGGCAATACAGACACGGTGTAGACAATCTGGCTGGTCGGGTAGGTGTAAGCCCCTGCCGTCACCGTATATTGCAGCTCTGATGTGGAAATCACGGTAGCTGTGGTGGTGGAAGTCGCTTCCTCAACAACCAGCCCAGCATTGATCGAAATCGAATCGATTGGATCTTGCGGGTCCAAGCCCTGTCCACCGACGCCATCATCCACCGTAAAGGTCAGCGTGCCAGTGGTGGGGGAGTTTGCGCCCCCCATGTCCCTGCATCGCCAGCAGTCTCGAAGGCCTTGAATTCGGAGTCGACCAGGCCGAAAGTGAATCCTGTATCGGTAGTGGTACCTTCCGGCGCAGACTCGGTTTGCACGTAGCGGACGAAACCGCTATCGACCTGAGCCTGAGTAAAGCTGGTACCGACGATCAACTCTACCCATTCCGGCGATTCCTCAGTGCCGACGTTGAGCTGAATCTCGCCATAGGTAGGGATAGATTGGACCGAGTAGGCAAGCTGATCCGTCGTGCTGTCCGGATCTACTGCTCCCAATGCTGCCGTGGTGATGACGACTGAGCTATCAGCATTGGTCGTGGCATCCAATGCTTCGGTAGTCGGCGTCAGCGTCGGGTCGTCATTGTTCTCCAGAATACCGATAGTGATCGTGCGCTCACTGGAGAGCGCGTTGCCCTCACCTTCACCGCCGCCGACATCGGTAACCTTGATGGTGAAGCTAGGCCGGTCATCGAAATCAGGCTCATCGCCATCATGGGCAAAGGATAAGTACTGAAGCTGGTCTGCCGTAAAGCTCGCCAGATCATCCGATATGCTGGAAATAACTTCATCGGCGTCGGCGATGCCGTCTTCATTCAGATCCAGATACAAAGTGCCACGGTCAGCGAGGTTACCGAGGTTCGTGATTTCGACCGTCGCATTGGCGGCCGCATCAGCATGTCCCGACTCTTCATCGGTGTATGTCAGCCCCAGTGACGTGCTCTGACCTTCGAACTGCTGCGAATCACCCGTCACCGCAGGCGCCGCATTATCCGGGATCAGCTCGACATTGAGCATGGCGAAGGCCTCACCACCAGCTCCATCAACGACTGTGACCGAAAAGCTGTCGGTATCCCCTACGGCAATATCACTGCCATCATGGGTATAGACGAGCTTGCTGAGCTGACTTGCATCAAAGGTAGAACCCACAGCGACAGGAGAGCCATTGAAGGTCAACTTACCCGTGGTCGGCAGGCTATCGATCGCGAGGATCAACTGATCCTCGCCCTGCTCACCACTGGTGATATCCGGATCACTCAGGCCCAGCGCCTCGATAGAAAAAGTAAAGGTGCCCGCCTCTGTGGCAGAAGGATAGTTTTCACCACTGTCAGTAAAAACCGGATCATCATTGACTGGAGTAAGCGTCGCCACGAAATCCAGCGAGCTCCTTGATTCGCCGCCCTCGGTGAGATTCAGATTCAGGGTAATGTCATCGGTGTAGTTCTCACCCGGAGTCACGGTGACTCCCGCCAACTGATCAGTAATCTCCTGCGCCGTACCGGTAAATGCTGTGCTGCTGCCACCACTGCTGAGCACCGCACCGGCGTCTACTGCCGCCGCATCCAGGCTCAAATTCAGCGTGTACTGATCCGTCCCCTCTGCGCCCCCTTCATCCGTCACGCTCAAGCTGGAGAGTGAATACGGAGTATCCTCGGTGCCTGACAAGGTTGCTTGCATGTTGTCGCTGCTGACGTCGGCACTTTCGACAACGGTCACAGCAGCAGCAGCATCCAACAGCAGACGGGGCTCAAGAGCCTGAAGATCGAGTTCGCGCATCAGTGGGCACCAGTGTAATTATTTGGAGACATTTGTTAACAAAAATATACATTACGCGCTAGAATTCAGCAAACTCTATAAAAAATTAATACTTAGATATCTAACGCTTGAGAATGCCCAACAGACCACACAATATACAAAATTTAACAAAATGCACTAAGCCGTTGTTATAAAAGATTTTTTAACAGGCACAAAAAAAGGCCGACTGCGAGGCAGTCGGCCTTTTAGATACGCCAAAAAACTCTATCGATACATAAGGTTACAGTAACTGGAGTAAGGCTACTTGAGCTTGGCAACCCAGAGTGCAGCAGCGTCCATCAGTTTCTTGTGGGCATGCTCAAACGCTGCCTCACTCTTCCGATAGGGATCAGGAATCTCTTCACCCTTTCCAGCGGCCAGCCAACGCCCAAACAGCATGGTCTTACCGCTGACTTGGGGGGCCATCTGATTGATGGCACGACGATGCCCATCGCTCATGACCAGCACAAGATCTGCTGCAGTCAACATCTCTATCGATACCTGACGGGCGCGATGGTGCTCAACCTCCAATTCCGAGGCCGTGGCCATTCTTGCAGCGGTTGGCTCTACCGGATGATCAACCAGAGCCCCCACGCCTGCAGAGTGTACGGTCTTACCCGGCAATGCCTTACGTAATAGCGCCTCCCCTACTGGGCTGCGACAGATATTGCCGGTACATATCACCAGAATGTTGTTGAACACGCCGTATTCCTCTCCTTGCGAACCTTGCTGACTCTGAACGTGAGATCTGCCTCGAGTTCATTGCCGTCCAAAAGCTAGCATTGTCGCATGCTCTGCCAGTTAGAGCAGACTCTGTGCAATGCACTTTATCGCACAGTAATTGTTCAAGAGCAGTCGCTGTTCTCTTACGGCAACACTGCGATGACGCAACCAATTCAATGAATACCCTTGAAGACCACTTACCGCACCACAAGTGTTAGGGGACACGATGGATCGTGCCAACACCGGCGATCTCATGCTGACAGAGCAACCCTTACGGGAGGCAAGATGAGCAACAAGACACTGACCGCTACAAATCCGGCCAATGACAATGTCCTCAATGAATATGCCACGTTAAGCAAGGATGATCTGGCCCGCAAGCTAGACCAGACCCGCGAGTCTTACCCAGCTTACAGCCAACTACCGCTAGAAGAGCGTGCCCGTCGACTGAATGTGCTTGCTGATCTCATCGATGAGCACAAAGAGGAGATGGCTACCCTGATCGCCCGTGAAATGGGCAAGCCCTATCAACAGGGTCTCAGCGAAACCCAGATTTCTTCCAGCATCACCCGTTTTTACGCCGATAACCTCGACGAGCTGATGGACCCGGAACCCCGTGATGTCGAGGGTGCCGAAAGCGCCATGATCATCAAGGATCCAATGGGTGCAGTCCTGGGCGTGATGCCTTGGAACTATCCGCTGTACCAGGTCGTCCGCTTTGCAGCGCCCAACCTGGCGGGTGGTAATGTCTGCCTGCTCAAGCACGCTTCCAATGTGCCTGGCTGCGCCGAACTTATCACTCAGCTCTTCCATAAGGCAGGCTTCGAGGAAGGTGTGTTCACTTGGCTACCCATCGGCGCTGAGATGGTGGAAAGCATCATCAACGACCCGATTGTCTGCGGTGTGACATTGACGGGGAGCGAAGAAGCCGGGCGTAAGGTTGCCCAGCAGGCTGGCGCAGCGCTCAAGCCGAGTGTGCTGGAGCTCGGCGGGATAGACCCCCTGATTGTGCTGGATGACGCCGAGATCGAGCGGGCCGTCGATCTCGCCATTGCTGGTCGCTTTGATAATACCGGCCAGAGCTGCGCAGCCTCCAAGCGCTTGATCGTCGATAAATCACTGGCCAAGGACTTCACAGCGCGCCTGATCGAGAAAGTGAAGCAGATGCGCATGGACGACCCGCTGGTCGAAGGCATCGATATCGGGCCGATGTCGCGCAAAGACCTGCGCGATGATCTACACGATCAAGTCCAGCGCGCCATCAAGGCCGGCGCCAAACTCGAATGCGGTGGTGAAATTCCTGACCGCGCCGGTGCTTGGTATCCGCCGACGGTGCTGAGCAACGTCACGCAGGGCAACCCAGCCTTCAATGAAGAGCTATTCGGCCCGGTGGCGTCTGTCGTGATTGCCGAGAATGAAGACCATGCCATCCAGCTGGCGAACGACTGCCCTTATGGCCTCGGCAGCACAGTGGTATCAAAGGATCTCGAGCGCGGTGAGCGCGTCGCTCGCCAGCTCGAAGCGGGCATGAGCTTCGTGAATCGCCCGACAACACCCTTCGCTCAACTGCCATTTGGTGGCGTTAAAGGCAGCGGCTATGGCCGCGAGCAGAGCGAATATGGCTTCGGTGCCTTCATGAATATTCGCACCGTCTATGTCGCCAAGCACTAAGACACAGACATGAGTCTTGAGGCTTTAGTCCTCCACTGGTAATGACTTGTCGCAAGAACATTGCCTAGCAAAACGCCCCGCTATGTAGCGGGGCGTTTTGTTTGTTGCCTGGCATTATCTCCTACATAGTCACACAGCCCTGCTCACAAGCCTCTCCCCCCAACATCAGTAGTCGCATTAATGACGGTCAGCCTCATCAACGTGATGCAGGACTTGAAGTCAGTGCATCCATGGAGAGTCCTGCGTCACGACCGACGATCAGGTGCCAAGTACACTGACCGACACGCATGACGCCTTGGCAGCCCAATCGGCGCAAAGCAACTTCATTTAACCCTTCCTCACTGACCAGCTCCACTCGCAGCCGGGTGATAGCGCACACATCGGAGCGGAGAATGTTGTCCTCGCCACCGAGAGCATCACGCCAGGCCAGGGTTTTCTCCTCACTCAGAGCGTGTCCTGACCCCGACATACCCACGTCCGATGCCCGACTACTGGCTTCGGGACGAGTGGCCTCCGGGTCGCATCCAGTGGCGACCATCGCCGCACGCACTTCATCAGCGACGCTATCAGCAATGGGGCCGAGGATGATCTGCACACCCCCACCTCCCAGGCGCATCACGCCGCGAGACCCCAATGCCTTGAGCGCTGGCTCGTCAATCCGAGATTCATCAGTCCACTGATACTGTCAACGTTGGCACTGTGCTCGGCGTGGGTGAGGTTCAAGCTGACATCGTGTTCCCGTGCGATAGCTCGCAGACGGGCCGCAGGCCGTGCATGCAGCCCGGTTTCGAGCGCCAGAACCACACTACGCTCACCCTTGGGGCCCTGAGCCGACACGGCTTGGTGTTCAGCGCTGGCGATGGCTTCAAGCACAACCAGTGAGTCACCTCGCTGGACCACGTCCCCTGACTTGAGCCCGGTCTCTGCCCAGCGCCAACCTGGCGCATCAATGACTATCAACGGCGTAATCAGAGACGTTGCCTCGCAGGCTAGCTTGTCGACATCGAAGTGACATAGAAGGTCCCCTACCTCAACCCGCTGACCAACGCTCACGCAGGGTTCGATTCCGCGCCCCTCGAGAGTGACAGTGTCGAGGCCAAGATGAATCAGCACTTCGACCCCCGCGTCGCTTCGCAAGGTAAAGGCGTGGTGCGTGCGAGCACACTGGATGACTTCACCGGCAAGGGGGGCATGCAGACAGTCCCCGAGAGGGTCCAGGGCAATGCCCTGACCGAGAGCTCCCTCGGCGAATACCGGGTCCGGCACCTCGGCCAAGGGCACAACGATACCCTTGATCGGTGACACCAGAGTGAGAAAGGAGGATGACATGGTCGGCTCCGAATAATTGTTGGGTAAGATCGGATTTAGAGCGTGCAGGTAACCTTACGTAGGTGGCGCGGCTTGTCAGGGTCGATGCCGCGCGCGGTGGCAAGCCCCGCCACCATGGGATAGAAGCTCTGGATCACGGACAGCGGCTGCAGCGACTCGTGATTCGCATCGGTCAGAGTGAGATGGCGATGCGTGACGCGCTTGTCGGCGGCCAGCAGCACTTTGGCACCGATGCTCTCCAGCCACTCAGCCAGTTCAAGCAGCCCAACCTGTTCAGGCCCGAGGGGTGCGAAGACCAGCACTGGGTATCCCGGCTCGATCAACGCCATAGGGCCATGGCGCACCTCAGCGGCACTAAAGGGCTCAGCCTGAATGGCACAGGTTTCCTTGAATTTCAGCGCTGCCTCTTGGGCGATGGCCAGTCCTGGGCCACGGCCGATGACCATCAATTTGTCGGCATCGAGCAGCGTATCGATGGCTGGCGTCCAGTCTTGAGCGGCGGCCTCGACCAAGCGGTCCGGCAGCTCACTGAGCGCATTCAACATCAACGCATTCTCACCCCAGTGGGCAATGAGCTGGGCAGCAGCCGAGAGCGTCGCCAGATAGCTCTTGGTGGCGGCCACGCTGTGCTCTTCGCCGGCATGCAAAGGAACCTCGACATCGCTGTCCCGACCGAGCGGAGACTCGGGAGAATTGACCAGCGCAACGGTCCGCGCACCACCGGATTTGAACGCGGATTGACTGGCGATGAGGTCCGGGCTCTGGCCAGACTGTGAGATGGCCACCGATAGCTGCCCGTCGAGCTGCCACGGCGCACGCGCAAGAGTCGATAATGATGGCGGCAGCGAGGCTACCGGAATGCCTTGGGCTTGCATGCACAGGTAAGCGAAGTAGCCGGCAGCATGATCGGAGCTGCCTCGGGCAACCGTGACGACACAGCGAGGCGGTTCGATACGTAACCGCTGGCCTAGGTCGCGCAACATTTCCTGATTGCGACCGAGCTGGCCACGCAGACGGTCCGGCGCATTGAGCGCCTCTTCAAGCATGAGGGACATGGGACTCTCCACAGACGAGACGACCGTCCACATGGACGGACACGATATTGAGGTCGGCATCGAGCGTCACGACGTCGGCCTTGGCACCTACGCTCAGGCGGCCAATGTCATGAAGGCCAAGAAATTCGGCAGGGAACAACGAGAGACGATCAGACGCCTCAGCCAGACTTAGCCCAAGGGTGACAAAGTTGCGCAGCGCCTGATCCATGGTCAGGGTGCTGCCAGCCAAGGTGCCGTCGGCTAGACGCACACCGCCCAGGCATTTGGTGACGGACTGCTCACCGAGCTTGTATTCACCGTCCGGCATGCCAGCAGCCGCGGTGGAGTCCGTGACTGCATACAAACGTGGAATACAGCGAAGCGCTGCACGAATCGCCCCAGGGTGCACGTGAAGCAGATCCGGAATCAGTTCAGCGTATTCGGCGTGGGCCAAAGCCGCTCCGACCATCCCCGGCTTGCGGTGATGGAGGCCAGTCATGGCGTTGAACAGGTGGGTGAAACCACAGGCACCGTGAGCCAGAGCCTCAACGCCCTCCTCATAGCTGCCTAGAGTATGTCCAAGCTGAACCCGAACGCCCTTGTCGCTGAGGTAGCGAATCACCTCAGCGTGACCCGAAAGCTCCGGCGCTAACGTCATCAGTCTGATAGGGGCGAGCGCCATCAATGCATCCAGCTCTTCAATGCTGGCGGTCTGAGCATGTTGCGGCTGAGCACCGAGTTTGCCGGGGTTGATATAAGGACCTTCGAGATGCACGCCCAACACTCGTGCCGCCACGGTTGACGGAGACTCAAGATACTTGGTGATCTCACCGAGCGCCTGTCGCACCTCGTCGCGACGCGCGGTCATGGTGGTCGCTAGCAGACTCGTGGTACCGAAGCGCACATGGGTCTCGGCGAGTGTCGCAACGGCCTTCTGCCCTTCCATGGCATCGGCACCACCGCCGCCATGTACGTGTAGATCGATGAATCCAGGTAGCAGCCTCGGTAGATCATTATCGGCAGGATCGACCGCCTCACCTTCCACGGCACGAATGCGACCGGCGTCGACATGTAACTCGCCAAGACGCCATCCGCTGGGGGTCAGCAAGTTGCCGCGAAGTGAAATCGATGGCTCCGTGGGTATCGGCATAGGGTGCTCCTAGCGCATCAGTTCGACGCTGAAATCGTAGTAGTCAGTGCGACAATAAGTGATGGTCAGCTCGGCGGGTGTATCGTCGGCGAGATAGCCGAGTCGAGTTACCTTGAGCAGGGCCTGGCCCTCCGCCACCTTGGCGAGGCGTGCGAGCTCAGGGTCGGCGTTGACCGCCGTGACTTGCTGAAACGCCCTCACAATCGGCCGACCCGCGGCCTCCAGCCAGTTATACAAAGAACTCTCTACCGCTTCAGGATCAGGCAGGATCATCACCGGAAGACAGCTCTCCTCTACTGCCATCACTACATCATCAGCTAACCGCAAGCGTTTGAGGCGCGCTACCTGAGCATTAGCCGACAAGCCCAGGCGTAAATTTTCTTCATTGCTCGGCGCACACAACTCTCGAGATAGCCAACATGAGCTAGGAGTGAAGCCCCGGCGGGTCAATATTTCACTGAAGCTCGCCAATCGCGTCAGCGACTGGCTCATGCTCGGCCGAATAAAGTTGCCTGAGCCACGGTCGCGACGAATCAGGCCACTTTCAGTCAGTTGATCGATGGCCTTGCGCGCTGTGATCCGTGACACCGACAGCGCCTCAGCGAGGTTCCGCTCTGACGGCAAAGCCTCCCCGGCACGCCAAGTACCTCTTCGGATGGCAAGCTCCAGCTGACGCGCCAATTGGCGATACAGAGGAGTGGCCAAAGCGGCGTCCAGCTTGAGGTGTTCGAAGCTCGGGTCCATGGGGGCTCTCAATCTAGAATGATGAATACCAATATAGATCCAGATAGATACCAGTCAAGTACCAATTTATACTCATCGCAACAAACAAAACGCCCCGCTACATAGCGGGGCGTTTTGTTTGTTGCCTGGCATTATCTCCTACATAGTCACACAGCCCTGCTCACAAGCCTCTCCTTCCAACTGTACTGTGACATGCAAGATTTCATGCTCATCGCGCAGATAGGCCTGCACGCGCTGCTGGACCTCTATCGCCACCGCACCTGGCGCTACAACCACATGCAAGCTGGCAATCGGTGACTGAGGTGTCAGCCCCCACAAATGCAGATCGTGGACGCTATCGACACCTTCGAGTGCCGCAAGCCCTGCATCAATATCTGCGTGGTCCAGCTGTTCCGGCGTACCCTCCAGCAGCGTATGGCCCGAACGCTTCACCAATGACCAGGCGCCACGCAGAATCAGTGCAGCGGCCAGCAACGAGAGCAGCGGATCGGCCTGATTCCAGCCGGTGGTCATGATAATGAGCGAGGCAGCGATAGCAGCCACCGAACCCAACAAATCACCCATCACGTGCAACATCGCACCACGTAGATTGAGATTCTCCTGGTCTCCTTTATGCAAGACCCAGAAGGCTGCAATATTGACGACAAGCCCGAGTACGGCAATGACCAGCATGGGCCCCGCCAGCACCTCGGAGGGCAACCAAAGCCGTTTGAGTGCCGCGATCAGAATCGCGACCGCAATTGCGAGCAGTGTCAGACCATTGACGAAGGCTGCCAGTACCTGGAAGCGTGCATAGCCAAACGTCAGCTTGCGCGTGGCCGCTCGGTGGCCCAATCGAAATGCACCCAAGGCCAGCGCCAGTGACACGGTGTCACTCAGCATATGTCCGGCATCGGCTAACAGCGCCAGTGAGCCCGCGACCAGCCCGCCGACGACTTCCGCCAACATGAAGCCACCTGTCAGGTACATGGCAAACTTGACGCGCTTCTCGCTATCAGCTGTGACCTCCGGAGCATGGTTATGGTGGTGGCCTTCGCCATCCCCGTGCGAATGCTCATGAGATGAGCAAGCTGATGGTGACTCGTGGTGCGTCTGGCTCATGCGGCCTCCTGGGCAATCAACGTCATGATGCAAGCAGCTTAAGACCTACAGCCACTGGAGGTGCAAGCCTGTGAAGCCGATGGATCACTGGAAACATCAGCAACCTGTTAATCACCTTGCTAGGATAGAGGGCACTTGAGTGTTAATGCATAAAGGAGTCACCACGTCCATATGAGTACTGCCTCAGAGTTAACGTCTTCACGCCCTCCCCTCAAGGCAGATCTCTTGCTGCTGCTAGTCACCATCATTGCCGCCGCTGGCTGGATCTTCTCCAAGGAAGCAATGGCTGGCATGCCCCCCTTGCTGTTCATTGGCAGTCGCTTCCTGCTCGCAGGACTCATCCTGGCCATATTTGATGCCCGCTCATTGCGCCAACTATCGAGCACACACAAGCTGCGTGCCGGCGGGGTGGGCATTCTGTTCGGCGGCGCAATGGCCTGCTGGTCACTTGGGGTGGCACTCTCGGACCAACTCGGAGTCATTGCCTTCATCAACAGCTTTGGCATTTTGCTGGTGCCGGTGGTCGCACGCCTGTTATTCAAGGACAGACCACCCCGCAGCACCTGGCTGGCACTGCCAACGGCACTGCTGGGCTTTGCGCTATTGGGGATGGGGCAACCTGGCGCGACAGACGGCTTTACGATCGAACCAGCTCAGTGGCTTATCTTCTGCGCAGCGAGCATTTTTGCGCTGGTGTTCAATTTCAACTCACGGCTGGTACGCAATATTCCAGCACTACCACTAACCGCCATTCAGCTGATGACCACCGGCCTTACCTGCCTACTACTCTCGGCGGCAAGTGAAAGTTGGCCAACCGGCATCAGTCTCGACATCCTCAGCTGGTTTCTCGCGAGTACGCTGATTGCCAGTACCCTACGCTTCTTCCTGCAGATACACGCCCAGAGCCTCACAACGCCGAGCCACGCTTCGGTTATATTGATGTTGGAAGCGGTATGGGCAGCATTGATGTCTGCGGCCTGGTTTGGCGAGCGTATGACGCTGATCCAGATAACGGGCTGTTCACTGATCTTCACTGCGCTGCTGATCAATCGCTGGCACTGGATTTCACGCCTGTGGCGGCAACGACGTATAGCGCCCTGATGCCCAAATGGCACATATACAGACAGCAAACATATGAAGATGAGTATCGTGAGCGAACCCACACATTGATTGTGAGCGTGCTCGGCACCACTACTCATGTATCGACCTTCACTTGTGAAGCCACTATTTCGCTATCTCCCCTTTGACCGGAGCACTCATGATTCTCAGCCTGCTAGGCGTATTGACGTTACTGATGGCACTTTTTACATTGCTGCCACTGACACGCCTGCGTCATTGGTCGGTCCGTGTCATGGACTTCCCACGCCTGCAACTCGCGGTGCTGTGGGCTGTCTTGCTGCTAGCAGATTTGTGCATCGGTGACCTATCACTTGCCATGCGGGCACCGCTGGTGCTTATCGCACTAGCAGGCGTCATCTATCAAGCCCACTGGATTCTTCCTTATACCCGCTTATATCCCTGTGAATCAGGTGTGGCGAAGCACAGTGATCCCCAACGTCACGTGCGCCTGCTGACCGCCAACGTGCTGACAACAAACCACGAAAGCGACAAGCTGTTGGCCATCGTCAAGCGTGAAAAACCAGATGTCCTGGTGACACTGGAGTCTGATGACTGGTGGCAAGAGCGGCTGGATGTGCTCGAGGCCAATACACCTGATTACGGTTACTGCCATACACTCAAGTGCCCACTGGATAATCTTTACGGCATGCACGTTTATTCACGCCTGCCACTGCACGATGCCAGCATCGACTACCTCGTGGAAGAAGGCGTACCGTCAATGCATGCCCAGCTGGAGCTCAAGAGTGGGGACCGTATTCGTGTTCACTTTCTGCACCCGGCGCCCCCAAGCCCGACCGAAAATGAAGAGTCATCTGAGCGCGATGCCGAGCTGGTCATCGTGGCAAGAAGCGTGGCAAGAAGCCGTCAGCCGGTGATCGTCACCGGTGATCTCAATGATGTGGCCTGGTCGCGCACGACACATCTCTTCCGCAAGCTGTCGGGGCTGCTCGATCCGCGCGTGGGCCGTGGCATGTTCAACACCTTCCATGCCAACTTGCCGCTGTTGCGCTGGCCGCTCGATCATCTCTTTCACAGCAGCCACTTCAGTGTGGTGCGGGTGGCACGTATGGAAGCGTTCGGCTCTGATCACTTCCCTCTGCTCACAGAGTTAGCGCTGACACCTAACCAGGACACCAGCGATACTCGCGAGGCGCCAGAAGCTGACGCTGAAGATCATGCTGAAGCGACCGAAACAGCGCGCAGTGAAGATGTCAGTCATCATGATGTGCCGTCACCGGGGCGCTGACAGCCTGGCCGCCTCGATCACGGGTCATTGACTACCGCCAGTCAAGGCAGGAGACACAAGATGCGTGGACTCAACTGGGTAAGCAGTCGGATTGGCGATCAGCTGGCACGCTATCTGACGCACCCAGGCCACCAACCGATGCAGCCAGCCACGTCATCTCCCGAGAGACTGGCTGCAACCCTCCGACGCGGCGATATCCTGCTGGTGGAAGGCTCTTCACGTATCAGTACGGCTATCAAGTACCTGACCCAGTCGACTTGGTCGCACGCAGCACTGTGTACACGCACGCCTCTCGATGCGCGCGGCCATCCCGTCAGGGGCGATTGCCTATTGGAAGCAGATGTCGCAGAGGGAGTGCGCCGCGTACCGCTCAATCTTTACTGGCACCAACACACGCGTATCTGCCGGCCGATTGGACTCAGCGATGAAGAAATTGACACGCTGGTGGCCCATGCCGAAGCACGCTTGGGCAATCACTATGACTTGCGCAATATCCTCGACTTGGCTCGCTATCTGATCCGCATGCCACCGGTACCCAGTCGCTATCGTCGCAGAATGCTGGCACTCGGCAGTGGAGATCCTACGCGTGCCATCTGTTCATCGCTGATTGCACAGTCCTTTCAGTCGGTGAGCTACCCTATTCTTCCCGATCGGGAGTCATTACCCTCAAGCGATCCTGATTGCCTGCACTGTTATCGAGAGTTCCTGCACATTCGACATCACAGCCTGTTTGCGCCACGCGATTTCGACATTTCACCTTACTTCGACATCATCAAACCGACCCTGAGCGCCGGGTTTGACCCACATCGACTGCAGTGGAGCGAACCCCCACCTTGATCTGGTATGCTGCGCGCCATCCGTCTTCCCATGGCAGTCCGCGCTTTCCCAAGGTGTGAGAACTTTGCCATGACGCTCGTTTCATTTCCCTCAAGACTTCTTCCCGACCGGACCTACGCCCGTGACCAATAACGACATTATCCGTCGCCTGCGCTACGCACTGAATCTTTCCGACACCGATATGATTGCCACCTTTGCGGCAGCTGACCATGAAGTCACCCGCGCCGAAGTCAGTGACTGGCTGAAACGTGACGACGATGAAGCACAGCAGCGCATCAAGGACCAGGACCTGGCCCGCTTCCTCAATGGCCTGATCAACGTGCGCCGCGGAAAACGTGAAGGGCCACAGCCAGCACCGGAAAAACGCACCGACAACAACATCATCATGCGCAAGCTCAAGATTGCCTTTGAGTTGAAAGACGATGACATGCTTGACCTGCTGGCCCTGGCAGGCTTCGAGATGATTACCAAGTCAGAGCTCTCGGCCTTCTTCCGCAAGCCGGATCATCGCCACTACCGCGAGTGCAAGGACCAGATTCTGCGTAATCTACTCAAGGGTATCGAACTGCGTCATCGCCGCCATGATCCGGAAACTGAGCAGCATGCTGTCGATCCGGTGTAACAACGCTCGTCTCACCACGCTTTGCCCATAAACAACAACGCCGCTCCGGATTCCGGGGCGGCGTTGTTGTTTATGCGCGCTGTCTCTTTGTCCTCTGAGCGCTATCGCTGAAACTGGCAGCTCACACAGTGCAGCACATGAAGATATTCAACTCAGTCTTCTTCATCGCCATCTTCGGCACTCTTCTGACGCGCCTTGCGCTCCTGCTCTTCTTCCATCGCAGCCATGATGTTTTCCAACAGCGCATCTACGTCCGGGGCTTCGGGATCATCTTCGAAGAGCCCTGTCAGCTCGGCATCAGGATCCATGTCACCGGCTTCGAACAGCGCCCAAATCTCATCTGCATAGCGAGTCTCTGCCAACTCTGGTGCGAACATCGCGTAATAAGCGGTGATATTGGCAACATCACGAGCCAACATGCCCTTGGCATTATTGTTGGCCGCCGCATCGACAGCCTGTGGTAGATCGATGATCACCGGACCGTAATCATCAACCAGCACATTGAATTCCGACAGATCGCCATGCACAAGGCCAGCATGCAGCATACGCACGATGTACTGCATCATCACCGCATGGTCTTCGAGCGCCTGCTCGGCTGACATCGACACATCATTGAGACGCGGCGCCACGTTTCCTTCATCGTCGGTCACCAACTCCATCAGCAATACGCCATCGAAGCACCCGAAGGGCTCCGGCACACGCACGCCAGCAGCAGCGAGACGATACAAGGCATCCACCTCGGCATTTTGCCAAGCAGCCTCCTGTTGATTACGACCGAAGCCGGAGCCCTTTTCCATGGCACGCTGACGGCGACTGTTACGCACCTTGCGACCTTCCTGATACAGCACAGCTTGCTTGAAGCTGCGCTGAGCGGCGTCCTTGTAGACCTTGGCGCAACGGATCTCATTCCCGCAGCGCACCACGTATACCGAGGCTTCCTTACCACTCATTAAGGGGCGGAGCACTTCATCGACCAGGCCGTCATCTATGAGCGGCTGGATTCTCTTTGGCGTTTTCATCGCGCTTTTATACGCGTTTTACAGCACATCGGGAATCATCCTGTAGCAATTTTGTGACATATCTTACGTCAAAACCCCCACCAATACGTCATCGGCGAGGGCTTTATCATTCACTGCGTGGCTGCATCAAAGCAGCCACGCGACGCGTCATGGGGCGTTTTTAAGACTCTGCATGTCAATCACAAAGCGATATTTCACCTTGCCCTGCTGCATGCGCTCCCACGCATCGTTGATATTCTGGATATCGATCATTTCAATATCGCAGCCGATGCCATGCTCTGCACAATAGTCGAGGACTTCCTGCGTTTCAGCCATGCCGCCAATCAGCGAGCCTGCCAGCACGCGGCGCTTCATGACCAGGTTGCCGCCTTGAAGTGCCGGGTCCACTTCCTGAATCAGGCCGACCAGGATGTGTGTGCCATCATACTTGAGCGTATTCAGGTATGGGTTGAGATCATGCGGTACCGGCACAGTATCAAGCAGGAAATCGAAAGTTTCTGTGGCAGCCGTCATCTGCTCATCGTCGCTTGAGACGATCACGTGATCGACACCATTCTCACGCGCTTCAACCACCTTGGCCTCACTGCGAGTAAAGAGCGTGACCTCACAACCCATGGACTTGGCAAACTTGATGCCCATATGGCCCAGGCCGCCCATGCCAATGATACCGACCTTATCACCTGGCTTGACGCCATAGTGACGCAGCGGCGAATAGGTGGTGACACCGGCACACAGCAGTGGCGCGGCCTCAGCAGGATCCAGTGCATCAGGGATGGAAACAACGAAGCGTTCGCTGGTCACGATCTTGTCAGAATAGCCTCCTTGGGTAAGGCTACCGTCATGGCGGTCCGGGCTGGCATAGGTCATGGTCATGCCTTCGCGGCAGTATTGCTCCAACCCTTCATTGCAAGCGTTGCACTCTCGGCAAGAGTCGACCATGCAGCCCACACCGACCATATCACCGATCTTGTATTGGCTGACCTGGTTGCCGATAGCGGTAACGCGGCCGACGATCTCATGACCCGGCACGAGTGGATATTGTGAGAACCCCCAGTCGTTGCGCGCCACGTGCAAGTCCGAGTGACATACACCACAGAACAGAATCTCGATGGCAACGTCATCTGAGCGCAGCTGGCGACGCTCGAAGGTCCACGGCGCCAAGTCTGAGGTACCTGACGTTACTGCGTAGGCCTGGGTCTTACCTTCAAAAGTGCTCGCCATGCGATGTGCTCCTTAAGCCAATTCCTCGTGAAGGCAGCGCTTTTGATCAACGCATACCCCCCGTAGTCCCTCTTACCTGTTGGTCACTGGCCAATAATTCAACAGCTAGTCGCTTGGAGGCGCTAGAACACAGTGTTGGCAAACCAGCAACGCGCCGCTGTTCTCTGGCAGCAAGAATCTAAAATCCAGGCGCACAATCTCATAGACAAAAACTTGTCTTGTCTTGTTGGCGCCCCGATATTTACTGCGGTACTTGGCCACTGGTTCTCTGACACATTTTCTCGCCGATAGACTTACTCGCATGGAGCCCACACATGCCTACCTCCTCCTCGCTGAGCATTGGCGATCTCGCTCTACAGGCCGACTGCAAGGTACAGACCATTCGGTATTACGAAGATATTGGCTTGCTACCGCCACCGCTGCGCAACGCAGGCAATCAACGACGGTATGGCGACACCACGCTTGGTCGTCTGAATTTCATTCGCCATGCACGTGACTTTGGTTTCCCAGTCCCGGCCATTCGCGAGCTATTGAGTCTCTCGGATACCCCTGAACGCCCCTGCGAGGAGATACATGCAGTGGCGCGCCATCACCTCGACGAAGTCGAGGCACGCTTGCAGCGTCTTGAGGCACTCCGTGAAGAGCTGCAGCGAATGCTTAGCCACGGCGATGACGGACAGGTCCGTGATTGCCGAGTCATCGAGGTCCTCTCAGACCATAAACAGTGCGAAGTCCACGGCCGTGCAACGGCGGAGAATACGCACGAACACAGCGAGAGACCTGCGTCATGACGCGTTTGAGCTGTTTGGCGACAACATTGATCTTTCGCGGCAAAAACCGTCTTTATGATTTCATCTTGTCGCCATCGAGCAGCAAAACGGCGGGTATGGTATAGTGGTCGTCCACCCCCAGTCTCGGAACGGAGTCCCGCATGGCCAACACCCGTACAGCCGCAAAGAAGAAAGCTCCCGCCGCTGTTGAAACCTCGGCGTCTCTTGAAGCACAGATGCAGGCCTTCCTGGATAAGGGCGGCAAGGTCAATGTGATCGAATCTGGCGTTAGCGGTCAGGTCATCGGCGTCAAAGCACCGCCGAAGCCATCCAATCCCGCTGCCAAAGGCTGAAGCTTGTCAATCAAGCTCCAGCAACAGAGTTCACATGTTGAACTCATGTACTGACCTCCAGCCGCTGCCCTTTCCTGTCAGGTAGCGGCCGGCGCTTTTCCCAAATAACGATCCGCACTCAGTCTGACGTTATCCCCTCTCGGTTTTCTCCGGCATCTCTCATGTCAGCTTCCTCCTTGCACGACACTCAGCATGCACGCACATCCGCCACGCCCCCGCGACTGGCTGTCTTCATTGACGTTCAGAATATCTATTACACGGTTCGCGACACCTTCGGGCGACAGTTCGACTATCGCCGTCTATGGGCAGAGCTTGAGCGTCTGGGGACTATTCAGCATGCCTATGCCTATGCCATTGATCGTGGTGATCCGAAGCAGCAGCAGTTTCAACAGCGTCTGCGCGATATCGGTTTCGAAGTGAAGCTCAAGCCCTTTATCCAGCGCAGTGATGGCTCGGCCAAGGGGGACTGGGACGTCGGGATTACTATCGATGTCATGGAAGCAGCGCCTGAAGTTGACGAGATCATTCTCGCCTCCGGCGATGGTGACTTCGCCATGCTACTCGAGCACGTCTCAACACGGCATGCCGTGACGACACGCGTCTACGGTGTCGAAGCATTGACGGCTCACGCCCTCATGCGAAGCGCCACTGACTTCAGAGAGATCGGGACAGATCTGCTGATGCGCTAGGGCCACGGATTCGCCGAGGACTTTACTTTGCACAGCCTGATAATACGAAAGACACCATATCAAGCATTAATCATGTCGTGATGAGCAGCCGCCGAATGACTCGCCGTTGCCATCTATTGTTTGATAACCGCAATCATTTCTCTGCTCTATTTCTGAAACTGCCACAAAACATTGGGTGCTCTGTCCAATATTTGGCGTGTTTTACGAGGAATGGATAGCATGGGACAATTTCATGAGCAACTCATCAACCTAAACGGGGAAGAAACTCATTCTCTGCGCATAACACTACACATTGCTCTGCCATCTGCTAGCTCACATGCCACTTATACATCTGCTGACATGCAAAAACGCAACCCTCCGTCACACCGATATAGGATAGTGCTCCTAAATCACACTTCTGATTTTTGTTAATATTATACGCAATGCAACATCCCCCGCGAGCTTCTCTTGGTCTTGCTGTCTTGACTGAATACGACACGCTGCTACATCGCTGATTGGCACATCTATCTGCCAAGCTTCCCAGATAGCCTCTCGTTTATTTACTACCTGATACTGCACGTACAACTGACGACGCGACATCATATTGCACCTGGGAGACAAGCATGCCGCTCAACCTCGAGGGTCAGCAACGACGTGAATTCATCCGTCGTTCGCTGGCAATGATCCCTGCCGTAACCGTGGCACCAGGCCTTTTACTGGCTACCTCGGCAGAGGCTGACATGCCTCCGCTCCACAAGTATTCACCCACCTTTTTTTCGGACGAGGAATGGCAGTTCATCCTCGCCGCCACCGATCGACTGATTCCCGAGGATGAACATGGTGCCGGTGCCCTGACTGCCAATGTACCCGTATTTATCGACAAGGAGCTCACTGGAGACTATGGCCAGGCAAATGACTGGTACATGCAGGGCCCCTTTCATCCGAACGCCGATCCAGTATTCGGCTATCAACTTCCGCATACCCCTGCCGAGCTCTATCGCCTCGGTATCAAGGGCGCTCGCCATCATGCCATGACGCGTATGAACCAGGAGTTTTCAGACCTGCCTGCCGAGCAGCGCGATACCCTTCTGAGCGAGCTGGAGGCTGGCAAGGCCGATTTCGCCGCTGCCGGTATTTCCGACCTACCATCGTCGACTTTCTTTAGCTTTCTATTGCAGAACACTAAAGAAGGCTATCTGGCTGATCCGATGTATGGCGGCAACCGCGACATGGTTGGTTGGAAGATGCTCGGCTTTACGGGTGCACGCGCCAGCTTCCGTGAATGGGTCGATCAACACGATGTGCCCTATCCGCTAGGCCCGGTAAGTCTCGCTGGCAAGCGCGGCTGATCTTGGCCTCCTACTCTAGACCGAAAAGCGACGCCTCTCGCATGACGAGGGGCGGCAGGAGCATCGGATGATCCCTTATTTTAACCACCCTGCGCGTCTGGCACTCGTGGTGGTCGCTCTGGGTACTACGGCCGTGGCAATAGCCGCGATCGGCAATTCTGACGACAGCAAGGGCATCAGCCCCCAAGACACGCCAGCCGATACTGCGCTCATCAAGCGCGGAGCCTATCTGGCGCGCGCAGGCGACTGCATGGCCTGTCACACTCGTGAAGATGCCAGCGAGGACTACGGCGGCGGGCGTCCGATCGATAGCCCCTTCGGCGCCATCTATGCCACCAATATCACTCCAGATCCCAAAGCGGGAATTGGTGATTATGGTGAGCAGGACTTCGCGGCAGCTTTACGCCAAGGTATTCGTGCTGATGGCAGCTACCTGTATCCGGCCATGCCCTATCCCGCCTATGCAAGCCTCAACGATGATGATGTGCATGCGCTTTATGTCTACTTCATGCAGGGCGTAGTGCCAGTGGCCAAACCTGCTCCCGAGACTTCACTATCCTTCCCGTTCAATCAGCGCTGGGGCATCCGCGCCTGGAATTGGTTATTTGCCGATGAAGCCCCCTATACCTCACTCGAGCAAACAACAGGCACGATATCACCTGAACGTCATGCACAACTTGACCGTGGTCGCTACCTGGTACAAGGCGCAGGCCACTGTGGCAGCTGTCATACCCCTCGTGGGATGTTCATGCAGGAAAAGGCGCTGAACGATCAGGACGGCGACGATTACCTGGCCGGTAGTGAGTTAGATGGCTGGCAGGTCCCCTCGCTGCGCGGCGGCGATGGTTCAGGGCTGCGCAATTGGAAAGAGCAGGATCTGGTGGACTACCTCGCCACTGGCCGCAGTCGTCATGCGGCTACTGGTGGGGAGATGCGGTCGGTCATTCAGCACAGTACCTCACACCTCAATGATGAAGACCTGTATTCCATCGCCGCTTACCTGACCACCCTTGGCGCATCCGACAAAGCATCGCACGCCTCCGGCGACGTACCAGCAAGTCAGGCGACGTCTGACTCGAAGTCTTCCTCCGCCCGCGACGCCACTACCCATCAACTGACGGCCGCCATCTCGCTCGACGAAGGCGCTCGGCTGTATCTGGATAACTGCAACGCCTGTCACTTTGCCAATGGCGCGGGGGCTGATAGCGTCTTCCCACCACTGGTCGGCAACGCGCAGGCGACTGCCGACAATCCGAAAGCCTTGATCAGCACCATGCTCTACGGCGCCCAGCTTCCTTCAACTCCCAAGCGTCCCGAACGCCTACAAATGCCAGGTTTCGACTGGCGTTTGACTGACGATGAAGCCGCGAGTCTGGCGAGTTTCGTGCGCCAGAGCTGGGGGAATCAAGCCTCCGCCGTCAGTCCAGAACAGGTGGCAGAGGTACGGCGCAATCATGGCCCTGTCGACGCCACTCAGCAGGGTCGCCCCGAATACCTCCGTCAGCATGCCCCCATACCCTCCAGTACCCCGTCGTCGAACTGAAAGGAATCACCACATGGCCATTACCCAACCTGAAGTCGACGTCGTGATAATCGGCCTCGGCTGGACCGGCTCCATCATGGGCCTTGAACTGACCGATGCTGGCCTGGATGTGCTGGCGCTGGAGCGCGGCGGCGATCGGACCAAGGAAGACTTCCTCTATCCCAAGCCCGCCGACGAACTAAAGTACGGCGTGCGACTCAAGATGATGCAGCGTCCGCGGCAGAGCACCGTCACCATCCGACGCAATCGCGACGAACAGGCCGTCCCCCAGCGCCATTGGACTACATTCCACCCCGGCGACGGCGTGGGCGGTGCTGGCTCACACTGGACGGGCGTGCTGTACCGCGCTACGCCCAACGAGTTAGCCCTCAAGAGCTTTGCAGACCGCACCTTTGCACCGGGCTTCCTGCCTGAAGACATGACGATTCAGGACTACGGCGTCAGCTATGAGGAATTGGAGCCTCACTACGACTTCTTCGAGAAGGTCGCCGGACTCTCCGGACAGGCCGGTAATGTGCAAGGCGAGCTTCTCGAAGGTGGCAATCCCTTCGAGGGCTCACGCCAGAATCCTTTCCCGCTACCGCCGTTACCACGAACCCTGACCGATGTCCTGTTCACCAAGGCCACCAAGTCACTCGGCTGGCATCCGTACCCCTACCCCTCAGCCAATGTGTCGGGGGCCTGGACCAATCCTTACGGTATGCAGCTGGGGCCGTGTAATTTCTGTGGGTTTTGCAGCAATTACGGCTGCCTCAACTACTCCAAGGCCACGCCACAGACCTGCACGCTGGATGCGCTCAAGCAACGTAGCAACTTCCACTATCGAACTCGGTGCGAGGTCACACGCATCGTCAAGAGCGACACGGACGATACCGTCAAAGGCGTGCTCTATTACGATGCCGAGGGTAACGAGATCTTTCAGCCAGCCGGCTTGGTCATCCTCGCCTCCTTCCCGCTGTCGAACGTACGTCTGATGCTGCTTTCGGAGATCGGCCAGCCCTATGATCCGGAGCAAAACACCGGTGTAGTGGGGCGTAACTTCTCCTATCAGATCACCGGCTCGATGGATCTTTACTTCAAGGAGCATCAGTTCAATCCCTTCATTTCGGCCGGCGGCAGCGGTCAGGTTATTGACGACTTCAGCCCGGACACCTTCGATACGGCAAGCCACGGCTTCATCGGTGGCTCCTATATCTATACGACCCAAGGGCCTGGGGGCGCCATCGGAGCATTGCGCACGCCACCAGGCACGCCGAGCTGGGGAAGTGAGTGGAAGAAACAGATCAAGGCGCACTACGGGCATCACATGGTACTGGGGACCACTGGTAGCAACATGTCCTACCGTGACGTTTATCTGGATCTCGACCCCACATACCAGGATCCACATGGGGATCCGCTACTGCGCATGACTTACGACTGGAAAGAGAATGATCTACGCATGACCGAGTTCATGGCCGAACGCATGCGTGAAATCGTCACCGAGCTCAAGCCGGAGTATCACACTGAAAGCGTCAAACAGCGTGGCGACCATTTTGACCCTTCCAGCTATCAATCGACTCACCTCACCGGTGGCGCAGTCATGGGGACTGACCCGAACACTTCGGTACTCAATCGCTACCTTCAGCATTGGGATGCACATAATCTGTTCGTGATGGGCGCCAGTGCCTTTCCGCAGAACATGCAACACAATCCCACCGGTACGGTAGCCGCCCTTACCTACTGGTCGGCAAAACATATCCGCGAACAATATCTGGCCAATCCAGGCCCGTTGATGTCACGCGGCTAATCTACAACGCCGACTTCTTTCACTACAGTCACTCTGAAAATGCCGTTGCCCACCGGGGGCAACGGCATTTTCCTATTACCGGGTATCATTGAGGAGAGCTTTCAGGGGCACGCCTTCCCGCTTAGAATGAAGTTCACACCAGCACAGCGACAGGCTCTGACAACAGCGCCTCAAATCACGTCGCATCAGACATTAATCATGTCGCAATGAGTAACCCTTCGGCACGACGACTACTTCAGGATAAAAGAGGAAGACTCACAACGCGTGATGTCTCGCTTATCTCTGTGGAGTCTCAGCATGCATAACAACAAGACAGGCACGATCGATGAGGTGTCTCCCGCCACGCTAAGGCGTGTATTGGCGGCTTCTGCCATCGGCAATTTCATTGAATGGTTCGACTTTGCCATCTACGGCTTCATGGCCGTGATCATTTCCCAGCACTTCTTTCCGCAGGGCGACCCGACACTGGCACTGCTGCAGACGTTCGCGGTATTCGCCGTGTCTTTTGCCCTACGCCCATTAGGTGGCATCTTCTTTGGCACCCTCGGCGACAGAATCGGGCGCAAGAACGTATTGGCGATCACTATCATCATGATGGCTAGCGCGACGGCCATGATCGGGCTATTGCCGACCTATCAGAGTATCGGGCTGCTCGCACCGCTGGCATTGACACTGGCGCGCTGTGCCCAGGGTTTCTCGGCAGGGGGTGAATATGCCGGCGCCTGTGCTTTCGTGATGGAGCATGCGCCTGACAAGAAGCGCGGCTGGTATGGCAGCTTCATTCCTGTTTCGACCTTCAGTGCCTTCGCAACTGCTGCAGCGCTCGGACTGTGTCTGAATACCCTCGTCTCAGAAGCGACCATGCAGCAATGGGGCTGGCGTATTCCCTTCCTGATTGCAGCACCGCTTGGGTTGATCGGCCTCTACATGCGCCTGAAACTGGATGACTCACCCGCCTTCCGGTTGATCCAGCAGGAGCATCAGGCACCCAATGCGCCCCTTCGCGAAACACTCAATTCTCACGCACCCATCATCATCAGCCTGATGGCCTTCATTTCTGCCACAGCGCTATCGTTCTATATGTTCAGCACCTATTTCGCGACCTACATGCAGGTCGCTGGTGGTGCCAGCCGTCAGACGGCGCTACTGGCAAGCCTGGGCGCATTGGTTATCGCAGCACTGCTATGCCCCGTCGCAGGCTACTACTCTGACAAGGTCGGGCGTCGCAACACCATCATTACCGCTTGCGTCAGTCTCGCGATCGCCGTTTTTCCGGCCTACGGACTGGCCGCCAGCGGGACGCTGTGGGCCTCAATGCTTGGGGCATCGCTGATGGCGGTCGGCGCCGTATTGTGCGGCGTCGTCACTGCAGCGTTGCTATCGGAGCAGTTTCCCACCCGCGTGCGCTATACCGCCTCTGCATTGAGCTATAACGTTGCCTATACCATTTTCGGTGGCACGGCACCGCTGGTCGCAACATGGCTGATTGATCTGACCGGCAACAATCTGGCTCCGGCCTGGTATCTGATCGCTATTGCCGCCATCGCCCTGATCGGCGGCCTGCGGTTACCAGAAACCAACGGCATCTCACTTATCGCGATTCCCGACAAACCCGTCCGTCGCCCAGACATCAGTGCGCCAGCCATGTAAATCACTGACGCGACGGTGACTCCTCCCTGATATCGCCAGATCCGAAAAGCACTACCGCGCCAGTGGCTTCCCGACTCACAGGATCCACTGGCGCGGTAGTGTCCACCATTCCTTTTTGCCCAGGGCAGACCTATCTCTGCGGTGCAGCGGAAAGGGTCAGTTCGATCGCATCGTGTCGCCAGTGTTCGTCATCACAGTCCACGGCACGTCCATTCTGATCGAAATTGATGCGTGTCACCCGCTGCGCAGGACTGCCCTGCGCCGCATTCAGCGCCTCTGCTGCCTCGTTACCCAATACCGTAGAGGCCAACTCAAAACTCACTCGTGTCACGCGTATCGCGTATTCGTTGCGATAAAGATCCGTCAGCGAATGCACAGCAAGATCAAACTCGAGAATTCCCGGGAAACAATCACGGCGCAGATGGTGGCAGACGTGTAACACCCGCCGATCGTCGATCCGCCTTATCCGCGTAATGCGATAGACAGCACACCCTTCCTCGATACCTAACCGACGCGCGATCACCGTATCGGCTGGCACTTCCGCAGCCGTCAACAAGTCGGTCTGCGCCTTGCGCTGCTGGGACTCCACCATTTCCCTGAAAGGGAGACAGGCGAGTAGGTCATATCGCAGCCGAGACGGCGAGACGAACCATCCCCGGCGATTTTCGCGATAGATGCACCCTTCTGCCTCCAATTGCAGCAAGGCGTCACGCAGCGTGACGCGCGTGGTGCTGAAACGCACCATCATCTGGCGCTCTGACGGTAAGCGCTGACCGCCCATCAAATCCGTCTCTTCCAGATAGGACAGTAACTTGTGGCGCAAACCCGCCACGGGGATTGCCACGGTATCCACATGTTGGCTGATGGCGTCGGGAGAAGATAATGGCATGCGAGTTTCCTGAAAGAGCACATGAAAGTGGCCTGATGATTCATGGCGAGCAAATTGCATGACATTCATTGTTCAACAATGTCGTTGTCACACCTCTGGTCTAGTTTAGAGGTCACCCCTCTTAACCTCGCCGAGCTACATGTCATTCCAATGAAGTTTGAATGACAGCGAGACGACATGTGCGGCAATACCACCCAATGCTTGCATATCCGTCTGGTGCCGTGCCACGACATCGACACATTCACGACACGGAACTGTCACGACGAGTCGATAAAGTCGTTCCTGACCTTTACATCTGAACTAGACCAGAAAATGAATCACGTAACACTCTGTAAGTAGGCCCAACGTTTCACTCTGCTCGCTTGCGCCACTTTCCCCTTGCGCCGGTTGCTCATCCACATTCTGGAGAAATATCCTTGAAGTCGATCACCAACATCTCATCCCGTACTGCCGGCCTAGTGGCTTCCGCCTTCATGGCGGCCTTGCTGGGCAGTGCCACCGTCAATGCTGCAGACGTGCCTGATGCTGCTGCCGTAGAGGCGCTCGTGAAGTCTGCTCAGGCTGAAGGTCGCGTCGATAGCGTCGGCATGCCGGACAGCTGGGCCAACTGGAAAGACACCTGGGCCGATCTTGAGTCCAAGTATTCTCTCGCGCACAGCGACACCGACATGAGCTCTGCCGAGGAAGTTGCCAAGTTCAAGGCCGAAGGCGACAACGCCACAGCAGACATCGGTGACGTGGGCTTCGCCTTCGGCCCGATCGCTGTCAAGCAGGGCGTGACACAGGCCTACAAGCCGAGCACCTGGGATGAGATTCCTGACTGGGCCAAGGACAAGGATGGTGAGTGGATGCTGGGTTACACCGGCACCATCGCCTTCATGATCAACAAGACACTGGTCAATGAAGACCAACGCCCGACCTCCTTCGCCGACCTCGCCAAGGGTGATTACAACGTCTCCGTCGGTGCCGTAGGCAAGGCATCTCAGGCCAATAATGCCATCCTCGCTGCAGCCTTCGCCAATGGCGGCAAGGAATCCGACCTGACACCGGGCCTGGAAGTCTTCGCTGAGTTGGCCCGTCAGGGGCGCCTGTCCCTCGCCGAGCCGACCATCGCCAATCTGGAAAAAGGGGAAGTCGAAGTCGCGCTGCTGTGGGACTTCAATGCACTTAACTATCGTGATCAGATCGACCGCGACAATTTCGAGGTCGTGATCCCGTCTGATGCCTCCGTCACCTCTGGCTACGCGACCATCATCAACAAGCATGCGGCCCATCCAAATGCGGCGAAGCTTGCACGTGAGTACATCCTGTCAGATGCCGGCCAGCTGAATCTGGCCAAAGGCTACGCTCGTCCAATCCGCGCCGAACACCTGACCCTGCCGGAAGAAATCGCTGCCAAGCTGCTACCCAATGAGCAGTACGCCAATGCTCGCCCCGTACAGGACTTCGCCGGCTGGGAAGCCAGTGCCAGCCAGCTACCGCGCCAGTGGCAGTCTCAGGTGTTGATCCACCAGCAGTAAGACCGAGGCAGTCGGCGATCTTGCTGACCGGCTGCGCTTCATCTGACAGACGGCACCGCCTGCGCGGTGCCGTCTTGAGCTTTACGGAGTCACCATGTCCCAGCGTGTCATTCTTGTCGTGCTTGATGGCCTCAATCATGCCGTCGGCCATCATGCCATGGGCTACCTGAGCGCATTGGTAGAGGCTGGCAGCGGACAGTATCAGTCGCTGGACTGCGAGCTGCCCGCCATGTCGCGCCCGTTGTATGAATGTCTACTCACCGGTGAACTGCCCGTTGACTCGGGCATCGTCAACAATCAGGTGGTCCGCCGCTCACGTAGCATCAGTCTGTTCGATCTGGCCAGCTGTCAAGGGAGGCGTACCGCTGCCGCAGCCTATCACTGGGTCAGCGAGCTGTATGTCGCCGCGCCCTTCGAACGCAGCCGCCATCGCTGGCTCGACAACCCCGATACCGCCATTCAGGCAGGACTCTTCTACTGGCAGGATCATTATCCGGATGACCACGTGTTCAGCGATGCCGAAATGCTGCGTCTACGTCATGACCCGGATTTCCTGCTGGTGCATAGCATGAATATTGACGATGCCGGCCATCGCCATGGCGGCGATTCACCGCAGTATCGCAATGCCGCCCGCCATGCCGACGTCGCCCTTGCTGACTACTTGCCTGCATGGCTCGAAGCCGGGTATCAGGTCATCGTCACTGCGGATCACGGCATGAACGCCGACCGCTCGCATTCTGGCTTATTGGAAGAAGAGCGACGCGTACCGCTGTGGACGTTCGGTAGCGCCTTTGCCAGTGCACCGGCAATTGAGCTGCGCCAGCGAGAACTCTGCGGCACTGTGGCCACCCTGCTAGGTCTTGAACACGATAAGGCGCTCAATCACACGTTGCTTGCTGCACACGCTCAGCCGTCGGCAAAGGGAAGTGCAGCATGATGCCACCTCGCCTGAAACGATGGATCACCAGCCCTGTGATGTGGTTACTGCCCTTCGCTATCATCTTCGGCGCCTTTCAGATTGCTCCGTTGGTATGGGTGATGATCAGCGCATTCAAGACACCGGACGGTTGGGGGCTGGCACACTTTCATGAGATTGCGACCTCTGCCTTCTTCCGGCAGGCCATTGGCCGCAGCCTCGAGATTTCCTTCATGTCCAGTGTATTGGGGCTGGCGATAGCGGCAGTCACCTGCCATAGCATGCATCGCTGTGGCCCGCGTCTGACGCGGGCAATGATTGCCTTTACCAACATGACCAGCAATTTTGCCGGGGTACCGCTCGCGTTTGCCTTCATCATCCTGATGGGCGCCAACGGCATGCTGACACTGATGCTGGAGCGGATCGGCATCATCGATGACTTCAATCTTTACTCACGTACGGGCCTGATCGTCATCTATACCTGGTTCCAGATACCGCTGGGGATTCTGCTGCTCTATCCAGCCTTCGGCACACTGCAAAGTGAGTGGCGTGAAGCTGCCAGCCTGCTAGGGGCTGGACGTGTCGCCTACTGGAAGCATATTGGCCTGCCAGTCCTCTGGCCGTCATTGGCCGGCACTCTCACCGTACTGTTCGCCAATGCGATGGGGGCCTATGCCACCGTTTATGCACTGGTGAATACCAGCTACAACCTGATGACCATCCGCATTGCCAACCTGGTCTCCGGAGACCTGTTCCTGCAGCCGGAACTAGCCAGTGCCCTCGCACTTGTTCTGGTCGTGATTCTGGTCATCGTGACGCTTATCCAGCAATGGCTCATGCGGAGGAGCTACCATGTCACTTCCCGCTGAACTGCCTTACCGTCACGGTAAACCGTTCCTGCCAAGCCTGATGGCGCGTCTGCGCCTCCTCAATCCGTATACTCTGGTGGTAGGCAGTGTCTTCACATTGCTGGCCCTCCCTCTGGTCGCCACACTGTTCTATGCACTAGCGACACGCTGGGGCGCAAGCCTCACTCCGGACGGTCTGACCATCAAATGGTTTATTGAGTTATGGACGACGCCACGCTTTCTGGCGGCCTTTGGACGCTCGATTCTGATCGCGGTCAGTGCTCTTATCCTATCGCTCATCTTGATCGTACCCGTGGTGTTCCTCGCCCATACCCGCTACCCGCGGCTCGACAACCTGATGAACGGACTAATCCTGTTACCGTTTGCCGTACCGCCTATCGTCTCCTCCGTCGGCCTGCTGCAGCTATATGCCGGTGGCCCACTACCCATCGTCGGTACGCCGTGGATATTGATTCCGACCTACTTCACCATCGTGCTGCCCTTCATGTATCGCGCACTGGCCAATAGCCTGCGTGCGCTAGATGTGCCCTCACTGATGGAGGCTGCCCAGCTATTAGGCGCCAGTCCGCTCAAGGCATTCTTCCTTGTCGTACTTCCCAATATTCGGATCGGCATCCAGATTGCTGTCTTCCTTGCCTTCTCCTTCCTGGCGGGAGAGTTCGTGTTTGCCAACATGCTGGTCGGCACGCGCTTTGAGACATTGCAGGTCTATCTCAACAATATCCGCGGGGCTAGTGGGCACTTCACCAGCGCACTAGTGATCACCTTGTTCGTCTTCACTCTATTACTCACCTGGCTGGGCAACCGCCAACCAGCAACAGAAGGCCAGCCTGTGGATGAGGCCGACGACACCCTGTCAGGCACTGATCTCACAGCTCCCATACACAACGTCACACCTGATGCAGATTCCCGAGGGACCCGCTAATGCTTGCGACCGACACTTCGTCTTCCGCTCTCGCCATTCAACGAGATGATACCCAACGTGAAGGCGGCCTCTTGACCAGCGCCCTACGGGAACGTGCTGCCGA
This sequence comes from Cobetia sp. QF-1, assembly GCF_002213105.1. Classification (NCBI taxonomy): domain Bacteria; kingdom Pseudomonadati; phylum Pseudomonadota; class Gammaproteobacteria; order Oceanospirillales; family Halomonadaceae; genus Cobetia; species Cobetia sp. QF-1. Next base: position 119,527 of record NZ_NBVS01000007.1, read on the forward strand.
TCAGCACTATTTGAAACTCAGTGGACTGGCCAAAAGCTTCGGATCCACTCGGGTGTTCTCCGAGATCGATGCTGACATTGCCCGAGGCGAATTCATCACCCTGCTCGGCCCGTCCGGGTGTGGAAAATCCACGTTGCTACGCGCCATTGCGGGACTCAACAACGTTGATGCGGGACAGATCATCGTCAATGGTCATGACATTACGCACCTGCCACCTCAGCGACGTGGCATCGGGATGGTCTTCCAGCACTATGCGCTGTTCCCCAATATGCGCGTGGTCGACAATGTGGCCTTTGGTCTGCGCATGAAAAAGGTGCAGCCTGAAGAGCGTGAGCGCCGAGTGAACGAAATATTGCGACTTGTCGAGCTGACCGATCACGCGCAACGCTTCCCTCATCAGCTCTCCGGTGGTCAGCGTCAACGAGTAGCGTTGGCACGCGCGTTGGTTGTAGAACCGCAGATCCTGCTGCTGGACGAGCCATTGTCCGCACTCGATGCACGTATTCGTCGCCATCTACGTGACCAGATTCGGGACATTCAGAAGAGTCTCGGGCTGACCACCCTGTTCGTGACCCACGATCAGGAAGAAGCCCTGCTACTGTCAGACCGCATCTTCCTGATGCATCAGGGCCGTATCCTACAACAGGGAAACGCCGAGGCGCTATATACCCGTCCCGTCGATGCCACCGCTGCCGGCTTCATGGGGCATTACAATCTGATTGGTCGTGAGCTAGCCCAGCCATTGTTGGGATATCTTAGTGATGGTCCACGTGTCGCGCTGCGTCCGGAAGCGCTCTACCTTCAGCCCGACTCCTCCCTCTACGGCCTGCAGGACAGCCAGGTGAATTTTCCGACCCAGGCACTACCCAGCAATTCTGGCCCCGCCTGCCCAGGCGTGATTCGCCGCCACCAACTGCTTGGCAATATCGTGCGCTACGAGGTGGACTGTCAGGGGCTGCGGCTCAATATTGATGTACTCAACCGCAGTTCCCGTCAGTTGCTGCCCACGCACTTGCGCGTTCAGGTCTATGCCGACTTGGATGAGGTGCAGGCATTAGCCGATATTCCTGCTGCATCGCCCACGGCCAAGCAGGCGTCATGATGAATACACTGCGTGAGACCACGACATCATTGCCGATGCCTCTGACGACGGGGCTGGCGATTTTCGATCTCGATGACACCCTGCTCGATGGCGATGCCACAGGGCTATGGACTGACTGGCAGATTCAACAAGGCTGGATCAAGGACGGTGATGAATACCGAGCCATCTGGACACGCCAGATGGAGGACTACATGGCTGGCAATCTCGATATGGAAGACCATCTTGAGCATCTACTGTCACCGCTGATCGGGCGTAACGTCGCTGCTGTCACTGCTGAGGTGGAATACTTCATTGAGGCTGAGCTGATACCACGCCTTTTCAGCGAAGGACTTGAACGTATCGCCTGGCATCAGGCTCAAGGCCATCAGGTAGTGATCATTTCAGCCTCGACTGCACAGCTGGTAGCACCGCTCGCCAAACGCCTCGGGGTTGATGCAGCACTGGCGACTGCACTCGAGATCGACAAGGATTGCTATACCGGCCAGGCGACGGGGATCCGCACCTTCCGCGACGGCAAGCTGGATGCGCTCAAGGCCTGGCAAGCTGAGCAACTACCAGCGCAGACAGACATGCGCATGCAACCGTGCTGGGGCTATTCCGACTCACGCAATGATCTGCCCTTGCTGGAGTTTGTCGATCATCCCTACGTCGTGCGCCCTGACCCTTGCCTGGCAGCCATCGCGCATGAGCGCGACTGGCAGACACTGCACTGGCAGTCACGCGCGAGATAGATTCACAAATCAAAGACTGGAAACAAGCGTCGCCACTCAATATCAGTCAGCCGGCATGAGTCGTTTCAGCCCTGACAGTATCTCTAAAAAGGCGACGCTTACGCCAAAAAAGGGCACTCTATGCCAAAGTGAAAAGGCAAAGGAAGCCGGACTATGGCAGAGGTCAAAGTCAGCCGCATCGCACGGGTACCGGACCCGTTACGTGTCAGGCGATATCAGAAGGCACCAGAAGTCGGGCCACGCGTACTATTCTTTAGTGGCGGCTCGGCGTTGACGGGCATTGCACGTACCTTGACGCGTTATACCTATCACAGCATTCATCTGGTCACCCCCTTCGATTCCGGTGGCAGTTCTGCCAAGTTACGTGACGCCTTCTCGATGCCGGCCATCGGTGATCTGCGCTCACGCCTGATGGCGCTGGCCGATGATAGCGTACTGGGCCATCCCGAGATCTATCGGCTGTTTACGCATCGCCTCCCCAGTGAAGCAAGGCAGGAAATGCTACATGCCACCCTGCGCGAACTGGCCGCGGGACGTCATCCACTAAGCCTGGCCGTGGCGGAGCCCATGCGCACCCTCATCTGTCATCAACTAGGCTTTCTCATCGAGGCCATGCCTGCCGATTTCGATCTGCGCGGCGCCAGTATCGGTAACTTGATCATTGCCGGTGGCTACTTGAATCATCATCAGCAGCTCGATCAGATCATCTTCCTGTTTTCCAAGCTAGTGCATGTGCGCGGTACGGTGCGTGCCATCGTCAATGCCGACTGTCATCTGGCCGCCACACTGGAAGATGGTGGCAAGATCGTGGGTCAACATCGCATCACCGGCAAGGAGGTCGCGCCACTGGAAAGCCCGATTGCCCATATCGGACTAGCGACGAAAACAAGTGGTGAAGACGATGAAAGCGATAGCTATCAGCCTGTGCGCCCTCAACTGCATGCAAATAATCGTCAGTTGATCGACTCTGCTGAACTGATCTGCTTCCCGCCAGGTAGCTTCTATTCCAGCGTGATTGCCAATCTGCTACCCAGCGGTGTGGGACGTGCGGTGTTCGCTAATCCGTGCCCCAAGGTCTATGTTCCCAACTGCTGCCCAGACCCCGAACAGACCGGCAGGACGCTGGATCAGTTAGTGGCCATTTTGCTCACTACGCTGTGTGCTGACCTCAACCTGATGTCCAACGACTGCCCAACGGAGGGCCTGCTCAACATCGTCCTCATCGATAGCCAGCGCGGCGATTATCCTGGTGGCGTCTCGGTGCCAGCACTGGAACGATTGGGGGTCACCGTGATCGATACCAAATTGATCACGGAAAACAGCGCGCCCTACTATGACAATGAATTACTGGTCACCGCACTGCTGTCGCTGGTGTAACGTGAGCATCAGCAATCGGGTTACCCGCGACCTGCTTCTCTGAGCAGCAAGGCTAGACACAACTCCGCCCCGAATACTTGAGTATTCGGGGCGGAGTTGTGTCGGAACGGGGACTCGCCACCGATTACATCATCCCGCGCACGACCCCGATCAAGATCATCCCCAGCACCAGTTTCCAAGGCGCTAGCGAGAAACGTGTCAGTGCGATGAAAGCTGCTAGCGCAATCACCACGTCCAGACGGTTCAGCACGCTGGTCGTCCACAAGGGATCATAAAGCGCCATCCCCAGCACCCCGACCACGGCCGCATTGGCACCTGCCAGTGCCGCTCTCGCGCCTGCGCGTGCACTCAGGCGTCCCCACAAGGGTGCGACGCCAATCAACAGCAAGATTCCCGGCAGGAAGAGGCTCACCAGAGCGAGAGTCGATCCCGCCACGACAGACCCACCCGTCACTTGCGCCATCCCGGCCCCCAGCCAAGCGGCGAAGGTAAATAACGGGCCTGGCACTGCTTGAGCCAACCCATAACCGGTCAGGAAGGTCTCTGCTGCGATACGGCCCGTCTCGACGGTGGAGGTTTCAAGCAGTGGCAACACTACATGCCCACCGCCGAACACCAAGGCACCAGCACGATAGAAGATATCGACCAGGCTACCGGAGGCCATCAATGGCAGGCCGGCCAGCAGGACGAAGAACGTGATCAGACATCCCCGTGCAAGCCCTCTCGATACCGGCAATATCAGCCCATCAGGTGCCTGCGCGTGAGAGGATGCGCGTGGAGAACTCCCTCCGTTTGATTCGCGGCACACCACCATGCCCAGCAATGCCCCAAGCCCAATCACACCCACCTGCATCAGCGCCGTCTCGGTCACGGCGAGCCCCAGCATGGCCAGCAACGCCAGACAGATGCGGCGTAAATCCGGGCACAGTTTGATCGCCATGCCCCAGATCGCCTGCGCGACCACTGCAACGGCTACCAGCTTGAGACCGTGAATGACGCCCGAAGCGATCGCGCCCTCGAGACTGCCAGCCACCAGTACTAGCATGAGCAGAGCCAGGGCGGACGGCAACGTAAAGCCTATCCAGGCCAACAGCCCTCCCATCACTCCCCTCCCGCGCACCATGCCGAGCGCAAAGCCGACCTGACTGCTCGCCGGCCCCGGCAAAAACTGGCAGAGCGCCACTAGTTCGGCGTAGGCCTTGTCACTCACCCAGCCACGACGACGTACCAACTCATCATGGAAGTAACCAAGATGCGCAATGGGACCCCCAAAGCTGGTTAGGCCCAGCTTGAGGAAGGTCGCTAACACCTCGCGATGCCGCACGTTTTTCGGCACCTGCATGGTCTCGTCAGGGGCCGACTGCACGGTTGCATCGCTTGCGGGATCACTGAAGGGCATGGCATTTCTCTTGAACAAAGATAAAGATGCGACGACGAATGTCATCGTGACAGCAAGGACTCGATCACTGTCATGCCAGCTTACGCCACGAAAATGACGATTAGCGAAGAGGCCTAGCGCAAGAGACTGACGCTATGGACTGGCACATACAACAACACTCACATCGATAATACATGAGGCCAGAAAGACCTCATCACCTTGCGGGGTGAGAGGTATCCACGTGATCTATTGGTGCTCTGTGCTCTCTTGCGTATCGCTTGGCAGCCCCAATGCCAATAAAGCACTTGCCAACACCAGCCCCGCTGACCACCACAGACAGGCTTCAAGGCCATATGCCTGGTACAGCCAACCAGACAGCAAAGTGCCTAGCAAACGCCCCATCGCATTGGCCATGTAGTAGAAGCCGACATCCATCGAAACGCCGTCGTTACGTGCAAAGTGTACGATTAGATAGCTGTGCCAACTGGAGTTGATGGCGAATACGACGCCGAACGCCATCAGTCCGACAATCAGCCAATCAAGCGGCTGAAGCCCCCCCAAGCGTGAAGTGATCGCACCGCCTTCCAGTGACAGGCAGGCCATCAATGCAGGCAGGAGTGCCAGCCCTGCCGCCAACATGACCGTGATATGACGAATACTATTGTCGCCTACCAAGCGTCGCGAGAGCGGGCCGGTGATACGAGGGGCCTGGGTCTGTACTCCGCCGTATCCGATCACCCAGGCAGCCATCAATACGCCGACCGTCCAGAAATGCCAGCCGTGCACCTCCGCCAGGTACACCGGAAGTGCCACGACGAACCACACATCACGTGCCGCGAACAGGCACAAGCGAGCAGCCGACAGCACATTCACCGCCCGTGATGTCGAGAACATCTCACGGAAGGCTGGCTTGCGCTTGCCTGTGCTCTGACCCAGCGCCGCCGTCAGATGGCGCAGTGACAGCACCAATACCCCTGCCAGCATGACCCACATGGCCAGCACCGTGCCCTGGAAACCGACGACACTCAGCGCGGCTCCGCCGAGGAAGAAGCCCAGCCCCTTGAGCGCATTCTTGGAGCCAGTGAGCAAGGCGACCCAGCGATAGAGTGCTCCCTGGCGCTGCTCAATGGCCTCATCTTTCGGTACCAGTACCTTGATGGCACTCTTGGCGCTCATCTTGTTGAGGTCTTTTGCGATCCCCGACAATGCCTGCGCCATCATGACCCACATCACCGTGAGTGAAACCTCAGGTACCAGCAACATCCCCAGCGCGACAAGCTGCAACGCAAGCCCAGCGTTCATGGTGTGATTGAGCCCGAGGCGTGCCCCCAGCCAGCCGCCGACGAGGTTGGTGACCACTCCGAAGGCCTCATAGAACAGAAAGAGCATCGCGACTTCCAGCGCCGAATATCCCAGCGAGTGGAAATGCAGCACCACCAGCATGCGCAACGCGCCATCCGTCAGCGTGAAGGCCCAGTAATTTCCCGTCACCAGCAGGTACTGGCGCACCTCATGGGGCAGCTCTCGCAGGCGGGCAAGCATTTCAGCGCTCCTGTGAGGCGGCTTTGGTCAGATCGCCCAGGCCGACTTTCAAGGCCAGCTCCGCGGTGCGGTTGGCATAGCCCCACTCATTGTCATACCAGGCATACAGCTTGAGCTGAGTCCCCGCGACAACCATGGTCGAGAGCGCATCGATGATGCTGGAGCGCGAGTCGGTACGGTAATCGATCGATACTAGGGGGCGCGTCTCGAAGCCGAGCACGCCACGCAACTCACCTTCGGCCGCAGTCTTGAGGGCCTGATTGACCTCGTCTACCGTCACTTCTCGCTGAAGCTCGAACACCATGTCGGTGAGCGAGGCATTGGCCAGTGGTACGCGGATGGCGTGACCATTCAAACGGCCTTCAAGCTCCGGGAAGATGGCACTGATGGCCTTGGCAGAGCCGGTGGTGGTCGGAATCAGGCTCATGCCACAGGCACGGGCACGCCGCAGATCGTTATGAGGTGCATCGAGAATCGTCTGCGTATTGGTGATGTCGTGTACCGTCGTCATTGAACCGTGACGGATACCGAACTGTGCCTGAATGACCTTGATGACGGGCGCGAGGCAGTTGGTCGTGCAACTGGCGGCAGTGACGATACGATGCTCACCAGCCACATAGAGATGGTCATTAACACCCATGACGATGTTGAGCACGCCCTCTTCCTTCACCGGTGCAGAGACCACGACACGCCCGACGCCCTGTACAAGATAAGCATTCAGCAGTTCAGTGGTCTTTATCTTGCCGGACGCCTCGATCACCACATCGCATTTCGACCAGTCAGTTGCCGTTATCTCGCGCTGTGATGAGAAGGCAGTACGATCACCGTCGATCGTGATCGAGTCATCGTCACTGGCAATACCCGCCCCTGGTGACCACTGGCCATGCACGGAATCGAACTCCAGCAAGTGTGCAAAGGTCATCGCATTGCCCCCCGGATCATTGATGCGCACGATATCGAGCGACACTCTCTCTCTCAGCGTCCACAAGGCACGCAGCGCGAGGCGTCCAATACGGCCAAAGCCATTGATACCGATACGGAGCGGACGCATGCCCTCAGGCACATGAAGAGAGGCGGCGTAAGATGGTGCGGTATGTGCTGGACACATGGAGAGTTCCTCACTGACAGTTCAGAAAATAGGACTAGCGAAGCAAGATGACGGCAATGCAAGGGCGCAAAGGAAATGGAGATGGAGATGCTCAGCCGCGTTCAACAACAGCGTTCAGGCCGGTTGGGCATCCCGTCAAGCCATGTCGACCAGCGCGAGACCTCGACCTGCTGGGCCTGACAGGCCGTAGAAAGAATGTTCTCAAGCCATTGTGGCCGGTCGACAGGTAGACGGTAATACACCCATTGGCCACGCCGTTCGCTACTCAACAAGCCACATTCACGTAATTGCGCCAGATGCCGCGAGACCTTGGGCTGTGAGATTGCGGCCAGCGAGGCGCCCGTTGACTGGACATCCAGCTCGCGCTGTTCCAACACCCATATCAACTCGCAAACACAGAGCTCACCGCCTTGTGACAGCAATTGCATCAGCGTCAAACGGGTATCGTCGGCGAGACACTTGAATACCTTCAGCGGTGTGAGTGATGCGTCAGGCTGAGAGCGAGCATCCGAATCACTTGTTTGTGCAGCGCTACTTAGCGTCATTGGAGACCTCTCACTGTGTCATCCATCCATGGCTGATATCGCTTGAACTCGGCAACAACAGACGTAGCCTGTGATGCAAACCCCTATCGACATATGAAATATCATATATACGTTTTACCGTATATCAAATGACACTTATGCGTCAGTCTAGTGACACTGTCACGCGAACCCTCTTCCATAGTGATTCAAGGGTGGTGGATTACTGTTGCCTGAATGGCACGCAAATGTTTCCTGCCTCGAGGAGAAACGCGCTTGCGAACCAAAGTCTTACGGCGTTAGTGTGTGCCTATAAAGTGCAGGCAGCACTCCACTGAATCACGCATCCTTGTGATGCACAGGAGATATGAATGGCTAATTTCACTCAGGTTATCGACAGCAATTACACCCAGGAAGTCACCGAGAGCGCACAGCCGGTGCTGGTGAAGTTCTGGGCGCCGTGGTGCGGCCCGTGCAAGATGCTTGACCCGATTGTCGAGTCCATCGCCGAAGAGCAAGGTGACGCGCTCAAGGTCGTCGCCATCAACGTCGATGATGCACCGGATCTCGCCGCACAGAACGGTGTGCGTGGCCTACCTACCATCGCGCTGTTCAAGGCGGGTGAAAAAATCGAAGCCCTGACAGGCGTTCAGCCGAAAGAAAACTTCGACGCCATGATCGCGCGTCACGCTTGATCCTTTAGAAAACGCCCGAACGAAAGACGCCCTTCGCTGACTGCAAGGGCGTTTTTTGTGTCGCGCGATCTGGAAGAAAACCTAATATATTGATTCAAATGGCATTTTGGCACATTGCGTGCAACAGGCTATCAGTTCAAGAGCTTTGGCATTCGCCTGTAAAATCATTACCCTGCCCCTTCGTACAGACATGATAGTCATCCAGATATAAGGAAGCATTGATGCATACTGCGGCATTTGGGTTTAAGCGGCCTGTCGCACTACTGGGCAGCCTCACTCTGTTCGGCAGTCTGGTTCTGTTCGGCGGCCTGTTAACGGGCTGTGGCATGGAACATTCTACATTGCCCGCCACAACCTCTACCCTCAAGCCGGGCCCGGCTTATGGGGAAATGCGCTCGGTTGCGGTCATGCAGATCCGCCCTGGTAATGTTGCCGTCACGCCTAGCGGGCGGATTTTCGCCACCATTCACCCGATGGATGGTGATCACGACGTACAGCTAGTCGAAATCACTGGTCAGAACAGCTACCGCGCCTGGCCATCACCGGCTTACCAGACGCATGCCGGCCGCTATGGCGACGCGACCATCGATTCGCCGCTAGGCATCTTTCAGGATGGCCACGGCGGCCTGTGGATGACCGACATGGGCATCCATCTCGGCAAGACACGCCTGTGGGGATTCGACATCGAGAGTGGCAAGTTGATCACCAAGCTGGAATTGCCAGCCAAGATCGCCCCCAAGGGTAGCTTCATTCAAGATCTCGCCGTAGACCGCGCACGCGGCATGGCCTATCTCGCCGACATCGCCAATCCAGGATTGATCACCGTCGATCTCGATAGCGGCAAGACCACTCGTTTCAGCCAGCATCCTTCGCTTGATGCCGAGCCGGATGTCGACTTGCGCATTGATGGCCATGCAGTACAGTTCAATGGCCAGCCTGCCAAGGTAGGCGTGGACCCGATCACGCTATCAGCAGGCGGTGATACGCTCTATTTCGGCGCGATGACGGGCAACAGCTGGTACAGCGTGCCGACCAAATTGCTACGTGATGACGCCTCTCACGCCACCATCGCTGCCGCTATTACACGCGTGGGCGACAAGCCCGTCTCGGACGGCGCAGAAACCGGTCCTGACGGCACGCACTATTTCACCAACCTCAATCAGCACGGCCTCGATGTGCTGACGCCTGATGGCAAGCTTTCGCCGTTGGTGCGCGATGAGCGATTGGATTGGCCCGATGGTGTGCGCCTGGCTGCCGACGGCTGGCTATACGTGACCGTCAATCAGCTCGACAGCACACCCCCTTTCAATGGTGGCAAGGATAGTGGTCAGCCGCCGTATCACATCTACAAGGTATGGCCGACGAATGATTGAACCAACTGACTTGTATGAAGATGCATTGATCTGACGTAAAGCGCTCGCGCCTATCAAAGGCGCGAGCGCTTTACGTTGTCGTGCATTCTGGGCAGTAGACAGCAGCCTCTCCGGAATAGCGCCTATTGCTGCAAGCGTACTCCCCTTCATCAGGCAGCATCGCGAGATGTCATTCCTTGTCGCCCTTCTGCAAGCCCGAGGCTCGTGATGCTTGTTCGGAAAAATGCTGAGTTACCCATTGCTCACACACATCCCATAGCAGCGGCGCCCCACGTTGGATGACAGGACCATACCGAGAGAAGACCTGCTCAAGGGAAACATCATTCTCTTTCCAAGTTCCACCGGAGGTGAAGACATTCACGAGGAGAGGCTGAAAGCGATCCAGTGCCTTGGCAAATTTCGCGTCTTCTGTCTCAGCAGACTCAAATTCTCGCCATAGCGCCAGAAATTCGTTGCCTTGTTGCTGAGGTAATAAGCCGAACAATCGCTTGGCTGCTTCAGATTCTTCTTCAGCTTGGGAGTTGCTTGAAGATTCATCATGAATCGGGAAATCGCCTGCGTCTATTTCGACAACATCATGCAGCAGGAGCATCTGTACAACTCGATGGGTATTCACTGACCCACCGGCGTATTCATTCAGTAGCAAGGCGTACATCGCCAAGTGCCAGGAATGCTCGGCTGAGTTTTCTTTCCGACTGTTGTCCAGCAATGGCGATTGCCTTACGACTGTTTTCAGTCGATCTATTTCTCTTAAAAAACTCAACTGCTTATCCAATACAGTGGCTTGCATCATTCCATCTCCAAGCAAACACTAGGCATTTGCCATTGCCCCTTGAACCGTTCAGCGTGCCGGGGCAATCATCTCAATGATCATTCAATAAGCTGATTTCCCTGATGGCCAAGGTATTCGGCTGTGTGATCAAATTCAAGATGTACTGCCCTTGGAGAGAGTCGCTTGCCGCGCCCGATAGCATCAGGCTCCGAAAGCGAATAGAGCGTGAATAGCGGTACCTGCTGGCCCTGTCCTCTTCTCGGTATTTACAGCATCAAGCGCAGGGCCAGAAAATCTAGAAAGGCACTAATTCGAGGCGAGAGTGTGCTATTGCGATAATAGACCGCCTGAATCTGCTCGCGCGCATTCGGTGACTGTACATGGCCTGGCAATACCTCAACCAATGCGCCGCTTCGCAGATCATTCGTGAGCATGAAACGCGAAATCAAGCCGATACCCTGCCCGGCCAGACACAGCTGACGCATCACCTCACCACTACTCGTGGGGAGATAGGGAGTGACATCGTAGCCATTCACGGCCCCCTTCAATGGCCAACAATTCAAACGGCTTGGCGCAATGAAACCCAGCAAGCGATGTGAGGACAATGACGCCACGCTTGCGGGCACACCATGCTCGCTCAGATAACCGGGACTCGCGACCAGATGTAACGGTGAGCGCCCGAGTGCTCTGGCATGCAGAGTCGAATCCTCTAGTTCCCCGATCCTGATTGCCACATCCGTGTGCTGCTCAAGCAGATTGATGATGTCATCTGCCGCCGACAGCTCCAGTGAAATACCGGGATAGCAGCGACCGAACTCTCCCACCAACGGTACTAGCTGATGAAGTACAAAGGGGCTCGCGGCATCGACACGCAGCCGCCCGACGGGCTGATCCCGCTGCTGTATCAGCACCTCTTCGGCCCCTCCCAGAAGCTGCAGCCCCTCGCGCACTCGCTCAACGAAGCCACGCCCTTCATCTGTCAGCGCAACACTGCGGGTGGTGCGATTGAGTAATGGCGTTTCAAGCTGGCGCTCCAGTCGCTGAATAGCACGCGACACCTTGGCCACTGGCACATCCAGGCGATTGGCTGCGGCACTGAAGCCACCACTATCGACCACCGCCAACAACAGCTCAAGATCCTCCGAGCGACTCCGCATACTGTCTCCTCACTGCACTGATGTCTGCCATCCTTTTCGTCGCCCCAGGAACCTGCCCCAAAATCCTGCTCTAGAAGCTTGTTACCCGAAACCTACAGTAGACTTGCCGCTGATAGTGGCAGAAATCCCACAGGATATTTACTGTTATCGCGATCTAGCGGGACAAGCTCCACACGCCAAAACGGCCTGCCTCTTCAATCATGAAGAGGCAGGCCGTCGGATGTTGCCGCGAAGATTCGAGAGGCTTACAACAACTCGCTCACCTGGAATGAAGGCTGAGTGTTGGTGAAGTTGATCACATCTGCCATCAGCTGCTCTGCGTGAGGTCCTAAAGAGGCATGAAATGCCTCAACCGTCGCAAAGTACAACGAGCCAATGGCGATATAGGGGGCTTTTTCGCCCCCGGGGCTTGCATCAAGCCCCATCTCAACATGCTTGTCCTGGAGAGCGTCTCCCAATAATTCGGCAACAAGTGGCAGATGCGTATTACGGTAGTAATCGAAATCAAAGGTCGCTTGCGGACCATTGGGATAAAGCACGTTCACCTTGATCATCACACACTCTCCAAAGAAGACGCCAACTCGAGATTCACAGCATAACTCAGATGGTCAGGCCGTTAGACCGACATTTCACCCAGGATGACATTCTCGGCGTAGCTCTGGTAGGCCGCTTCAATCTGCTTGGCCACTTCATCCGGGAAGGCGTGGAAATCACCGGATTCCAGTGCACTGACGATGCTGGCAGCCACGACTTCTGCTTGCGGTGCATCGTCGAAGCCTGCGCTCTTGCCCATGTCAGTCGCAATCGGCCCCGGGTGCACGCTGACGACGCTGACCCCCTTCTCGCCTAGCTTTTCACGCAGCCCCTGCGTCACGGAGTAAGCCGCGGCCTTAGAGGCACAATAGGTCGTCATGTCACCAAAGGTCTTCATGGAGGCGATGGAATTGAGCTGAACCAGCACACCCTTGTTGGCCTCAAGTGTACCGGCGAATGCCTGCGCAGTGCGCAGCAAACCAAAGACATTGACGTTGAATTCGTGCTGCAGCGCAGCTTCTGCCCCTTCATCCAGCGGAGACACCAGGTTCATCACGCCAGCATTGTTGACCAGAATCTCAACGTCACGCGTTTGCTCAGCCAGTCTCTTGACGGAGGCTTCATCAGTCACATCAACCGGCAGCGCGACGACTCTATCGCCGTATTGAGCTTGCAGTTCCTGAGTGCTTTCCGGGTTGCGCACCGCCAGATAGACCTTGGCCACGCCGCTGGCGAAGAAGGCATCCACGATGGACTTGCCAATACCACGATTCGCGCCAGTAACCAGTGCGACCTTACCCTTGAGTGAATAGCTCATGACTTTCTCCTGCCAATGCATGTCCGGTACCTGAGAAAAATTATGTACCGATCGGTATGAAATAAATACTATACCTATCGGTATATAATGACAACGCTCGGCACCGCATTCTTTTTCACAGGACAATCACAGCATTGAGCTAGCGGCCGTACCCCAGAAACGCGAAGGGCTCTCCATGGAGAATGGAGAGCCCTTATGCTGATGATCAATGAGGCGATATCTCAGTATGGCGTCGCCTCAAGTCCAATCCCACGCAGCGCTGTCTCGACGACAACTTCGAGTTGCTGTGCTGACACTCCTGAGCGTGCCATTGCAGCAGTGCCCTTGAGCACCGTATACAACGTCAGTGCATTGGCGGCGGCTGCCTTATCGAGTCCGAGCGAGATGGCTTCAGAATCCTGTTCAAACAGTGCAGTAAACATCTGAAGCGCCATGCGATCTTCTTGCTCCAGCAGCGTCCTGGCCTCTTCCGGCATGTCGCCTGAGGCAACTTCCGACTGACACAGCACCAGAAAGCAGCCCTTGGGCTGTGGTGTTGCTGACTGCATGCTCACCACCGAGACCATGTAATCCCGCAGCCGCTTACCGAGCGATACATCGGGGGTATGCAAGTGCGTAAAGTGCGCACGCATTTCCGTCTCGACGTAGTGACGTGCCGCCTTGACGAATAGTGCCGCCTTGTTGCCGAAGGCACTGTACATGCTGGTCTTGTTGATCCCCATCTGCTGGGTAAGATCCGACAGCGTTGCTGCGGTATACCCCTTGCGCCAGAAGACCTCCATCGCCTTTTGCAAGGCGATATGCTCGTCAAACTCGCGCTTGCGTCCGCCTGCCATCTCGATGACTCCTCGTCTTTCCACCGACCGGAATCTCGGTCGACATCCATTTTCAGCTCTATTGTACCAGAGGGTAAGAAACACCCTCCACGGCTAGAAAATGGCCACTGGACAGCACAGGGTCAACTTCCCCCTCGCCGGCGCTCGCCCGGGCGCAGCATTCTGACACGGGCCTTGGGCGTACGCCGTGGCAAGACCAGGGACTCAGGCGGCAGATCAAGCTGCATCGAGGCCTCGATCTTGCTGATCCCGACGGCGCCACCAAGAGTAGTAGAAAACTCCGAGTCGCCTTGATCATGCTCTTTGTCTGCCGAGCGATGGGCCTTGCCATCCTCACCTGCAGACGCTTCAGGAGGTGGCACGATGACCCAGGCAAAGGTCGGCAATGTCAGGTTCCAGTAGATGGCTGGCAGGCGAATCATCAGCACCGCCATGATGGCAGCGCCCGTTGCCCAGCGCAGCGGCAGGCCTAGCTCCAGCAAGGCAATATAGAGGATACCGCCCGCCAGCGATGCCGAGGCATAGATTTCCTGACGCAGCACCATCGGCACTCGTCGTGCGAGCACATCGCGAATCATGCCGCCAGCGACACCACTCATGGTGCCCATCACGACGGCCACGATACCGTCCATCCCCATCATGCGCGCCTTGTGGGCACCGATTACGGTAAATAGCGCCAACCCAAATGCATCAGTAACAGGTAGGAAAATGCGTGTCAGACGATGGATATAGTGGAACCCGAGTGTCGCGACCAACACGGTGAGCAGGATCACCCATAGATAGATGGGCTGCTCAACCCAGAAGACCGGCCCAATACCCAACACGAGGTCGCGTAGCGTGCCGCCGCCAATCCCTGTCACAGCGCCAAGTACCAACATGCCGAACGGATCCATCCGTGAACGGCAAGCCACGACTACGCCCGTGAGCGCGAAGATCATTACACCGGCCAAATCCAGCCAGGTTATCCAATTCATACCACCACCTTTCTTTGCAATATGACTCGGCACACGTTTCTTATGGCGTGTATGACAGAGTGCCGATGCCCATAGCGTTTCTTTTAATGTCATCAGCATTGCGTTATCACGCGGCATGGCCATGCCAACCGTGATAGCGAAAGGTAGCACTGAGTCATGCAAGGGAATAGCGAAGAGCACCCTCAGTCCCGGCAGCGAGGTAGATCACTCTCTACAGAGCTCATGCCTTATCAAGCCCATTGGCCAGCCACTATTATATCAATCTGCCATCAGACCACGCCGAGCCGTCACACTGGGGGATTCATCAAAACGCTGACGATAGGCCCGCGAGAAATGCGCCAAGTGCGAAAAGCCTACTGCGAAGGCGGCTTGCGACACGCTGACACGACTATCAGCGAGCACTCGTTGGGCATGATCAAGACGCATGCCCAGATAGCATTGCTTAGGTGTCTCACCGAATTGAGCCATGAATAGCCGGGTCAGCTGGCGCTGAGACTGGCCGGCCAATCGACACACCTCCGGGATCGGCAGTGCTTGCGCCAGGTTGGCCTCCATCACCGCCAATGCCCGGACGACGCCACGAGGCAAGGATGAGTGCTGCTGACGATCTCGGCTCACCGTACTGTCCTGTGCACGCTGATGGACGATCTGACGCCCTACCGCATCCGCCAACGACGGACCATAGAGTGTTTCAATCCATACCAGCATCATGTCAATACTGGCGGCCCCCCCTGATCCCGTCAGTCGCTCACCCTGCCATTCATAATGCGCTGAGCTTACGGTCAGCTCCGGAAATTCCTGACGAAACGCTGGCACACTCTCCCAGTGCAAGGCCACCCGATGCCCGGCCAGGACGCCAGCACGCGCAAGAATGAAAGGAGCCGTATCCAGCCCGCCCAACCAGGCGCCATGCGCCGCAAGATGACGCAAGACGGCACGTGCCTCACTGCCCACGCTCACCTCTGCTTCATAGGACGACACCACCATCAATCGCGGCTTGGTGTCCCTCTCGCCAGCGCCCATTCTGTCATGGCCAGCGTCTGTAATCAGATCACCGAGACAGCCATCCACGTCAATGCGTACCCCATTGCTCGCGACCACTGCCTCACCGTCGGCAGAGAGCAACCGCCAGGCGAAAAGATCGCGCCCAAAGCGATTGGCGACCCGCAAAGGCTCCAGCAGACAAAACAGGGTCAGCATCGAAAAACGCGGGACCAGCCAGACATTGAGTGTGTGCTCAGCTGCGCCCGGCGCCAGTAACGGCGGGGAATCAGGGCGTGGGTAATGATGGGACCCCGTAGGCGAAGAAGAAGCACCGTGGTGAGAGGCTGTGTCTGACATGAGGCTATTTTCATCAACTCTTTGGCTATTTTAATCAAACCCTACGCACATCAGAGGATTAAGGTAAGGGAAACATCACTGCCGGACCGGACTTTCAGCGCCGTTCCCCCTGTCGCGGAGATACCCAAGTGCCGAGTACGACCCTTTCTCTCAGCCTGTCGAACCACGGGCAACAACTTCTCCTCACGGGTCACGACAAGACGTGGGAACTGGACGCGCTGTGGCTACGTGAGCGGGCGCCGGACGAGTCGACACTGGACCCTCTCACCGGACAGCGACTCATCGAAGCAGCAGAACTGCCTCTTGATCTGAGCCTCACCGAGGCTCGGCACAACGGCGATACTCTCACCCTCTCCTTCAGCGATAGCCACCGTAGCGACTATTCGCTGGCGGCGCTGCTCACCGAAGCACAGCCAGTTGGCGAGCATGAAGGCTTGTCCCTGTGGGACGCTTCCACCTGGCGTCAGCACGGCGGCGAACTGCCGGAGGCGGAATTTTCCGCCTCCCTCGAGGATGATGATGCTCTGGGGGAGATGCTTGATCAGCTTCAGCGATTCGGCTTCGTTCGGGTCAGCGGCGTACCCGCCACAGAGAATGGCATGGAAGCCCTGATTCATCGTATCGGCCCGGTACGTAAAACCAACTGGGGAGGGATTGCGGACGTAAAGTCGGTCCCCAATGCTTATGATCTGACCATGACCCAGCGGGGTCTCGAGCCTCACACGGACAACCCCTATCGCGATCCCATCCCGGGGTATATCTGGCTGCATTGCCTGAACAATGCTGCCAGTGGCGGCGACAACATGCTGGTGGATGGCTACCAGGCCGCCGAGCGACTCCGTGACGTTGACCCACAAGCCTTCGAGTGCCTGACCCACGTCACTCCCGGTTTTCGCTACCACGACACGACCACGCGCCTGGAGAGCGAAGGACCGCTGATCGAGCTTGATAGCCAAGGTCGCGTCAAGCGCGTGCGTTTTTCCAATCGCACCGAACGCGTGCCTCTTCTCGACAGTGCCACCTTGCGCCGTTATTACGCCGCGCGTCAGGCCTTCTACCAGCTGATCACCAGCGACGAACTGACCCTGCATCTCAAGCTCGCACCGGGCCAGATGCTGATTATGGATAACTACCGTCTGATGCATGGCCGCAGCGCCTTCCAGCTGGATGGGGAAGTGCGGCATATGCGCCAGGGCTATGTCGATCGTGACTCCACCGCCAGCCGTCGTCTGTTGCTGAAGGACCGTCGCCGTGCATGTGAGGAGGCCACATCTTGAAGTCATCCACTCCCGCGTCTACCTCGCTGTCCGCCCCAGCCCTATTGACCCAGGCACGCTTTCGCAACTTCAAGGAAAGTCGTCATGAAGAATGGGCGTTGATTGACACACATTTCCGATCCTATCAATCCGATGCCTGTCGTCGGGTGCTGGAGCATCTCGATCGACTACGTGGCGATCATCATGGCTATCCCATCGATCGCTATGACCACTGCCTGCAAACGGCCACTCGCGCGCTGAATGCCGGTGCCGATGAAGAGATGGTGGTCTGCGCACTCCTGCATGACATCGGGGATGACCTGGCACCCGCCAATCATGCCGAGATAGCCGCTGCGATCCTCGAGCCCTTCATCGACTCACTCAATACCTGGATGATTCGCCATCACGAACTTTTCCAGGGCTATCACTACCGGCATTTCTTTGGTCAGGACCGACACGCACGCGAAGACTATGTGCAGCATCCCGCATATGAGCGTACCGTGCGCTTCTGCGACGAGTGGGATCAGGCCAGCTTTGACCCTGATTACCCCACCTTGCCTCTGTCACATTTCGTGCCCATGGTCGAACGCATATTGACCCGCGAGCCATTCGGTGGATTGCCGGATCTCGTGACGCCAGACGAAGTCGCACGATCCCTCGAATCGGATCAGCACCCCGACGGTCAACCGCGCACAGAATCTGCCACGCAAAAGGGAATCACCGCATGATGACCTGCGCTCAACACTTGATTCAGTTGCTGGGCGCCTATGGCGTTGATACCGCCTTTGGCATCCCCGGCGTGCATACCATCGAGCTCTACCGCGAGCTTCCCGGTTCAGGACTCCGCCACTACACGCCGCGCCATGAGCAGGGAGCGGGCTTCATGGCCGATGGCTATGCCCGGGCCAGCGGAAAGCCCGCCGTATGCTTCATCATCACCGGCCCGGGCATGACCAACATTGCCACGGCCATGGGCCAGGCACTGGCTGACTCGATCCCGATGCTGGTCATTTCTGGCGTCAATGCCACCAGCAGTCTCGGACGGGGTCAAGGCCGGCTACATGAGATGCCACACCAGCGCGAGACACTCGCAGGCGTCAGCGTCTTCAGCCATACGTTGCTCGACCCTGCCGCACTGCCCGAAGTCATGGCCCGCGCCTTTGCCGTCTTTCATGGCGCGCGCCCGGGGCCGGTACATATCGAGATCCCATTGGATGTGATGGCGGCATCAATGCCCGTGCACCTCTGTCACTCCACGCCTCCCGTGGTGCCGGCTTTCTTCCCGCCGGCGCCCGCACCGCAAGCACTGGCGCTGGCCAGCCGCTGGCTGGATGAGGCCCAGCGTCCGCTGGTGCTGATGGGAGGCGGCAGTGCCAGCGCTCCCCAGGCAGCACGTGCGCTGGTAGAGCGTCTCGATGCCCCCACCCTCACCACCATCAATGCACGTGGTGTGCTGGGGCATCATCATCCGCTCGACCTTGGATGCACCGCCACGTTCGCACCGATTCGTGAACTGGCCCGCGATGCCGATGTGATACTGGCATTGGGTACCGAGCTTGGGGAAACCGATTACGATCAGGTCTTCGATGGCGGCTTCGGTTTTACCGGCAAATTGATCCGTGTCGACATCGACTCTCAGCAGCTGGCACGCAATCACTTCGCGAGCCTCGCGATGGTGGCAGATGTGAGCCTGACGCTGGATGCGCTAGCAGAGTGCACCACACCCGCCCATCGCCAAGGTGCCGATATCTGCCATGGGCTGCGTCAGCGTCTTGATCTTGAACAGCAGCCAGATCTCGCGCCCTACGTGTCCCTGTTTGAGACCCTGGATGCCAGCGTGCCGGAGGCCATCATCGTCGGTGACTCCACCGGGCCGGTCTACGCCGGTAACTTCCTCGCCAGACGCAGCGAGCCACGTCGCTGGTTCAACGCAGCCACCGGTTTCGGCACGCTGGGCTATGGATTACCCGCGGCGCTGGGGGCCAGTATCGCGCGCCCCGACTTGCCAGTCGTGGCCATCGTGGGAGATGGCGGCCTGCAATTCGTGCTGGGAGAACTTGCCACCGCGCGTGATCTGAACCATCCCATCGCCATTGTGGTGTGGAACAACGATGGCTACGACGAGATTCGCCGCTACATGACCCATGACAAGGTCGAGCACCTCGGCGTTGATTTGAAAGCGCCTGATTTCCGCAGCTTGTCGGAGGCGTTCCATTGCCGCTACGCCGCCGTCAGCGCACCTGACGCGCTGGGTGACGCGCTGGAAATGCTCCAACACGCGCACTCTCCATTGCTGATCGAGGTCGATGCGCTGCGCTGGATGAATGGCGCTGCATAGCGGTTATGCACAGAGGCGATGCACAGAGGCGATGCATGACTCACGACAGTTGAGCACGCGTCAGCAGACAGCGCTTGATGACGAAGACTCCAAACTGAAAATCCAGACTCGATAGATATCTCAACTGACGACCACCCTACAGACGAACACCCCTAATAATGAGCCCCGGAATGATTCGGGGCCGACCAGGAGAGCCGAATGATGATGAAGCCCACTAGACGCAATCCACACGACTCGCTGTTTCTTCTCAAGACCCGCCCCCCCTCTCCCAATGGATCACTGACCACGGCACGTGGCCTCCTGATGACAGGCGCTCTGTTATTGAGCTCGGCAGCCCTCGCGGCCCCCGCTGTTGATCAAGATGACGATCTGACACTGATTGTCCCGCCCTGGCCGGGTGTCACGGTCAAGAGCGAGATCGTTGCGCAACTTCTGGCCCCATTGGGCTATGAGGTCGAACGCAGCGAAGTCAGCTCGACCGTCGGTTACAAGACGCTCTCTACCGGCGACACCGATGCCTTCCTCGCCGCTTGGCTACCCGCCCAGCAAGATAGCTACGACGCCAGCATGGCAGCAGGTGCCATCGTCGATCTGGGCAATAACGTCACCGGCGCCCGCATGGGGTTTGCCGTGCCCGGTTACGTCTATGATGCCGGCATCCACAGCGCCGAAGACCTTGTCGCACATGCCGACCAGTTCAACAGCACCTTCTACTCCATCGAGAGCGGTTCCACCGTCAGTGACAAGATCAATGCTGCCGTGGACAACAACGTCTATGAACTGGGTGACTGGGATATCAAGGAATCCTCGACGCCGGGGATGTTGAGCGAAGTCCGCTCCGCCCAGAGAGAACAACGCTGGATTGCCTTCTACGGCTGGACACCGCATTGGATGGTGCCGGAATTCGATACCCATATCCTCGATGACCCACAAGGGGTCTACGGCGGCAAGAACGGCGCCAGCGACGTCAAGACCATCGTTTCCAAGCGCTTCGCGGATGCCAATCCCAACATGACCCGCCTGCTGGATCAGTTGACCTTCAGCTCTGAAGACCAAAGTGCATTCATTCTCGATTACGGCCTCAACGAGCGCGATCCCGATGACGTGGCGCATGACTGGCTCGAGGCGCATCCCGAGAAAGTGGCTGAGTTTCTCGACGGCGTGACTACGCGTGAAGGCGGCGATGCCCTCAAGGCGATGGAAGCCAGCCTATGAGTGCATCCTCAAATTCCCCTGTTTCTGGCAAAGCTGACAACGATCAGGAAAGTATCATCCGACGCGATCTCGCCGCCGCCTACCGCCTGATGGCACTGGACGGGATGGATGACGGCATCTCGACTCACATCTCCGCTCGCCTGCCTGGCGAGCGCTTCCTGATCAACGCACTCGGCCTGCGCTTCGAGGAGGTTCGTCCGGACAATCTGGTCACCGTCGATGCCAGTGGCGAGATACTCGATGATCCCACCGGGCTGGGCATCAATCCTGCCGGCTTCACCATTCATAGCGCCGTGCATGCCGCGCGTCCTGACGTTGAATGTGTACTACACGCACATACCGTCGCCGGCGTGGCCGTGTCTTGCCTCGACGAAGGGCTATTGCCACTTAACCAGTGGGCGATGCAGTTCCATCAGCGCATCGGCTACCACCCTTATGAAGGTATCGCACTGGAGCTGGCCGAACGTGATCGGCTCGTCGCTCACCTGGGGCCCCACATGACGCTAGTGCTACAACAGCACGGCATGCTGACCTGCGGCACCAGCGTCGGCGACGCCTTTCTGCGCATGCGAGATCTCGAGCGCAGCTGCCAGGCACAGCTCGCCGCACAGGCCACGGGGCAGATACTCACTCGCGCCACGCCCACCCTATGCGAGCACGTCGCTCGCCAATACGACCGCTGGAATGCCAGTGCCAAAGGCATCGATCTGGCCTGGCGCGCAGAGCTACGTCGACTGGGCATCAGCGCCCCCGCCCTTGCCATGACTTCATCCCCCGCATCACAGGAGGCCACATGCGCTTCTCCACACTGACCGACCGCATCGCAGGCGAAGGTGCCAGCGCATGGGACATCCACGTACGTGCTCTGAAACGCCGTGCAGCAGGTGAAGACATCACCGTGCTATCGGTGGGGGACCCGGACTTCACGACTCCCGCCAGCATCATCAATGCCGCCAAGACCAGTCTCGACCACGGCGCAACTCACTACGCCGATGTTCAAGGCAAGCATGCGCTACGTGAGGCAATCGCCGATCGCTACCGCACAGCAGGCATCACCGTGGCGCCGCAACAGTTGATCGTGATGGCTGGCGCTCAATGCGGGCTCTATGCCGTCGCCCAATGCCTGCTCGAACCCGGTGACGAAGTCATCGTGCCGGAGCCGTGCTACGTGACCTATGAAGCTGTCATCCAGGCACCGGGCGCCGTGATAAAACGCGTGCCGCTACGCGGTGATGACAACTTCCGTCTGGATGTCAGTGACATTGCTGCGGCCATCACACCACGCACGCGTGCCATCCTGCTCAATAGCCCCCACAACCCCACCGGCACGCTGATCGAGGCGCAGCAGTGGAATGCCATCGCCGATCTGTGCCGACAACATGATTTATGGCTGATCTCGGATGAGGTGTACGCCGAGCTTATCTTTGACGGGCAGCATATCTGTGCCGCCGCGCTGCCGGACATGGCAGAACGCAGCGTGGTGATTTCCAGCCTATCGAAATCCCACGCCATGACAGGCTGGCGTGTCGGTTGGGTGCTGGGCCCGGAAGCCTTGATCGAACATCTGACCAATCTGGCGCTGTGCATGCTATATGGCTGCCCTGACTTCATTCAAGACGCCGCCATCGCGGCACTGAGTCAGGAGCGTGACGCGGATATTCGCCTCATGCGCGAGGCTTATCGTGAACGGCGCGACGCCGTCTGCCGCGCGCTGGAAGACTGCTCCGCGGTCAGTGTTATCACGCCGCAAGCAGGCATGTTCGTGATGGTCGACATACGTGCCACCGGTCTCAGTTCTCAGCAGTTCGCCGACCGATTGCTGGATGAACATGCCGTCTCGGTATTGTCAGGCGAGGCATTCGGCCCCTCGGGCGCCGGTTTTGTTCGCCTCAGCCTGACGGTGTCACCACTGATACTGAGTGAGGCCTGCCAACGCCTGGCAACACTGGCCGAGCAAGTCCGCCCAGCTTCATCCAGTGTCAGCGACGGTAGCGCAATAACACGCCAAGCAACGCAGCAAGTGACGCCTGACATCCCGGTCATCCACCCTTGAGGCGCCTATGACATTATCATCGTCCGCACACTCCTCACTTACCGCGCCTGAACCGCAGCCTTCGGCCTCCAGGCCTCTCGTATCACCGGTTCATGAAGCATCGTCATCTGCGTCGCTGGCCGTTGAGGCGACACATATTGTCAAGCATTTTGGCGACCTGGCAGTACTGCACGACGTGTCACTGGCGGTAGAAGAAGGCACCGTCACCACCATTATCGGTGCCAGCGGTTCGGGTAAAAGCACCTTGTTGCGCTGCATGAACCTGCTGGAACGCCCCGATCAGGGCGAGCTGATGATCGCCGATGAACGGATTCGCTTCGACCGCAATCCCAAGGGCGATATCGTCGGGCTGGATCGACGCCAGATTCAGCGCCTGCGCGCCAAGGTCACCATGGTGTTTCAGCAATTCAATCTGTGGCCTCACCTGACCGTGCTCGGCAACATCACCGAAGCGCCGATGCGCGTCAAAGGTCTGTCACGTCGTGACGCAACCAAGGCCGCTGAACACTATCTAGCGCGCGTTGGCATGCTTGAACGCGCCGACACCTATCCAGCGTTTCTCTCCGGGGGGCAGCAGCAGCGTGTCGCGATTGCCCGCGCGCTGGCGATGGAGCCCCGCGTACTGCTGTTTGATGAGCCGACATCCGCTCTCGACCCAGAGCGCGTCAGCGAGGTACTCGCCGTGATTCGCAGCCTCGCGGATGAAGGACGCACCATGCTGATGGTGACACACGAAATGGCCTTTGCACGTGAAGTGTCTGATCAGATCATCTTCCTCGACGAGGGTCGAGTGGGCATCGCTGGCACGCCGACTGACGTCTTCGAACAGACCCATCACGAGCGCTGCCAGCGCTTCGTATCTCCCGCAGCCTGACGTTATTACCTTCAAGGGATTTACGAGAAATGCGCGAATAGACCCACGACACGATTGACGAATGGACTCAGCACCCCGGCGCCCCCTGCCAAGGTGACTGACAACAATAATATGATCCCAGGAGATGACCTCATGACACGTATTTCTTTGCATGCCTCACGGACACTTCCTTCTCTACGCACGTGCAGCGCGTTGCGCACTGCCTTGGGCGCCCTGCTGTTTACCAGCCTGACACTGGGCGTATCCCAGGCTCAAGCGAGCGACACACTCAAGGTCGGAATTTCCGCAGAACCCTATCCACCCTTCACCTATACCTCTTCCGATGGCGAATGGACCGGCTTTGAGGTCGAACTGGCCGAAGCTATCTGTACGGCCATGACACGCGACTGCGCCATCACCCCCACCGGCTGGAGCGGCATCATTCCGTCTCTCAAGGCAGGCCGCATCGACATGATCATGAACTCCATGTCGATCACCACAGCGCGTCAGAAGGTGATCAATTTCAGCGTACCCTACTACTTCACGCCAGGTGCCTACGTTGCTGCCAGTGACCTGACACTCGATATCCCGAATGGGCTCGACGGCAAGATACTGGGTGTCCAGAGCGCAACGACCAACGCGACCTATGCCCGCCAGGCGCTAAGGGATACCGGTGTTGAAGTACGTCTTTACGACCAGGCGGAGCAGGTCAATCGTGACCTGTTGTCAGGGCGACTCGACGTGATTCTGGCTGACGAAATCGCCATGGCCGAGCTGGTCGGGCGCGAGGAAGCCAAGGACTTCGAGATCAAGGCCACCGCACCGCACCATAAAGCCTATGGCGAAGGCGTCGGCATAGGCCTGCGTCAGGATGACGATGCGTTGAAGGAAGCTGTCGATGCTGCCATCCAGAAAGTTCAGAAGGACGGCACCTGCAGCGCACTCTCCAACAAGTACTTCGCCACAGACGTCTGTATTGGCTAATCAAGGCCGATGATCAACACAGGCGGTCGTGATACCTACCCTTCATGGCCGCCTGGACATCCCCTGACGCTGATACCAAAAGGTTCCAGATAATGATCCCCTTATCGCAAGAAGGACTCGCCGACTGGGCGGGCCCGATCCTGTCCGGTGCCGTGACCACACTCCAGATCGCTTTCGCCGCCTATGCCATCGGCTTGGCACTCGGCTTGGTTGGTGCCGCTGCAAGACTAAGCCCGTGGGCACCTGTACGCGCGTTGGCAACGGCCTATTCCACCGCTGTTCGTGCGGTCCCTGAGCTGTTGCTGATCATCCTGCTCTACTATGCCGGCTCTCAAGCCCTGACAGGACTCATCAATGCGCTCGGCTTACCCGGTCAGGTGGAAATCAGCGGCTTCGTGACCGCCGTGGGCGTACTGGCTTTCGTCCAGGGGGCCTATATGACCGAGGTGTTTCGTGGCGCCATTCTGGCGATCCCCAAAGGCCAGCTGGAAGCGGCCGATGCTTATGGCTTCTCACCATTGGCACGCTTTCGATACATCACTCTGCCAGCCATGATGCCCAACGCCCTGCCAGGCATGTCGAACCTATGGCTGATTCTGATCAAGGACACCGCGCTCATCAGCGTGATCGGCTTCAGTGAGCTGTTTTTCACCATCCAGCAAGCGGCCGCCAGCACACGCGCCTACTTCCTGTTCTATGCCGCTGCAGGGGTGCTCTATTTACTGATGACACTGACCTCCAGCGCTCTGTTCGCTCGCCTCGAACGTTATGTGCGCCGCGGCCAGCCCATCGTTTCTACCCAGGAGGCCTGACATGGATTTCAGCTGGCTATCCGACCCGTTCTATCAGGAATACTTGCTCGAAGGCTTAATCAATACTCTCTGGTTACTGCTGGTCTCGGCAGTGTTTGGTTTCACGCTCGCCGTTGCCATGGCATTGGTCAGAATCAAAGGGCCACGCCCCCTGGCATGGTTGGCACAAGGCATCACGGTCGTGATGCGTGGCACGCCTTTGCTCGTCCAGCTGTTCTTCTTTTATTACGGCGTCGGACGCCTGCTTGAGGGCGTGCCCGGCATCAAGGAGAGCATGTTCTGGGGAATCCTGCGTGATCCGTTCTTCTATGCCACGCTCACTTTCACCCTCTCCGTAGGGGCTTATACCGGCGAGGTACTCCGTGGCGCCCTGCTCAGTGTGCCACCAGGTGAGCGCGAAGCAGGCCGAGCCTTCGGACTCTCCGGATTTCAGGTCTTTACTCGCCTATGGCTACCGCGCGCCATTCAACTTTGCCTGCCGACTCTGACCGGCGAGCTGATCCTGCTCCTGAAGTCAGTACCACTGGTGTCCACCATCGCGATGATGGACCTCCTGCAGGCTGCCAATATCATTCGCGACGAGACCTTCCTGACCTACGAACCGTTGATCATGATTGCCGGTCTCTACTTGTTGCTGACCGTGATCCTGACCGCAGGTTTGCGGCAGGTAGAGCTGAATTTCCCGGGGATGCAACCACAACGACGTACCGGAGGCTTCTTCCGCAAAGCTGCGAATTCTGTTCAGCACTGATACTCGACTGATTCGGCACCGAATTATCGAATGCATCACGACGCGTCGAGCCATTAAGCTCGGCGCTTTTTTTATCCCGATTTTAGAGGCGCCGATTCCATAAAGAATCAAATTTCGCATAACAACGATTCCATAAAGAATCAAATAGTGACTGCCGATACTGCGACTTTCGACGAATAACGAAATATATATCAATGAAATCATCAGGTTGAAAGAGATCGAAAACTGGCATGCTGCTTGCTATCTACTCCTGTAAGAGACGCTACACGATATCCGCCATAGATCATCTGTTACGGGACACTGCCATGAGCATCGCCAGCTTCAAATCTGCCAATCGTCTGATTACCGGGCAGCAAGCCTCCGAGCGCCTCAGTGAAGAAATTGTCCGTCTTGGCATGCGCTGTCCGCTGTTGGTCACCGATCCCGGTGTGCTGGCGTCCGGCACGCTCAAACCCATTACCGATCAGCTGGATGCGCTCAAGGCCAAAGGGCAGCTGGCGCACTACCGTATCTTCAGCGAAGTCAGCGCCGAACCTGAGGTGCATGTCGTCGAAGACTGCATGAGCATTTATCTCGAGGCGAAAAGCGACAGTCTGATCGCAGTGGGCGGCGGCAGCGCGATGGACATCGCCAAGTGCGTGGCCGTCTATGCCACTCACGACGGTGATCTCGAAAGTCTGTTCGGAGAGAACAAGGCGAAGGTACGGGGCGCACCGCTGATTGCCATGCCGACGACCGCTGGTACCGGGTCAGAGGTTACCAACATCGGCATTCTTTCCGACACCGTGGCCAAGATGAAGAAAGGCATCGTCAATGATTACCTGCTACCCGATGTCGCCATCGTGGCGCCGGAGCTGACGGTCAGCTGCCCGCGCCATGTCACCGCAGCCAGCGGTGTCGATGCGCTAGTGCATGCCATCGAAGCCTACCTCTCCAACTTCGCCACCCCGATCACAGACGCGCTCGCCATCAAGGCGATGCGCTTGATCATCAAGGCGCTACCCA
The DNA here is from genome assembly GCF_002213105.1 of Cobetia sp. QF-1. Classification (NCBI taxonomy): domain Bacteria; kingdom Pseudomonadati; phylum Pseudomonadota; class Gammaproteobacteria; order Oceanospirillales; family Halomonadaceae; genus Cobetia; species Cobetia sp. QF-1. Next base: position 147,052 of record NZ_NBVS01000007.1, read on the forward strand.
AGGCCTACGCCAATCCGAATAATCTGAAGGCCCGCGAAGATATGGCGACAGGTAGCCTATTGGCCGGCATGGCCTTCGGTAACGCCGGTGTCGGCGCAGTACACGCGCTGGCCTATCCGTTGGGCGGGCGCTATCACTTGCCGCACGGCGTCACCAACGCTCTGCTGCTGCCCCACGTGATGCGCTGGAATGCACTGGCCTGCGTGGAGCGCTTCCGCGATATTGCCGAAGCCCTCGACATTGAACATCGCCATCTCAAGGACGAGGCCGCCGCAGAATTAGTGGTCGAGCGCCTGCATAGACTGTGCAGTGACGTCGATATTCCGGCAGGATTGCGCCACTTCGATATTCCCGAAGACGATATTCCGTCACTCGCCGCAGATGCCATCAAGGTCGAGCGCCTGCTGCGCAACAACCCACGCCAACTGAGCCAGGCCGATATCGAGAGTATCTATCGCGCTGCCTACTGAAAAAAACAGCCAGCGGAGATACGCCTAACTCCGCATATGAACGATTCGACTGCATAACGATAACAACAGGAACGTCATCATGAGCCAGTGGAAAACCCGCCAACCGGGAGAAGAAAGCCCCTACTATGCCTTGGGGCCTTTCAAGGTTCGACTCCCCTTCCTGCATTACCGCTTTGAGCTGCCCGACTATCTGCAAGGTCTACTGATGTGTGCGGTTGACCTTGCCGCCATCCCGCTGATGACTGAGTTACTGGGCATGCCCTTTGAGGCAGCGCTCGCTATCGTGATGATCAACGGGCTGCTGTATCTGGTCCACCACCTGCTGGGCGACCCTGTCATTCCCGGCTGGATCACCCCAGCCATTCCGCTGCTGATCGCGTATGTCGCGACTTTCCCGGAGGGCGAGACGCGAGTCCATGCCTTGATTGCCTTCCAGCTGATGCTCGGCATATTGTCGATCGTGCTCGGGCGAACGGGGCTGGCGAGCAAGGTGGTCAACCTGATTCCCTCGGCTATCAAGGCCGGTATCATCATGGGCGCGGGTCTGGCGGCCATTTCGGTTGTCTTCAAGGAAGGCGGCCGCTTTGACACCTATCCCATCACGATCAGCATTGCCGTGGGCCTGGCGTTCTACATCATCTTCTCGCGTCACTTCGCCAAGCTGAAATCGTCAAGCCGGGTATGGGGCACGCTGGGCAAGCTCGGTATCTTCCCGATCATTCTGCTGGCCATCATCGTCGCACCATTGGCCGGCGAAGCAGCATGGCCTGATGTGCAGTGGGGCTTTAGCCAGCCTGACTTCGTGACCATGTTCAGTCAGTACACCGTCTTTGGGGTAGGCCTGCCGCCGCTGTCGATGTTCCTGACGGCGCTACCTACCGTATTGGCAGCCTATATCGTGCTGTTTGGCGACGTACTGCAGTCCAAGGCGTTAGTCGAGGAAGCCGACGAGTCACGTCCAGACGAGAAGATCGATTACGACGCCAACCGTGCGCACATGATATTCGGCGGCCGCAATACGCTGATGAGCCTGCTTGGACCCGATGTCACCATGTGCGGCCCGCTATGGGCAGCGATGCAAGTTGTTGTGGTCGAGCGCTACAAGGAAGGCAAGCAGGCGATGAACTCGCTGTTTGGCGGCTCGGGCTCGTTCCGCTGGGGGACCAACACTGGCCTGCTGCTGCTACCCATCGTCAGCCTTGTCCAGCCGATTCTCGGCATTGCACTGGCACTGACGCTGCTGATCCAAGGCTACGTCAGCGTACGACTGGGCATTCTGGAAGCGCGCAGTCAGCGTGACCTCGGTATCGCCGGCGTAATTGCTGCAGTGCTGGTCATCAAGGGCGCCGCCTGGGCCTTCGGCATCGGCATCGCCCTGTGCCTGCTGATTTACGGCAAGCGCTTCTTCTCTGGCGAAATCGACGAAACGTTCAGCCGTGATATCGGAAAGGCAGATGCTGGCGCCTCTGTTATCAAGAAGACGCCGCCCACGTCAGCGACCAATGACGTATCGTAACCCCATGCGCCCCCGTTGCCTGACGGTGCGGGGGCTTCTGACAGGGGAACGATTGATGCAGAACGTGGAACAGGATCTCAAGCTCGAAGCCGCGCTAGCGCTGCTGGACCGACAATCGCTCGACGCCGTCAAGGTCATCGACCCGCAGGGTGAGGTGATTGGCGTACTGACGCGGCAGGATGTCGAATCGGCGGGTGAACTCAAGGAACGTCTCGCACGGGAAGGCACACGCCCACCTTATCGCGGCGCTTCATCGACTGTCTCTGATACGGCAGCCACGATGCAGCCCGCGCAAGATCGACTGACCCGCGTGCCAATCCAGCGCCTGCTGGATGCCTTGCATGATGGGGTCTATATCACCGATGCCCACGGCGTGACCGTGGCCATCAATCAGGCCTATGAGCGCATTACCGGCCTCAAGGGCAGCGATGTCCTGGGGCGCCACATGCGCGAACTGGTACGCAGCGGCTATATCTCCAAGTCCGTATCGCTGGAAGTCATTCGCGATGGCCAGCCAGTCACACTGGTACAGAGTCTGCGTGACGGGCGCAAGATACTGGTCAGTGGTATGCCCATGCAGGCCGATGACGGGACCCTGAGCCATGTCGTCACCAGTGTGCGTGATATCACCGAATTGCTGCGCGCCAAGCATGCCCAGGAGCAACTACGCCAACTGCATTCGTTGCACGATACCTACAGCGTCAATTCCGGTACCGATGAACAATCACTGGAGCTTGTCACCAGCGATGCCACAGCCGATTGCTTCGCGCTGGCCGAGCGAGTGGCGGCCACTGATGTGAAAGTGCTGATTCAAGGCGAAACCGGCACGGGCAAGACGCTATTGGCGCGCTATCTTCACGAACACAGCGAGCGCGCCAATAGCGTGTTTCTCGAACTCAACTGTGCAGCCTTGCCGGAAGGACTGCTGGAGGCGGAGTTATTCGGCTACGCGCCCGGTGCTTTCACCGGCGCCAGCGCGCGCGGCAAGCAGGGACTATTGGATGTCGCCAATGGTGGCACGCTATTCCTTGATGAAATCGGCGACCTTCCCCTGTCACTGCAAGCCAAGCTACTCAAGGTAGTGGAGGAACAACGCTTCATGCCGGTCGGCGGTACCGAGCTGAAACGCACCAACGTACGTTTATTGACGGCATCTCATCATGATCTGCGGGTGCGGGTGAGCGAGGGTCGCTTTCGAGAAGACCTCTATTATCGCTTGAGCGTCGTACCGATCACCCTCCCCCCGCTACGTGAGCGCCGCGCTGAGATCACGCCGTTATTGCATCACTATCTGTCGCATTTCTGTCACCGCCACGCCCGCGTTCGCCGTTTTGATCCGGAAACGCTTGAACTGCTCGGTAGCCATGACTGGCCTGGCAATATCCGTGAATTGATCAACCTGGTCGAGCGGCTCGTCGTCACGACCTGCGATGAGCTCATCACGCCAAAGATGCTGCCGATGGAGTGCCTGGCTGGGCCATCTGGCACGCTGCATTCAGCCGCCCCCTCAAGCCCTGATAACTCCCCTGACAACGCGGTACATCAACAGCAAAGCAGGCAACTCCTCGAGGCTCATTCCTCAGCGACTGACGATTTACGCGATACGACGCTCAAGGAGAAGACCGAGGCTCTGGAACAACAGCTGATCAAGCGGGCATTGGATAGCCACCGTACGACTCGCGCGGCGGCCAGCGCACTGGGCATCAATCAGTCGACACTGGTCAAGAAGATGCAGAAATATGCGATTCGACGCTAAAAGAACGCCAGGCACCTCAGTCACTCAACCGATGAGGAGGCAACCTCCGAATGCCTGGGTGACACGGTACTCCGCTGACGTGCCGACTGTAGCAAGACCACACTCAAGAGAATGATCACCATCGCGAACAAGTCCATCGCATGGATAGGCTCATCAACCAGCACGACACCCATCACCACGGCCACGACCGGCGGCAGATAGGTCACTCCAGACGCCTTGATCGCCCCCAGCTGCCCCACGATGTAGTAGTAGAGGACATAGGCGACACCGGTACCCAATAGCCCTAACCCCAAGACCAGACCAAGCATCGCCGTGGTGTCATGGCTCAGCGCGCTTATCCCGTCGAGATCGATCACACACAGCAATAACAGGCTTGCGATCCCCGTCTGATAGGTCGCGAGTGCCAGCGAAGGAATGGCTAGCGGCATCACGAACCGTTTGGCATAGACAAACGACAGACCAATGCTCAATGCGCCGCCTAGCATGGCGACGACACCCAATAGCGAGCCCCCCGCCTCTACGCCTTGCCACGGCCGTGCAATCATCACGATGCCAACGACGCCCAACAAGGTGGCTGTTATCGAACGCGGTGTAATCGGCTCACTGCGCAGAAAAAGTACCGCCGCACCAAAGGTGAAAAGCGGGATGGCGCCACTCAACATGCCGGCGACACTCGACAGTAGCACTGAACTGCCATAGGCAAATGCGAGGTAATAAAGTGCAGTCGCCAGCAGTGCCATCGCGACAAAATGATGGAAGTGGCGCAGATGTTTCCAGCGCAATGTCCCCTTGTAGCCAGCATAGAGCGCCAATGGCACGAAACCGACCACCACGCGCAATAGCGTGACCTGCCCGGGTGTTATCCATTCGGCAGCCAATTTCATGAACAGAAAGTTGCTGCCCCAGATGATACCGAGCGACACAAAGGCGACATGTGCCGCTGACAGGATACGAGGCATGATGCTCTCCTTGGAATGGCGGGACACTTGCGATACATCTTGCCGGTCGTGGCCAGCAGACATCGCCATCCTCACGGGCCTCAGACGTGACGACAAGTGGGCTTTTCTTGATGTAGCCTGTAGAAAAAATGCAGCCTGGTATCCATCACTGTCACACGAGTATCGTCATGTCCTCACACCTGCGACTCGGTGCACTACCCGTCTTTGATGCTGCGGCGCGCCATCTGAACTTTCGACTGGCAGCAGAAGAATTGTCACTGACGCAAAGCGCCGTCGCGCAGCGAATACGTGAACTGGAAACCTCACTCGGCGTGAAGCTTTTCGATCGTCTACCGCGTGGACTGGCACTCACCATGGCCGGCCGACGCTTTCACTCGCGCATCGCACGGGCACTGTCTGATATCGATCAAGCAACTCAGGAAGTGACTGGAAGTCACAAGAACACCACGCTGACATTGAGCGTTCCGCCCTCCTTTGCCGCCAAGTGGCTGATACCACGCCTGGCCGAATTCCGCCAGGCACATCCCGAGTGGCGCCTTAGAGTGCACGCCACCGAGAGCCTTGCCAATCTCCATCAGGACGGTGTCGACATTGCGATTAGACAAGGGCGCGGACAACACGACAACAGCCTTCGCTGCCTATGGTTAAGCGGGCTTGAGCGCATTGCCGTGTGCAGCCCTCGTTATCACGAGGAAGCCGGTGAGCAGCTCGACAGACTCGATGTCACCGACTGCATGCTGATCGAAGATGCTCATCAGGGCTGGCATACCTTTGCGGCGCATTTTGAGGGCATCGACAACGCGGAGCGGCTCTGGGTCAATCACACCAGTCTCGCCGTAGATGCCGCCATTGCAGATCAAGGCATTGCGCTGACACCGCGGCTGCTGGCCGCCCAAGATCTGGCAAATGGAAATCTGGTGGCACTCTGCGGATTGCCCGACCAAGGTGAAGGCTTCCATCTGGTCTATCCCGAAGCCCGTCGCCGACAGGCGGAGCAAATCATGCTGCCCTGGCTGCGCATGCAACTGAATGACTGAGCGATACCGCTATTGCTCGCCTACTATTTGTCATCGCCCTGGCCCGGCGGAAGATAGCGCAGAATCCACATAAAAAAACGCCACCCGAAGGTGGCGTTTTTCATTGATAGCGAGGCGCAGAGAGGCAGGATACACATCCCCTTACTGGTTCAGAATGATCGCCGTGATCACACCACCTGCAACAGCGGCCAACACGTAGCGACCGTCCACCTGCAACCAACGATGTCCTTGTGGCGGGCGGGACAGATGACGCGCTTCCCAGTCGCTGACCCAATAACGTTTATCGTTGTAATAACCACTCGGCACCTTGTCGCCACGTTTCCAGTGATGTGACGGATGTGCTTTGGCCTTGTTCTGATGGCCGTTGTTGGCCTGTCGCTTCTGTTGAACGTGGCCTTTTTGAGCTTGATGGCCTTTTTCCTGCTGGTGCTTCTGCTGAGATTTCTTCTGGTCCTTCTGATGAGACTTCTGCTGATAGCGCTCATCATTGGGGGCCGCCAGTGTCAGCGAAGACCCCAGGAGAGTGGATACCAGCACCAGTGTCATGAGTGTGCCTTTGCGCATGATGAATCTCCTCAATGGCAATGGACCGGGCGATGCGCGCCCCGTTAGGAAACATTGTTCTAAAATCATAACGTCAGGTGCTGGTCAATACAAACGTCTACGCTGTTTCGACGATTATCTCCTCATTTTGGCTGACGTTGTCGCCATGTGACGACTTCATTAGCTAGAGAACAAGAAGCATGGCAATGAAGTAAAAATGAACAGTGCGAAAGAGGATCAGTCACGAGCACTCGTATTCGTGAACATCCACGGTGCAGCAATCATGAAGAAGCGCCGTGTGACACTCCTCTCCACCGCCTTCGTCAACAATGACACGCTCACGAATACCGGCAGATTGAGCATCAGACCCCAGAAGCCCGCGTGAATCCCCAGCGGATGCGGCCAGATAGTGGTAAACACCACCGTGACCACGAAACCTGCACAGATACCGCTGATTACCCCGATAGCCGAGGCGCGCGGCCAGAAGAACATGCCGATGAAGGCCGGTAGTACCTGCGAGGCAAAGCCTAACCCGATCAGCAGAATCATCACCAGGTTACCCGGCTCCAGGATCGCCAATGGTGCGATGACGAGGAACATGACCGGGAAGATCAGCCAGCGTGCCAGCTTGCCGGCACGGCCGTCACTCAAGCCCAGTCCGGGCTGCAGCACATCACGACTCAGGCTCAAGGCAACCGAATGGATGAAGGGCTCGCTGGAGGACATCGAGGCGGCCAGCGTCCCCGCTCCCAGCAGCCCCACCAACCAGACCGGCATGTTGGCCATCGCGTACTCCAGCACCACCGTATCGGCACGCTCAAGCTCCGGCAGGCTGAAGATACCGATGAAGCCCACCACCACCAGCGGCAGGATCACCACGTAGTAGGTCGGTAACCAGCTGGCGCTGCGACGTATGGTGCGTGCTGATGACGCACTCATCCACTGTGTCCAGACGGGAGGCATGAAGGACAGCATCGAGACGATGATCGAGGTCGTCCAGAAGCTGAAACTCATGTCACCACCCGCCCCCGGCAGGCGTAGAAACTCAGGATTATTGTCCGCGACACGAGCGAAGACTCTGGTAAATCCCCACTCTCCTGTCGCCAGATGCGCAGCCCACACCCCGATCACCCACGCCACCACCAACATCAGTACCCCTTGAAAGACATTGGTGCGCCCAATCGCGCGCTGACCACTGACGAACAGGTAAACGGCAATCGCGCTGAGCACCAGCAACACGCCGGCCCATAACGGGATTCTTCCGCCGCTCATCACCAACAAGATGTAAGCGGAGCCGATGGTCTGCAGCACTGCATAGGCAATGGAGGCGATCGACATCACCAGCGCCGATAGCGCGCCGAGTGCGGGGCTCTGATAACGATCCGCAATCGCGCTGGCCTGGGTGACATGGCCGAATTGCTCGCCGAACTTCCACACCTTGGGGCCGAAGTACCACGCCACCAACGCCAGATAGGCCAGATAAATCGCGACATAGAAGACGGGGACACCTTTGCTATAAGCCCAGCCCGGCGCACCCATGAAGGTGTAGGCACTCACGCTGCCCGCTGCGATCAATAGATAGAGCGTCACCGGCCCCATCGAGCGGCCGGCCACGCCCCACTGCTCCAGTGAATCCATGCGTCGGCCACCGCGTGCCCCCAGCCCGATCAGCATCGCCAGCGCGATATAGCCCAGGGTCATCATCAGCGGCACGCTACCCTGCCAGGACGTGAGGGCCAGTGACTCATTCATGTGACGCCCTCTCATCCTCGCGCGGCGCGCCATCCTCCTCATCCGGCAACAGACGATTGCCCAGCAGCATGGCCCCGCTGCAGGCGAAGATGATCAGGTAACTCCAGATGATCAACGACGGCATGCCCCACAGCGAGCTCTGCTGATTGACCCAGCCGATCACCGGCCAGATACCCATCACGACCAGCAGCAGGAAGATCACCAACAGGCTCCAGCCCCGCCAGCTGGCAGGCACGACGACGCATGGCAGGCGTGACGCGGAGGCAACCTCGCCGGCATCCGGCGTGGAGGAAATAGATGAAGACGACGAGGTGTCAGGCGTTGCCAAGACAAGCTCCGATATGAACAGGGAGTGAATGAAAAATCTCGGCGCGCAGTGTAGCCGCTTGAAGCGCGGCTGGGGAGTCACGTGACACGAGATCGAGATGGCGACACAAGCTGATAGGGAAATGTGCTTCAGAGATGGGAGATGGAAGACGGACCGTGACACGCACGCACGGCGCGCGCTGGGGAAGAATGACGCCTACACCGGGCATATTTACGAAAACTGCAAAAGTCTTTCATAATTTCGTGCGTTTATCACAAAGGTATCTCACGGCAGACTGCACAGCATCCAAGACCCACCCATTGCTGATGGAGAACTGCCATGCCTCTTGCCTTGCTGGCGCTGACGTTGAGCGCCTTTGCCATCGGGACCACCGAGTTCGTGATCGTCGGACTGGTGCCCACCATCGCTCAGGATCTGAGCGTCTCTCTGCCTTCCGCTGGCCTGCTGGTCAGCCTGTATGCCGTCGGTGTCGCCATCGGCGCCCCCGTGCTGACCGCCCTGACCGGCCGCTTCAATCGCAAGCTGGTGCTGCTGGGACTGATGGCGCTGTTCATCGCCGGCAACCTGCTGGCCTGGCAGGCCCCCAGCTATGGCTCGCTGATCACGGCGCGTATCCTGACCGGCCTCGCCCACGGGGTGTTCTTCTCCATCGGCTCCACCATCGCGACAAGCCTGGTGAGCAAGGACAAGGAAGCCAGTGCGATCGCCATCATGTTCACCGGCCTGACCGTGGCACTGGTCACCGGCGTGCCGCTGGGCACCTGGATCGGTCAGCACTTCGGCTGGCGCGCCACCTTCCTCGTGGTCTCGGTGCTCGGCGTGCTGGCATTGATCGGCAGTGCCATCCTGGTGCCCAACAATCTCAAGAAGAACGTACCGGCCACCTTCGCCCAACAGCTCAAGGTGCTGACACATCCGCGCCTGCTGCTGGTCTACCTGATCACCATTCTCGGCTACGGCGGCACCTTCACGGCCTTCACCTATCTGGCCCCGCTGCTGCAGGACGTCAGTGGCTTCAATGAAGGCGCCATCAGTCTGATCATGCTGGTCTACGGTGTCTCGGTGGCCATCGGCAACATCCAGGGCGGCAAGCTGGCTGACCGCATGGGCCCGATTCGCGCCCTGACCCTGATCTTCGGTGGCCTGATCGTCATCCTCGGCGTGCTGACCTTCACTGCCGCCAACCCGATCACGGCCGTGATCACCATCCTGATCTGGGGTGCCTTCGCCTTCGGCAACGTGCCGGGACTGCAGGTCTACGTCGTGCAGCAGGCCGAACGCTTCGTGCCGCAGGCCGTTGACGTGGCCTCCGGCCTCAACATCGCGGCCTTCAACATCGGCATCGCGCTGGGCTCCATCGTCGGCGGCCAGGTGGTCTCCGGGATGGCACTGACCGACACCGCCTGGATCGGCGCGCTGATCGTCACCGCCGCCCTGCTGCTGACCCTGCTGGCTGGTCGCCTCGACAAGCGTCACGCGTCTTCCGTCGCGACCGCCTGATCCGCCCCGCAGCCTACCGCCACCACGACGTGCCCCCGATTCCGACAGCTCAGCCTGCTGGCTCGGGGGCACCGTCCTATCGACACTCTCTTTCAGAAGGAGTCCACCATGATCTCCCCGACCCGCCCGCTGGATCGCCTCACCCAGGGCCCCCTGACCCTCGGCGTCGAACTGCCCCTGGACAATGACTGGGTGCGGACTGACAGAGCCCCCTCCACACCCTTCGGCGTCCCTGACATGCGGGCCCATGCCGAGCTGATCAGCCAGGTCGACAGACTCGGCTTCCGCGCCGCCTGGCTGCGTGACGTGCCGCTGTTCGACCCCGCCTTCGGCGATGCCGGTCAGGTCTTCGAGCTGTTCACCTATCTGGGCTATCTGGCCAGTCACACCGACAACCTGCTGCTGGGCACCGCCGCCGCGGTGCTGCCGCTGCGCCAGCCGTGGCTGGTGAGAAAGGCGGCCGCCAGCGTGCAGGCCCTGAGCGGAGACCGCCTGCTGCTGGGTGTCGCCAGTGGCGACCGACCGGCGGAATACCCACTATTCGGTGAGGAGTTCACCACCCGCGGTGCCGCCTTCCGCCACGCGGTGGACGTCATCAAGGGCCAGGCGGACGACGCCCTGAGCGACGGTCAGGCCATCCTGCCTGCCGCGACGCGTCCGCCGCTGTTGAGCGCCGGGCTCTCCCAGCAGACGCCCGAGTGGATCGGTCGCGAGATGGACGGATGGCTGGCCTACCCGGGCACGCCACAGGATCACATCCGCCGCGTGGCACTCTGGCGTCAGGTCGCCGGTGACAAGCCCTACGTCAGTTTCATCCACCTCAATCTGGAAGACGACCCGCATGCCCCGGTGCGTCGTCATCGCTTCGGGTTGTCGAGTGGCCGCCTTGCCCTCATGGAAGAACTGTCAGCCATGCAGGATGCCGGGGTGAATCACATCGGCTTCCATCTGCGTCGCAATCGCCGCCCGCTCACGGAAACCCTCGAGGAACTGGGCCGTGAGGTACTGCCGCACTTTTCATGAGGGCTGACGGGTCGCACTGACCTGTCCCCGCCATGGCGGAAAGGATTCACCATTCACGCTTGAAGGAGATCCCATGTCAGATTCCACGGAAACCACCACCCCGCAAGACATCCGTCACGGCACCACCCGAGCGCCCGCCTGGGTATGGCAGGGGCCGGGAGAGCCTGAGGCGCTCGAGCAGACAGAGGTGGACATCGGCGCACCGGGAGATGACGAGGTACTGGTCGCAACGCGTGCCATCGGCCTCAATCCCGTCGACTGGAAGTTCATGGCGATGGACAGCGAGCTGTGGCAAGCCGGTCAGATTCCCGGGGTCGATGCCTCGGGTGAGGTGATCGCCTGCGGCGCGAATGTCTCCCACGTCTCCCCGGGAGACCGCATCGCGGTCCACACCACCCTGGCGGGGCCGGGTACCTTCAGCAAGCGTCTGCGCGTCCCGGCGCGGGCCGTGATGCGCCTGCCCGTTACCCTGGGCTTCAATGACGCCGCCGCCTTCCCCTGCCCGGCGCTGACCGCATGGCTCGCCATCGAGAAGCTGCCCGTCAAGGCCGGTCGACGCCTGCTGATCACCGGTGCCTCCGGCAGCGTGGGCCGCTGGCTGATCCAGCTGGCCCGACAGCGCGACTTCCACGTCATCGCCGTCGCCTCCGAGAAGCGCCACGCGGACCTCAAGGCGCTGGGCGCCGACGAGACCCTGACGGACGCCGAGCAGCTGGACGCCCCGGTCTACGCCGTGATCGATACCATCAATGGGGATCACGCCCGCAAGATGACCCGCCACCTGGGAGCCAACGGCCATATCGTCTGTATCCAGGACCGTCTGGAGCAGGCGGCCGCGCCGGCCTTCGATCGCGCCATCTCGCAACACGAAGTCGCACTCGGGGCACTGCACTGGGCAGGTGACGACGAAGACTGGGCACGCCTGGTCGCGGCGGGGGAAGGTCTGCTCGAAGCGATCGCCGATGGCTCCATGAATCAGCCGGCGCCCTGCATCGAATCATTCACGGCGCTGCCAGCCTGCCTTGCCGAGCTGAAGCGTGGCGAACGCCGAGCGCTGAAATTCGTGATCACGGCCAACGAGTGAGCTGAAAGGCAGAAGGCACGCGGCCTGGGTGCGATTGTTGCGACAGTGGCACAGGACTGATGCAACGTCGCGTGGTTGTCATGTCGCTGATCAAGCCCCAGTCATGAGGGGAACACACATGGATACGCGCCCTTCACTGCACCAGACACCGGGCGCGCTCAACAGGAGTTTTTGCATGTCGACTACCCTACCGAATCCCGGCTTTGGCACCTTCCGTCTCGAGGGCGAGACGCTGCGTGACAGCCTGAATACCGCACTGGAAACCGGCTATCGCCACATCGATACCGCCCAGTTCTATGGCAACGAAGCGGAAGTCGGACAGATCATCGCCGACAGCAAGGTGCCGCGCGAAGAGCTCTTCATCACCACCAAGATCTGGCACGACCGCCTGGTGCCGGGTGACATGGAAAAGAGTGTCGAGGAGAGCCTGGAGCGCCTGCAGACCGATCACGTCGACCTGCTGCTCATCCATTGGCCGTCGCCGAATGATGAAGTGCCGATGGAAGATTATCTGCCGGTACTGGCCAAGTTGAAGGCAGCGGGCAAGGCGCGCCACATAGGGGTGTCCAACTTCACCTGCGAACAGCTGGAACGTGCCGTGGGCATCGTGGGGCGTGATGAGCTGCTCACCAACCAGGTCGAGGTCCACCCGTTCATGCAAAATCGCAAGGTGATCGACAAGTGCCACGAGCTGGGCATCGAAGTCACTGCCTTCATGCCGCTGGCAGTCGGCAAGGTGATGGACGATGACACCCTCAAGGCCATCGCCAAACGTCATGACGCCAGCCCGGCGCAGATCGCCTTGGCATGGCTCAAGATGCAGGACATCGTCACCTTCCCGTCCTCCACCAAGGCGAAGAACATCAAGAGCAACTTCGAGGCCTTCTCCATGTCACTGACCGGTGAAGACATGGCGAAGATCGCCGAGCTGGATCGCGGTGAGCGCATCGCCAACCCGGACTTCGCCCCTGACTGGGACTGATGACCCTCAGGCCTGTGCCTGATGCCACGTCAGAGAAATGAAAAGGCCTCCCTCGGGAGGCCTTTTGCGTTGCTGTCCAAGGATACTGGCAGACAGGCTTCAATCGCCGAGCCCGGCAATCCATCAGTCATCCAGCCGCCAGACTCGGCGGATATGCTACGTACCGGGGCGCGGCGCGGCGGTGAGCAGGCTGTCTTTGCTGTCTCAGCCGACGATAGCGTTGAGCAGCAACAGCGTGATGATGGAAATGGCCCAAGCGAGTGTCGTCGGCAGGGTCAGCACCAGCATCTGATGCTTGGTGCTCTTGACGCCGAGCATGCGATTGACGACCCAGAAATAGCTGTCATTGAAGTAGCTGAAGAACATCGCGCCGATACAGGCGGCCTGCGCAGCCAGCACCATGTTGACGTCCGGCATGCCCATCAGGATAGGCGCGGAGATGGAGGCCGCGGTAATCATCGACACCGTGCCGCTCCCCTGGATGAAGCGCACCAGGGTGGCGATGATGAACGGAATCAACAGCGGCTGCAGCCCCAGTGCCGCGACCTGCATGGCGATGTAATCGCCGCCACCACTGGCGCGCAGTACCGAGCCCAAGGCACCACCGGCACCGGTGACCAGCAGGATGATCCCCGCCGTCTCGACGCCCTTTTCCAGATGATCGAAGACTTCCTGCCTGGGGGTCTTCGGCATCAGGCCATAGATGGCGACCAGCACCCCGATCCCCACGGCGATCACCGGGTTGCCGATGAAGGCGATGGTACTAGTGAGCGCATTGCTGGTATCGCCCATCACGGCACTGACCAGCGTGTTGAGGAAGATCAGCGCGATGGGCAGGCCGATCGGCATGCAGGACATCAGCAGGGAAGGCAGCTCCGATTCAGGCAGCATGCTGTCGGTGTCATGCTTGACGCTACCTTCGAAGCCACCCGGCTGGGCCTCCAGCATCGCCTCGATGCGCGGGCCCATCAGGCGGGCGTAGATCACCAGTGCAATCAGCGCCGGCGCAGTGATCACCAGACCCCAGCCGATCATCAGACCGATATCGACACCGAAGATACCCGCCACGCCCAGCGGACCCGGGGTCGGTGGCACGGAGGAGTGGGTGATGATCAAACCAGCCGCCAGCGCGATGCCCAGACCGATCACCGAACGCCCGCTGTTGCGGGCCAGTGAACGCACCAGCGGATTGAGGATGACGTAGGCCGAATCACAGAAGATCGGGATGGAGACGATGTAGCCCGTCAGCGCCATCGCGGCCTCTTCCTTGTTCTTGCCCAGCAGGTTGAGGATGGCGTAGGCCATGCGTTGCCCGGCACCGGTCACTTCCAATATTCGGCCCATCATGACCCCGAAGCCGATCACGAGACCGATGGTGGAAAGCGTCTTGCCGAAACCGGTGGTAATGGCACTGATGACGTCATTGGGCGGCATGCCGCCGATCAGTCCTGCCAATGAGGCCGCGATGATCAATGCCAGCAAGGCATGCACGCGGGTTTTCAGTACCAGATAGATCATTACGAAGATGGCGATGCCCAGGCCGATGATGACCTGTGGCCCCGCGACGGCGGCGTCTGTCATGGGGTGCTCCTGCTGTTTCTAGTTGTTGTATGGCGTTGAGAGGTTGTGAGTACTGCATTGTTATTGAGGTGATACCACTGAAACGCGCTTTTCAGGTTTCAGTATTTTCTTGCTGGTAAGCCGTGACGATGTCGGCAAGATCCGCATCGCCGGCAAAGCCCAGCGAACGCGCCTTGCGGGTGTCAAAGCGCGCCGGCCAACTGCCGACGATGGCGGTGATCCGCGGGTCAGGCTCATGCTTGACGAGGGCCAGCGCCTGCTCGCCGGCGATATCTGCCAGCGCCTTGAGCATCTCGGCGACGCTGACGGTGATGCCCGGCAGCATGAAGCAGCGCGAGAGGCCGAAATCAGCCGCCGGCACTTCCGCGCCCTGGATCAGGGCCGCGACCACGCGACGCGGCGACATCACGAACATCTCAAGCTCTGTCGGTACCGGGCAGATGGCGGTTTCGCCATTGAGCGGTTCGCGCAGGATTGAGGAGGCGAAGCTCGAGGCCGCCGCGTTGGGGCGCCCCGGGCGCACGATGATGGTCGGCAGACGCAGCACGCAGCCATCCACCAGCCCGCGACGGCTGTAGTCATTGATCAGCAGCTCCGACATCGCCTTCTGGGTGCCGTAGGAGTTCTGTGGCACCAGGGCGGTCATGTCGCTCAGTGTCTCGGGGAGATCACCACCATAGGCGGCGACTGAGCTGGCCATCACCAGTCGGGTATCGCTCGACCCCCGTGCCGCGCAGCCTTCCAGCAGCAGGCGAGTCGCGTCGAAATTGACGCGCATGCCGAGTGCCAGATCCGCCTCGGCCGCCGAACTGACCACGGCTGCCAGGTGATAGATCACCTGCGGCTCGCCCGCCAGGCAGCGATCAAGCACCTCGGCATCGGCGATGTCGCCGGCGACGATCTCGACATCCAGCGAGGTGGCCGGTTCGACTGCCAGACATGACGCCGCCTCGGGACGTGGCGCCTCGATCTGATCCAGCAGGGTCAGGCGTGACAATGGCTGGCCGTTCAGGCTGCCCTTGTCGATCAGGGCCTCGGTCAGGCGCTGACCGAGGAATCCGGCGGCGCCGGTAATCATGACGTGCATCGTGTGGACTCCTTGCCAGCCGTCGGCATGACGGCCCATGGCGTATTGTCGTTGTTGGCGTTGTTATGGTTGTTGGCGTTATCGGCGTTGTTGCTGGCTTGTCTGATGATCAGGCGGTGCTGGACTGGCCGTCGTTGAGCCCGAAAGCCTGTCCCCAGCCCAGGCCTGCGCACGTATCACCCCGCGGGCGGTATTCACAGCCGATCCAGCCGTCGTAGCCCAGGCTTTCCAGCCGGGCGAACAGCGCCGGATAGTGCACTTCCCCCACATCCGGCTCGTGACGGTCCGGTACACCGGCGATCTGCACATGGCCCATGTGCGCGAACTGCGCTTCCAGATTGCGGATCAGGTCACCCTCGACGATCTGGCAGTGGTAGAGATCGAACTGCACCTTGAGGTTGGCGGCGCCGATCCGGGCGAGAATCTCGCGTGCCTGCGCCTGGCCACTTAGATAGAAGCCGGGCATGTCGCGCGGGTTGATCGGTTCGATCAGCAGTGTCTTGCCGACCTTCTCCAGCTCGGCAGCGGCGTAACGCAGGTTGCTGAGGTAGGTCTCGGTATAACGGGCACGTGTCGCATCATCCGCGCCTTGTGGCACCAGTCCCGCCATGGCATGCACGCGGGGACAATCGAGTGCCTGGGCATAGCGGATCGCCTCGGCCACCGAGGCCCGAAACTCCTCCTCGCGCCCCGGCAGACAGGTCAGGCCGCGCTCACCGGCCTCCCAGTCGCCCGGCGGCAGATTGAACAGCACCTGCGACAGCTGGTGTGCATCGAGCCTTGCGCGCAGTTCTTCAGGGGAATAGGCATAGGGGAAGAGATATTCGACCCCGCGAAAACCGCTGTCGGCCGCAGCCGCGAAGCGATCGAGAAAATCATGCTCGGTGAACAGCATGCTGAGATTGGCGGCCAATCGGGTCATGTCACATCCTTGGAATTCACAGACGAAGAGGTCATCACTCAGGGGCGCCCGAATTTGGCTTCGAGTTCCGCCACCTGTTCCGGGCTCAGCCCACGCGGATTCTTGCCCTGCAGCAGCAGGAACAGCTTGGCGGTTTCCTCAAGCTCTTCCGTGGCATAGACCGCCGCTTCCAGGGTCTTGCCGGCCACCACCGGGCCATGATTGGCCAGCAGCACGGCGCAATGCTTGCCGGCCAGGCCACGCACGGCATCGCCCAGCGCGGGGTCGCCCGGCATGTAGTAAGGCACCAGCGGCAGCTTGCCGACCCGCATCACGTAATAGGCCGTCAGCGGGGGAATGCACTCGCAGGGATTCACGTCCGGCAGGCAGGACACCGCCACCGAGTGAGTCGAATGCAAGTGGACGATGGCACCCGACTGCGGGCGCTCGTCATACATGGCGCGGTGCAGGAAGTGCTCCTTGGTCGGCGCGTCGCCATCGATCAACACGCCCTGGGCGTCGAGACGTGAGATGCGCGCCGGGTCCAGGCGCCCCAGACAGGCATTGGTCGGTGTCATCAACCAGCCGCCATCCTCCAGCCGCTGGCTGATATTGCCGCTGGAGCCCATGGTCAGGCCGCGGTCGAACAGTGACTTGCCGTAGGTGGCGATCTGCTCGCGCAACACGTTGATGTCGTGCCGTGACTGACTCATGCGGTCTCCTCGCGAGGATTCATGGCATCCAGCACATCGAATGCCCGAGTAAAGAAGTCTTCGCCGCCGAAGTTGCCGGACTTGAGTGTCAGCGAGAGCATCGCCTCCGGCTGCGAGGGGCCGGCGGCCGGGTGCGGTGCCTGTGTCCAGGGCACGCCGGGGTCGATCTGACCGCCGATGCGCAGCTCACGGATGTCGAGTGCCGAGACCACCGCGCCGGAGGTTTCTCCCCCCGCCACCAGCAGGCGCCCGACCCCTTCCGCAACCAGCGTGCTGGCCAGACTGGCCAGGGCGCACTCGATGAGTTCACCGGCCTGCTTGACGCCCAGTGACGCCTGCGCCGCCTTGACGCTTTCCGGCTCGGCAGAGGCGTAGATCAGAAATGGCCGGGGGTTCGCCGCCGCCAGTTGCTCACGGGCAAAGTCGAGTGCCGCCTCGAAGTGGGCGTCGCTCGCGTTGAGCTTGACGGGGTCCAGCGCGAAGGCGGCATGCTGCTGGGTGAAGTGCGCCACCTGCTTGAGCGTCATGCGCGAGCAACTGCCGGACAGCACCATCGCGGCGCCCTGCGCCGGGGCCAGCACCGCCGCATCATCGATCTGCGCAAGCCAGCCCTTGCGGCGGTACTGGGCAGGCAAGGCCTGCGCGAGGCCAGAGCCACCGGTAACCAGCGCGTGCTCCACCAGCGCCTCGGCCAATACCTCGAGATCACGCTCGTCGAGGCTGTCACAGACCACATGACGCACTCCTTGCGCCTTCAGCGTGGCAAGTCGCTCACCAGCGGCCTGCGCTCCCTCACTCAGCGTGGCGTGGTTGAGCAGCCCCACGCCATGGGGCGTCTGGCGTGACAGCACGCGCACGATGTCGGCATCGGTCATCGGGTTGAGGGGGTGATGCTGCATGCCGCTGTCATTGAGCAGACGGTCACCCACGAACAGATGCCCCTGATAGACACTGCGCCCGTTGATCGGGAACGCCGGCACGAAGGCGGTCTGTGTGCTGTCCAGCGCCTCCAGCAGCGCATCGGCGACCGGGCCGATATTGCCCTCCGGCGTGGAGTCGAACGTCGAGCAGTACTTGAAGAACAGCTGGCGAACCCCCTGGGCTTTCAGCCATTCAAGCGCCGCGAGGGATTCACTGATCGCCTGATCCACCGGGCAGCTACGCGACTTGAGCGCGACCACGACGGCATCTACCTCAGTCAGATCCAGCCCGTTCGCCGCCCCTTCCTGCAGCGCGTCCTGGGGGACCCCGATCACCTGCACGGTGCGCATGCCGGCCCGTACCAGGTTGTTGGCAAGATCCGTCGCGCCGGTGAAGTCGTCGGCGATTCCGCCCAGTACGATCGGCATCACTGCGCTCCTTCATCATTGGCGGCCGGCAGGCTGAAGCTGCCGAGACGCTGATAGACCTTGATGATCGCCGAGTCGTCCTCGCGCCCGAAACCGGCGCCACTGGCGGCGGTGAACTGCTGCAGGGCACTGCCCGCCACCGGCATGGCAAGCTTCAGCTCGCGCCCGGTGCTGTGCACGATGTTGAGGTCCTTGACGAAGATGTCGACGGCCGACAGCGGCGTGTAATCGCCCTTGAGGATGTGCGGCACGCGATTCTCGAACATCCAGGAATTGCCCGCGGAATGGGTGATGACGTCATACAGGGTGTCGGGGTCGATCCCCATGCTCATGCCCAGCGCCATGGCTTCAGCCGCCGCCGCGATGTGCACGCCGGCGAGATGCTGGTTGACCAGCTTGACGCTGGAGCCCGGGCCGGCGCAGTCGCCCAGCCGATAGACATTGGCTGCCATCGCTGCCAGCACGCGTTCCGCCTTGACGTAAGCCGCGTCACTGCCGGAGGACATCACGGACAGCTCACCACTGCGTGCCTTGACGGCGCCGCCGCTGATCGGGGCGTCGAGCAGCTCCAGCTGCATGCCGTTCAGGCGGGTTTCGAGATCACGCGCGAAGCTTGGCGCCACGGTGGCGCACTGGATCACCAGGCTACCCGGCGCGAGTCGCTCGGCCAGCCCCCCCTCGCCCTGGGCCCCGAACAGCACCTGCTCGACCTGATCGGCATTCACCACCACCAGCACCACCACCTGACACTCGGCCGCCAGTTCCAGCGGCGAGGCCACCGTACGCCCCCCTGCCGCGTCAAACGCCTGACAGGCACCAGGCGAGATATCACAGCCGATCACGTCCAGGCCTGCTTCCAGCATGGCGCGCGCACTGCCCATTCCCATGGCGCCGAGGCCGACAAGGCCAATCACTGGTGAAGTCGTTACTGCTGTCATCTGGCGTCTCCCGCTGAACCTGTTCCGAGTGACGATCAAGGCGGCCTCTTTCAGCGACATCGATCTGCACTTCCATGAATGTTAGCGCTATCATGTTAGCGCTAACATCATTAATAGATTAGGCTCCAAGCCACGACAAGCGGCAGATGAGAAAACGCGACAAATGTCTAATCAATCAGAATCATCCCGACGCAGCCGCAAGGGGGCCATGCAGCCGACCCTGAATGATGTAGCCCGGGAAGCCGGTGTCTCGTCGATCACCGTCTCGCGCTATTTCACTAGCCCGGACAATGTACGAGAAGCGACGCGCCTCAAGGTCGAGGTCGCCATCAAGAAGGTCGGCTATGTACGCAACATGATTGCCGGCAGCCTGGCCTCGGCGACCAGTCGCGTGATTCCCGTCATCGTGCCCTCGCTGTCCAATGTGGTGTTCATCGATGTTATCAAGGGCCTGCAGGATGAGTTCGAGGCACACGGCTATCAGATGCTGTTGGGCAAGACGGACTATGACCTGGCCCGTGAGACGCAGCTGATTCGTACCTTCCTGGGCTGGTCAGCCGCGGGCCTGGTGGTGACGGGTCTGCGCCATGACGCTGCGACGCGCCAGATACTCGAGCACTGGAATCAGCCGATCGTGGAGATCATGGAGCTGGGGGAAGGATTGGATCTGAATGTGGGAATGGATCATGTCGCCGCCGGACGCACCATGACCGAGCACCTGCTGGCACGCGGCTATCGTGACATTCACTTTGCCGGTGCCGAACTCGACCGCGACTATCGCGCGGCGATGCGCTACACCGGGCATCGCGAGGCGCTGGCCGCCGCCGGTATCGAGGAGGCTCCCCTGCTCGACCTGCCCGTGCGTCAGCAGATGACCAGCGGTGCGCAGGCGCTCGAGCGCATCCGCGAGAGCCACCCTGACTGCGACGCCATCCACTTTGCCAATGACGACATGGCCTGTGGCGCGATTCTCGCCGCCAGCCGGCTCGGGATTCGAATACCGGATGACATCGCCATCGCCGGCTTCAATGGCTTGCCCATCGGCGAGCACGTCACGCCGCAGCTCACTACCATCATCTCGCCACGCGAGCAGATAGGCCGTGTGGCCGCACGCAAGTTGCTGGCACGCATCCAAGGCGAGCCCGCGGGTGAGCAGAGTCACGACCTGGGATTCACGCTGCGGGTCGGCGACAGTACCTGAACACCCCCTGAGCACACACAAGCTCAGCGCATCACCCACGCCATCATCAGCTGGCCCAGCGCGATACACACGAAGACACTCAGGCCCGCCAGCGTGGAGGAGAAGCTGGCCAGCGCCACGGACAGCAGTGCCGCGACGCACAGCAGACGCGACGGCAGGCTGATTCGACGACGGGATACGCTTTCTAGAGGCGGAGGACTGACGGGACGCTTGAGGTTGGCGAAGAATTCCGCCAGCCGTCGCGCGCGTGAGAACGGGCGTCTTGGCGCATACAGATAACGGGCGAGGAACAGGAAGCCGACGACAGTCACGATCTGGATGACCAGCGATATCGCCAGCTTGATGTCGACCAGCTGGGATTCCGGGAAGCCCGAGAGCCAGGGCAGACGCTGCAGTGTCGGCATGTCGAGCCAGAGATAGCTGCCAAGCGTGACCGTGATCCCCACCAGCACACTGCCCCACCCGGCCCAGTCAGGCGCCCCCGTTCTGAAGAGCACCATCAGGGCCGGGAGTGCCAGCGGCATCTGCAGCAGCACCCCGAACATGATCATGATGTCGAACAGGCTCACCAGCTCAATGCGACTCAGGACGATGACGAACAGGACGACGATGACACCCTGCACGACACCGAACATCCGCCCCAGGCTCACCAGTCGCGTTGCCATGCCGGAGGTCTGCTCGAGCAGTGGCATCACGAGTCGCATCATCACGCCGGCATCACGATTGAAGGCCGTGGTGATGGGCGCGATGGTGACCGCCAGCATGGCGGAGATCACCAGTCCCAGTACACCGGACGGCAGGTAGTGGATGATGAAATGCACATAGGCCACGTTGGCCGCGTCATTGCCGAGCGCGGGATAACGTGCCGCCAGGTCGATGCCCGCCGACCCCAGCAACCAGGGCGGCAGGAACCAGGTCACGGGCCCGATCACGAACAGCACCGACGCCAGGCCTGCCGCCTTGCGCGCTTCGCCGTCATCTGCCGTAGTGAGGAAACGATAGCTGGAGGTGGCATTGTTGATGCTGATGCACTGCTTGACCAGCATGGCCAGTGACCAGATCCCCATGATGAGCAGGCTGTTGTGTGAACTGCCGATCCAGAAATCCCGGTTCGACTCAGGGAAGCTCAACGATCCGTTCCACATCAGCGTGAGGCAGAAGCCACCGATGACAAGCGTGAGAATCGCCAGCTGCATCATCTGGATGAAGTTGTTGGCCGAGACGATCCACACGCCGCCCACCAGGGTAATGGCGATGATGAGGCTGCCGATCAGCACGGCGATGCTCACCACCGGAAAGCCGAAGACCGCGCTCAGGAAAAGCGAGACGCCGTAGAGGCCGATGGAGGCGGTCATCAGCGTCAGGAAGATCTGACTGATGACATACACGAGTTGCGTCGTCTTGCCGTAACGCAGCTCCAGGATGTCGGAATAGGTGCTGACCCTCAGCCGGCGGAAACGCGGCGCGAAATACAGCGCCGCCAGCAGAAAGCCCAGCGCATTGCCCCAGAAGATCACCAGCACGGCAAAGCCATCCTCGTAGGCCTTCTGGGCGGCCCCGGTGAAGGTCCAGGCGGAGAACTGCGTCATGAATGCAGTACTGCCTGCCATCCACCAGGGCACGTTACCACTACCACGAATGAAGCCATCCGGCGTTTCAGCACGACGGCGATAAACCACAATAGTCAACAGAATCAACCCAATGGAGAAAAACAGCGCCACCTTGTCCAGCTGTGTCATGAGACTCCTTTTCTCCTATGGTGCTATCGCTACCGGCTATCCCGAGGGTACAACAACGGCGCTACCCCATCTGTCTGAGGTCAGCGCCATTGAACGCCTCGCATCACTGCCACTAGGCCTTGCTTCTCAGTAATAGTACTTGATGCCCACACGGCTCTTGAGCTGCCGAGTGTCAGAGCTGGAACTGGAGCTTACATCCGCAAACTCCATATACGGGAACCAAGACCCGATACGACGGCCCGCGCCCAGGATATAATCGTAGTTCTCACGGGTACTATTGTAGATATCCTTATCTTCATTGCGCAGGTAATTGGCTTCCAGCCAGTATTTATTCTTTCCATCCTTGTACGACATGGTGAAAGTGATCTTGTTCTGTTCATAATCATCGCTGGAATCTTCGCTATAACTGGAATATTCGCGACGATAACGCAGTGCTGTCGTCAGCGGAATGCTACTGGCTCGATAGCCGATGCGCAGCTGGGGTTTTATGGTGTTCTTTTTATCACCAAAGGCAATCGGCATTCCCGGCTGGATATACCAGTTCTCGCCGAGATTGAACTTGAAACCCCAGTCAATTTCAGTGTCACCGCGCTCAAGATTACCCATGGCAGATTGTGAGCCATCATCTTCTTTATCCGCTGCGAATTTGGCTTCCAATCCATAATAGAAATTATCGATGGAATCACTCACTTTGACACGCGTGCCATGTTGGTCGGTGTGGTGCTTGTATTCATGGCGAATATCCAGCGTGACGGCCTGTGCACTTGTCGCAAGCATCAAACCCGCAATGGTGAGAGCGATATTGTTATAGTATTTCATGGCGAACCTCATTGTTTTTATAAAGTGTCAGTCAATTGACTTGCAGGCATCATCATTCCTGTCACGCACGCTTGGCATAGCGATGCACGGTGAGTGCCTACACTTGCTTGAGTCAGAATAGATCGATCCAAAACTGCTCATGTTGCGACACGTCTTATTCAACTCGAGATCATGTGCAGCCCGAACAGCTCGGGCGTGCAAAATGAATACGAGCGCATGACCTGTCGCGTAACGGCTTAAACCACGGGAGGTAGCAGCACGAGCTTGCGCTCAGCCCAGATCTTGGCGAGATCATCCTTTACCGTGATATCGGTAAAGTTATCCGTGGTGGAAAGCACGATGGCGCCAGTGCTCATTGTTATAATGTTGTTGCACTGCATTATTTGACTCCGTATAGCGGATAGCATCGTAGGAACCATTTATTGCCGAGTATTACGTGTCCGCGTATTGATACTCGGCCTTGTCAGGGTGAGAGAATGATCAACTTTCGCTGACTAGCGTCTTCTTGCGAGTCGACGCCTTGTCGCTGAGCGTCTTGTCGATAGAGGTGATCAGCAGCAGACCAATCGCGACCACGATGCCGCCACACAGTACGAAGACCATGCGACCCCAGAAGGGATTGGGCACCAGGAACATCAGCATCACG
This sequence comes from Cobetia sp. QF-1, assembly GCF_002213105.1. Classification (NCBI taxonomy): domain Bacteria; kingdom Pseudomonadati; phylum Pseudomonadota; class Gammaproteobacteria; order Oceanospirillales; family Halomonadaceae; genus Cobetia; species Cobetia sp. QF-1. The sequence goes on from NZ_NBVS01000007.1 coordinate 170,976, forward strand.
CCCAGACCCGCGACCAGAATCAGATAGCCGAGAATGTTGCGCTGACGGTTGTCCACGCTGCGGTGCTCGTCGTCATCACTGATCACAGGCGTATCGCGATTAGTGAAGAAGGTATCCACCTCGGCTTCACGCTCCTCGGACAGCCCGCGATAGAACAGCGTGGTCAGCGCGAAGAAACCGGCGGTGATCACGGTGTGAGCCATGATGCCCACGGCGACCTTGGTGTCACTCCATTCACGAGAGGTCAGGTCAGAATCCAGGCCGAAGGTGCTGACGACGAAGTCCGGTGTCATCACGAAGCCCACCAGATAGGAGACCAGCCCCCCCACGACCAGGGTCGCCCATGCGGCCCAGTCCGGTGTCTTGCGAATGAAGAAGCCGAGCAACCCGGGAATGGTCATCGGCAAGCCAATCAAGGCACCGACGTACATCATGGCGTCGAAGAGACTCAGACCCTTCAGGGAGTTTATGAAGAGCGCAAAGCCAATGATCACCAAGCCAAAGACCGTCGAAGACAGGCGCGACATCAGGAGTAATTCTTTCTCTGAGGCCTTGGGACGCAGGATGACTTCGTAGAAATTCTTGACGAAGATCCCGGCGTTGCGATTCAAGCCTGAATCCATCGACGACATGGTGGCCGCAAACATCGCTGCGACCAGCAGCCCCAGCATGCCAGCAGGCATATAAAGGCTAACGAAGCTCATGTAGGCAAAATCCGCTGCCTTGGCGCCAGCCTCTGGATACATCGCGAACAGATCGATCCCTTCACTGGCCATGAACCAGCTCGGCATGAACCAGATGAAAGGCCCCATCGTCATCAGGACACAGGCCAGCAAGCCGGCCTTACGCGCATTCTTCGAGTCTTTCGCGGCCAGGTAGCGATAGGAATTCAGCATGTTGTTGGTGATGCTGAACTGCTTCACGAAGATGAAGAAACCCCATAAGGCGAACAGCGACAGATAGTTCATGTCACCGCCAATCAGGAAGTCGACCGGGAAGTCCTGCACGATATGTGCCGGGCCACCTGACTTGATGATCGCCACGACGGCGCAGGTAATAGTGACGGCCATGATGATGACCATCTGCATGTAATCAGAGGCAATCACCGCCCAGGAACCGCCTGTCACCGACATGAACAGCACCACCAGTCCTGTCACGATGATGGTGGTTTCCATGTCGTAACCGAATAGACCCGACGTCACGATAGCCAGGCCATTGAGCCAGATACCCGCATTGATGATGCTGGTAGGCATGGACGACCAGGTGAACACCTGCTCATTGACGCTACCGAAACGCTGGCGAATGGCCTGGATCACGGTAATGACCCGAAGCTGCCGGAAGCGCGGCGCGAAATAGAGATAGTTCATCAGATAGCCAAAGGCATTGGCCATGAAGATGATGGCAACGGAAAAGCCATCGTTATAGGCCTTGCCCGCTGCGCCCGTGAAGGTCCAGGCGCTGAACTGCGTCATGAAGGATGTTGCACCGACCATCCACCACAGCATATTGCCACCACCGCGAAAGTAATCACTGGTGGTCGAAGTAAAGGTTCTGAATAGCCACCCAATGGCGATCAGAAAGAGGAAATATATGCCGATGACGGCAGTATCCAGATCGAAGTTCATGGCGTTGCACTCTTGTCATTTTCAATCTTGTCGTTGTTGTTTCGCACCCGGTAGTGCGCTGTTTATCGCGAGTCCTTCCTTGGGCACGTGGGCTGATAACGTGTGCTGTTATCCTTGAAAAGTGATAATTGGATCGATCTCATAAAAAGCCCGAAAACCGCTTCATACAGGGCTTCGTGTGAGGGTTGATAAGTGAGTGGCTCACACCTCGATCATGGTGACGCCTGCGGTTATCTGGCAGACCCTGTCTCCCAGCGTCACCTTACCGCTGGGAGGTACGGCGTCTGGCTCTGCCACTACCAGCAACACTCGGCCAGTGCGGAAGGTGATCTCGAGCGCCTGTATGCCCCAGGCCAGCTCGCTTGCGGCGGGTAGCACACAGAAATTCAGTACTTCGGGGCGCGCCCCTCGGCACTGCTCCATGGATTCATCGAAGTGGCCGTGGCTTTCAAACAGGTTGTAGAAGACCTGTGATGTCGCGGTCAGACGCGTCATCACCTTGGCGTCATGACGCAGGTTGTGGTCTGGGTCATTGGCACCAAGGCATAGCTGATAGGCCTCGGCAGGTGCTTGGGTGATCTGATGCCAGCTATGGAAGCTATCGCCATCAAGCCAGGTCATGCTGTGCGCGGTATCCGCCGGCAAATGTCCCACTTTCCACAGATGCTGATAGCCCGCTGAGTCACCCAGGACTTCCAATGCGGGCAGTGCAGTGAACTCCCCTTCCCACCAGCGCACGACGTGTCCGCCATGATTGAAGGTGTAGTCATAGACGTGGGGCTGCGAGGAGTTGAGCGAGAAGATATCGACCAGCAAGGGTGTCGCCGTATGTCGTGTTTCGAGCAGCAACACCTGCCGCTGCATCGCCACATCGTCATAGGCGTTGTCACACTGTGCGTACGCGGCGGCTGGGCTTCCCTCGAGCAATTCGAGCTCACCGTGCAAGGTGTCGGCCAGCGCATGCTCGCCACGGTGCTGCGATTGCATGTCCACCACCACCAGGTTGTGTGCAACGCTCTGCTTGGCGTAGCCCTCGTTTTCCTTGAGGTAACGTCCGCCAAACTTGGTTTCCACATTCACCCAGCGCGCAAAACCGTATTCCTTGAGCACTTCCTTGCCACGCGAGAAGAACGTCACTCCCAGCTCATCGAAATGACCATGACCCATGCCATGCTGCCCCGCGGTGAGCACTGCATGCTGCGCTGCCATTCCTCGTCCACGCTTGAGGTGCGCATGAGCACCACGAGTCCCATCAGCACCATCCCGAAACATCTGACTGGTGGTCTCGACATCCGTATCGGCATCCTGCATGGCACGTTCCAGCGCCAGGCCATTGGCGTGTAGCCACCCCCCCTGCTGCTGGCGTGCCAGTGTCAGGAGTTCAGGGTTCCTGGAGTAACGCCCCGCCAGCAACGCCATGGCGCAGCGTGCCCCCTCATCATCAAGATTCATGGTGCGAGAGGCATCGTTGAGCGCCGGAAAACATCCATTCGGATAAGCACTGGAGAGCAGCACGTGCAGTGACTTCCCAATACGCCCTTGAGCATGCTCGAAGATGTTGCGCTCAGGGCAGTGGCGCGCCAGCGCCTCCGCAAAGAGGCACAGCGGATGGATCGCGAAACGGTGGTAGTACGGCCCTTCGACGTAATAACCCTCAGGCGAGAACAGCAGTGCTATCTGGGCGAGAAAGCCGCCGGTCTGCCCCGTGCCATCCAATCCACCGATCGAGATGTCCAGATGTGATGGGCTCTCGATGACCATCGCACACATTCCAACCGCAGCCACCGCCCACAACCCATGGTTATGGATACGGTCAAAGTCGTGGCGATAGGTCTCGGTGAACATCACCAACATCGGTTCAAACAGTCCCTCCACCAGATAGCGGGTATCTGCCTCACGCAATGATGGCTTGAGCAGCGCTAGCGCCAGTGATGCATGGAGCAGCCAGATATGTTCATTCAGAATCTGATGGAACAGTTTGCCGGGCGGATTGGTATTGCGCGCTATCTGGAAAGGCATGTCGCGATAACACGTGGCATACCCCTTGAGGAGTTCATGGGCATGAGTGAGCGCTGCCGTATCGTCGTTGATGCGCCCCAGCAACGCCGCACCTTCGATCAGACGAGCATTCTCCTTGTGAGTATTGTGCTCGAAGCTTCCCGCCTCACCCTGTCCGGGAATCACCACGCCGCGCGCGATACTGGCCGCCACCTGCGACTCAAGCACAGCAAGACTGCGCCCGAGGGCATTTTCTGCCCCTTGCTGTTGGCGAAGCTCATTCAGCTCAGAAGCTGACCAAAGCAGATATTCACTATGTGCCGACATAAAAAGGTTCCATTGAAATAGGGAGCCAACAGGCTTCTTCAGGCCGAGCTGGCCCCTGCCAACAGCATGCTGTCGACCAATATTCATCATTGTTCTTTGATCCCTCGAAGCCCGGGGCATCGCGCCAGGCACGGCGCGATGGAAGCTGATCCCGAGAGGAGACAAGAAGCGCATCATCCCGACAGCAGGCTCAAGAGGACATGGAATTACCCGGAGCCAGTCATAGCAACGCACTCCAGCCTTGCCACTTGAGAGTTTCGCCGGCCACATCCACCTCGTGATCTCCCGCGGTGAGGAACGCCATGGCCAGGCGATGTCGAGCGCCGTCTTTGGTGTCCAGCTCCAGCACGCAGGCCTCATCACTGTCATGCAACAACCGCGACCCCGTGATCTGTGGTCGTGCATCGCGAGAGATTTCACGCGCTTCATCGAAGACACCATGTGTCTCGATGACACAGGCCACCGTCTGTCGAGTACCCTGTGAGCGAAGCATCAGATAGGGCTCATTGCGCAGATTGCTGTCCGGGTCATTCGCGCCGATGAAGCCTTTCACCAGCATGGAGGCGTCAGAGCACACCATGCGTGCCGTCACGAAGTGATCGTCCTGCAGCCAGGTGACCGCCTGCGATGCTAGCGCTGGCTGCTCATCACTGACGGCCATCTTCCACAGATGCTGATAGCCATTGGCCTCGCCCAATGCCGTGGGTGAGGCCTGCTGATGAAGCACCGGTTCAGACACCATCAATTGCCCCTGGAAGTGCAGCGGGTAGTCGTAATGGTGATGCGCGTCACTGCTCGCCCGCATGAGGTCGATCACCAGTGGTTCCGCGATATCCGGCAGTGTGACCAGCATCAAGCTGCGCTGGAGAGTCACGCCAGGCACATAACCGTTCAGACGCGCACTGGCGACTTGCAGTGCGGGATCGGATGCCTCGAAGCACACCAGCGTGCCGTGATGCTCACAGGCACGTGCCGTCTCCAGACCATGGTGAGACGTCTCATCTACGACCAGGGTGTTATGCGCCACACTCTGCTTGGCGTAGGAGCGGTTCTCCGGGGTGTAGCGTCCGCCGAACTTGGGCTCAATGTTGACCCAACGGCTGAAGCCATAGTCGGTCAGCACTTCATGTTGACCATTGTGATAGCCGAAATGCAGGCCATCGAAGTGGCCATGGTCGAGTGCCGAGTGCAGGGAGGGATCACTGCCGTGTTGACCGAATGCCATGTACAGCATGCTTTCGCCACCACGTGATGACGGGGCACGCAGAATGGCCAGCCCCCCCGCATCTCCTGTACTGCCATCGCTGATGAACTGACTGTCACGGGCCATCGGTGCCAGTGACGCCGTCTCGGCGAAACCAGCTAACGCCACGCAACCGGTACTGAGAGGCAAGCGCTGGACATTCTCACGAATCAACCCCGCCACGGCCGGATTGAGGCGCGAATCCTGATAGCGATGCAGTAATGCCGCTGCGCCGAGCATCGCCCCTTCATCAACCAGCCCCATGGTCTTGGAGCTATCGTTCAGTGCCAGAAAGCGACCATCAGGGAATGCCACTTGCTGCAGACACAAGATGGCCTTGCGGATGATCTGGTCGCGATAGTCATAGATGTCATGACGCGTGCCACTATTTACCAGTGCCTCGGCAAACAACACCATCGGACGCAGCGCGAAACGATGGTAATACGGGCCTTCCAGGTAATAGCCATCCGGCGAGAACAACTGGTCCAGCTGGGCGAGGAAACCACCGCTGACGCCATCACGCGCATTACCGTGAAGGGCCTGGGCGACTAGATCCTCATCCTCCAGCACCATCCCGGCAATCCCTGCCGCAGCGACTGACCAGATGCCGTGGTTATGCACCACATCAAAATCATGGGCGTTCTGCACGACCAGCAGATCAATCATCGGCCGCAGCAGATGTTGCTCGATCTGTTCGCGCTCAGTGGCGGGCAGTTCGGATTTGATGTTTCCGTAAGCATCCGCTGCATATAACAGCCACATGCCCTCATTCAGGCATTGGTGAAACAGCTTGCCCGGCGGATTACTGTCCTTGGAGACATGTGCGGGCAACGCTTCATAGATGTCGGAATACCCCAGCAATAAGCGGCGCACGAAATCGAGATAGCGCTCATCGTGCGCTACCAACCACAGCTGGGAAGCCAAGCTGACATGCTGATAGTTGAGCTTGTGCCGGGCATGCTCTTCCCCTCCTGCCTCACCCTGCCCCGGAATGCTCATCGGCTCATCCAGGATAACCTGCATGTCCTGCACGGCATGCGCCAGGCGGCGCGACATCAGTCGTGTACTGTCGTGAGATTCGTAGGCAGCGCGCAGCTCGGCCAGCGCCGTACGATCAAATAGCAATGTCTGTTCCATGGCGTGACCACTCGTGATTATTGTTGGGCGCATTCAGGCAAGCGTCATGTCGGGTTACCAGACTCAAGGGCACATCTGGCCGCCATTGACGTCGATCACCTGGCCGGTGATGTAACCACTGGCCGCATGAGATGCGAGATAAAGGTAGGTCGGTGCCATTTCATGACATTGGCCGAAGCGACCCATGGCGATGCTGCCCGCGATGGTCTTCTTGAGGTCATCGCTCTTGTCTTCATGGAAGGCCGTATCGATGGTGCCCGGTGCGACGGTATTGAAGCGGATATTGTCCTTGGTGAATTCCTTCACCCAGTTGCGGTGCAGGTTATGGACCATTGCCTTGCTACCGCCGTACAGACAAGCCCCCATACCGCCGCCTTCGCGTCCGGCAATCGAGCCGGTGGTGATCACGCTGCTGGTCTGCTGGCTGTGCTTGGCAGAGGCGCGCAGGTGCGGAATGGCAAAGCGCGTCACCATCACGACCGAGCGGATATTGAGGTCGATGACATTGTCGAAGAAGTCATCATCGATGCCCTCAAGGCCCTGACGCCCTCCCAAGCCACCAGCGTTGTTGATCAGCACATCCAGTCCGCCCATACGCTCGACGGCTTGGTTGACCAATACTTCACACTGCTGGGTATCGCGCACATCCGCCTGCAAATAGGACACCTGCTCGGGGGCTGATAGCTCGGCCAACAGAGCTTCTGCCTCGTCTGCATGCCGGCTGCCGTGCAACACCACTCGGGCGCCCGCCTTGACGAGCGAGCGGGCCACGTCCAGACCAATACCCGCGGTAGAACCGGTGACGAGAACACGCTTGCCTTGCAGATCATCAAACATCACGACACTCCTGAATTTCATTGGGGTTAAATTAGGTGATTGAGCTAAGGGTTGAGCCCAGTCTACGGGCCCCAAAGACACCTTGAAAAAAGCTGGCCCTCAGGCGCTACGGCCTTGAAGGTTCACCAAGCACTCGCAACATATTCATCAAGTGCCCAACAAATATTCGGTGAATATTATTTAGATATGTCTAATTTTTACAGTGAAAACAGGGGTTCCTGGGCCCTCTCGGGCGACCCATGAATCGCGAGCATCACTCGCCGAGCATGTCATCACGCCGAGGGGGAAAGAGGTCCAACACCTGACTGTCGTGTTCAAGTGCGACAGCGCCATGCAGGGTCAGACGAGGGGCAATGAAGGCATCACCCGGCGAGAGAATGCGCGTCTCATTGGCGATAACCACTTCAAAAGCCCCCTGGAGCACATAGCCAATCTGATCATGCAGTTCATGCTGATGCGCTTTGCCGATAGCCCCCTTGCTGAACTTCACGCACACCGCCATCAATTGTTCGGTGCTACCGATGATCTTGCGCTGGATACCCGGCTCAACCACTTGCCAGTCATGCTGGTCTGTCAGAAAAAAGCGATCCGTCTTCATGTCAATCTCTCCGTGGTGACTTGCTGTGCTTCATCCTTGAAGCGGCATCCTTGCTGCCGTGTCTGTGGAGACTGTTGTCCTCCTCGCGTCATTCCATCCCGCGATGGCGAGAGAACAATGAACGCGATGTGATGCAAGAAGCACGTCAACTTGAAATGACGTTTTGAAAACCTAGCAGTAGTTTTTTATTTTTGAAACATCATTTCAATAACTTTTAGGAATATATAGCGATCTAATTATGACTAAAAAAGCGCTTATCACCTTCTACTGCATTGTGAGTAGGCGACGAAAGGTGTAAAAACAGTGAAGGGAACACTAAAATACAATTTCATAAATTCCAGAATAAGGGATGTCATGACTTCAGAAGCGAAGGTGGACAATGTCACTGCGGTGATGAAAGTGATGGCAGTACTGGAAGGCTTGGACATTGATCACGAGTCGAGTCTTGCAGACCTGTCCCAGCGCGCCATGATGTCGAAGAGCACTGCGTATCGGTTTTTGCAGACACTCAAGAATCTGGGATATGTCGCCCAGGATCCGGACAACGAGAAGTATCGCTTGACCATGAAAGCCTTCGTGCTGGGCAGCTCAGCACTGGGCAACATGGATTTGATCAAGATGGCTGACCCTGACATGGCTGCTCTATCGACATTGACACGAGAGGCGGTGCACCTAGGTACCCTTGACATCGCGACTGGCGAGATTGTCTATGTCCACAAATACAACTCGCACTTCAATCTGTGCATGAATACCCGCATTGGTGATCGCACGCCGGCGCATACGACGGCGATGGGTAAGGCCCTGATGGCCTACATGAGCGAGCCCCAGCTCGAGCATGTACTTGCCAAGATGCCGCTTGAGGCACGCACCGAGCGCACCTTGACCTCTGTTGAAGCGCTGCGTGAACACTTCGCCGTCACTCGTGAGACGGGATTGTCAGAAGATCTCGAAGAAATGGATGATGGTGTCTGCTGCTTCGCAACGCCTATCTTTGATCACACTGGCAAAGCGATCGCAGCACTCAGCATGTCGATCCCGACCATTCGTTATCACCAGGACATCACCCACGAGTATCAGAGAATACTCTGTGAATCCGGGCGAAATATTTCCTCGAATCTCGGATGGAAGCCCAAGCGCTGAGCCCTTTCAGTGCGTGTATGACTCGTGCTATCCACGTCGTCATCTCCTGATATCAAGCCGTGCATTACCCTGCGCTGCATCATGAGATGACGACATTCTCTATCGCTGGACGTGCTTTAAAATCTACTTTTAAACCTGCTCCTGACGGAATACTGATCCAGCTTCAGTCTTCACCGCGCGACGCCTTTTCATATCATCCCTCGCATTATTCTCCGCATATCTGTCCATGCACTCATCGTCTTTTGCTCAGGCTTGCTACTGCCCTCTGCTATGACCAATGGATAACCTGCAGCATTTTTCGCCAGCACATTGGCCGCATTATTTCTCAGGCAATCAACGACATAGCGAGCGTCATCGCAGTCAATCATGAGTGATCACTGTAGAGCTGGCATACTGCAATAATCCCATCAAGTCTTTGTTTTTATTTAAATAAATAGCAATGAAATCACATTTCATTAACTTTAAATAAAATCTTGACAGTTGAAACGCTCACCCTCTAGCCTTCGAATGCTTCAACAGAAACACTTCCCATAAGCACAAAAAAGGCAGGATGCCATGCATAATAATCGGGTACGCCACCCTATTCTCAATGCCCTTATCATCGCGGCAGGCGCAAGTGCCATTGCTTCTCCTGCATTTGCCAATGATGCCCCGCCAGCAGACGCCTTCAACCTGGATACCTGGAAGCTGACGTTGCCGATGGATGGCGATGGTGACGGCAAGGTGGATGAAATCACGGTGTCTGATCTTCAGTCCTATCGTCATCAGGATTATTTCTATCTCGACGATGAAGACCATCTGGTATTCGTGACACCCAACAAGGCGTTCACGACACCTAATTCCAGTAATTCCCGCACGGAGCTCCGTCAGATGTTGCGGGGAACCAATACCAAGATTGGCACCCACGATCCGAAGAACAACTTTGCGCTCGAGTCCCACAAGAATGCCGACAAATTTGCACAGGTCGGTGGCTATCTTGAAGCGACGCTGCGCGTAGACCACGTTGCGGAACGCTCGAAGAAGCCTGAGAGAAAATCAGCATTTTCTGTCGTTGTCGGGCAGATTCATGCTGGCAAGGACGAGAGTGTCATGGAGGAGAATGAGGGCTTCGGTCATGGTAACGAGCCCCTCAAGATCTTTTACAAGAAACTCCCGGATCAGGAGACAGGCTCCGTCTTCTGGAACTATGAGAAGAATCTTGCCAAGGAAGATCCCAAGCGAACCGACGTCAGCTACGCGGTATGGGGACACGACTGGAATGAGTCGACTGATCCTGGCGAGGAAGGTATCGCACTGGGAGACACCTTCAGCTACAAGGTTGAGGTCAAGGGCGACATCATGCATCTGACCTTCAATGCTGAGGGCCATCCTACCCGCGATTTCGAGATCAACCTGGCCGATAATGTCGATGCCAATGGCAAGGTGGATAGCGATGATCTGCCGGCCGGTTATGCCGGTGATTGGATGTACTTCAAGGCGGGGTCTTACAACCAGTGCAATACCAAACCCTCTTCCAACGCCTGCGAAGGCACGGGCGAATGGAAAACGGATGAAGCCAACGGTGACTATGCCAAGGTGGTGTTCACTCAGCTGGATAGCGGCAAGACGCAGTAAGGTAAACACCGTTTTCAGGTGAAGCGCGATTGCGCTTGAGTGTTTGCATGCCATGCCCGAAACACCCGAATCATCAGCAGACATCTCTGCTGCGGTTCGGGTGTTTTGTTATCTGGACTACCCCTCGCCGCTTCTTACGAATGTTGGCGCAAAAAGTTAAATAAACGGCGCTTTTTGCTCATCCAATCGCACGCAACTTCACGACACTGGGGTCAATCGCGATGCAGACGCTCTAGCACCTCAGCAGCCTGAGCTCTCTGTATCCCTTTTTCATGAGTTATGAGGTCCGTCCATGAATCGCAAGACTATCCTGACATGCGCCATCACTGGCGCGGGAGATACCGCCAGCAAGAACCCGAATGTGCCGGTGACTCCGAAGCAAATTGCCGATGACTGCATCGCGGCGGCCAAGGCCGGTGCCAGCGTGGCTCACATCCACGTGCGTGACCCGGAGACTGGCGGCATCAGCCACTCCACCGAGCACTTCCGTGAAGTCATGGACCGTGTGCGTGCAGCCGATACCGACATCGTCATGAACATCACTGCTGGCGGCGGCGGCGACTGGATTCCGGATGCAACCGATCCGACTCGCGGTGGCCCGGGCACCGACATGCAGACACCTGCCGAGCGTCATGCGCCGGTCGGCGAACTGCTACCGGAATTGTGCACTCTGGACTGCGGCAGCCTGAACTTCGGCGACATGGTCTACATCAACACAGCGGACTGGCTGCGTGAGCACGCTCGTCTGGTACAGGCCGCTGGCGTGAAGCCGGAGCTTGAGTGCTTCGATCTCGGTCACGTCTGGTTCGCGCGTCAGTTGCAGGAAGAAGGCCTGCTCGACGATGACCTGCTGTTCCAGCTGTGCCTGGGTATTCCGTGGGGCGCTGAAGCTGACACCGAAACCATGATGACCATGAAGAACAAGCTGCCAACCAACTCCAACTGGGCAGCCTTCGGTATCGGCCGCATGCAGATGCCGATGGTCGCACAGGCCGTGCTGCTGGGCGGTCACGCTCGCGTCGGTCTGGAAGACAACCTCTATCTGTCCAAGGGCGTAATGGCGACCAATGCGCAGCTGGTCGAGAAGTCGGCTGGCATCATCGAGAACCTCGGCTCCAGCGTCATGACGCCGGCCGAGACGCGCGTCTTCCTCAAGCTGCGTGATCCGTCTACCGGCAAGACCGCCGGCGATGTCGTGGCACGCGAAACCGCTGGAGGTGTTGCATGAGCCAGTTATCCGTCATCGGTACCGGTGTCATCGGCAATGGTTGGATCTCCCGCGCGCTGGCCAATGGCTGGGACGTGGTCGCCTTTGACCCGGCGCCAGACGCCGAAGCCCGCACTCGCGCCTTCGTCGAGAATGCCTGGCATGCACTGGAAAAGGATGGCCTGGCGGAAGGTGCCTCCGTCGATCGTCTGCGCTTCGCCGCGACCCTCGAGGAAGCCATCGTCGGTGCTGATCTGATCCAGGAAAACGTGCCGGAGCGTCTGCCGCTCAAGCAGGAAATCCTCAGCGCCATCGATGCCGCGGCAGAAGAGCACGTGGTGATCGGCTCTTCCACCTCCGGCTTCAAGCCGACCGATCTGCAGCAGGATTGCAAGAAGGCGCCGGGCCGCGTCATCGTCGCCCACCCCTTCAACCCGGTCTATCTGCTGCCGCTGGTCGAGCTGGTCGGTGGCGAGCATACCTCTCCGGCACTGCTGGAAGGCGCCCGCGAAGACTATCAAGCACTGGCCATGCGTCCGCTGATCGTGCGTCGCGAGATCGAAGGTCACATCGCGGATCGTCTGATGGAAGCGCTGTGGCGTGAAGCCCTGCACCTGGTCAACGATGGCGTCGCCACCACCGAAGAGATCGACGCGGCTGTCGTCTATGGCTGTGGTCTGCGCTGGTCGCTGATGGGCACCTTCCTGACCTTCCACCTCGCCGGCGGCGAGCCGGGCATGCGTCACATGCTCGAACAGTTCGGCCCGGCATTGAAACTTCCGTGGACCAAACTCGAAGCGCCGGAACTGACCGATGAGCTGATCGACAAGGTCGTGGAAGGCTGTGAATTCCAGGCCGCAGGTCGTACGGTGGCAGAACTTGACCGTCGTCGTGATGACTTCCTGGTTGAGATGCTGACGCTGACGCGCAAGTATTGGCCGGAAGCCGAAGGTCTTGAGGGCCGTATCTGATGGCACTGCTCGACATCACCGTGCCTCACGCATGGGTCGACTATAACGGCCACATGAATGATGCCGAATACGCGCGTGCCTTCTCGATGGCAGTCGAGGCGCTGATGGAGCACGTGGGCCTGGATGCCGAGGGTCGTCGCGAACACGACCTGACCATCTACACCCTGGAGACGCACCTGTGCTATCTGGCGGAAGCGCATGAAGGCCAGCCGCTCAAGGTCGATGTGCTACTGCTGGATCACGACCCCAAGCGCCAGCACGTGCTGTTCACCCTGACGGATGCCGACGGCGGCGAGATTGCCACCAGTGAGCAGATGTTGATGGCCATGAGCATCAGTGGCGGGCGTCCTGCGCCCTGCCCTGATGAGGTCGCTGAACGCATTGCCGCCCTGCCTCAGCCAGCCAGCGCAGATGAGTGGCCCAAGGCGGCCGGCCGGCGTATCGGTATCCGTCGCAAGACGGCCTGACAGGCGCACCGACATCGCCAAGGGATAGACCGACACCCCGTCAGTTTCTGGCGGGGTGTTATCGTATGCATGACATTTTTCCTTTCGGGCCAGAGACCATGACACACGAGACATCTTCACCGCTGCGTTGCCAGGCGTTCATCGACGCCTTCGCCGACGGCATGGCCGAATTGGCAGGCCTGTCAGTCGCCGAGAGCCGGCCTCAGTGCGAAGCCCTCTACGCGCGCCTGGCCGCACCACTCGCAGACGGCGTCACGCCAAGCGACGAGACACTGCATTCCGATGATGGCCACGTCATTGCTCTGCGGCGCTTCCGCCCGACGCTTGAGGCGCCACGCAAGGACGGCTGTGTCGTCTATCTGCACGGTGGCAGCTGGCAGGTCGGTTCGCTGGATAGCCATCAGGGCGTGGCCTCAAGCCTGGCGTCACGGCTCAATCGTGAGGTCATCAGCGTGGATTACCGGCTGTTGCCCGAAGCGTCCTATCAACAGGCGCTGATGGACTGTGAGGTTGCCGTGCGTGAACTGACCCCTGTCGCAGTCGTCGGCGACAGTGCTGGCGGTCGCCTGGTCATGGATGTCTCACGCCTGCATCACGAGACACAATCCCCCTATGTGCTGGGCCTCATCTATCCGCCACTCGACCCGACCCTGCACATTGCCGCGGATGACCTGACCACACTGGGGCCGACGGCGCCATTGCTCAGCCGTGAAGAAATCGTCGCCATGTGGCAGCTGGTGGCCGAGGGTGACCCCTCGCACAGTTACGCCATGACGCCACCCCATTCATGGCAGGCACCGGCGCAGGTCATCGAAGTGCTCTCGGTCGAACATGACCCTCTCACGGCGCCGCTGGAGGCGGCCGTCGCCACCTGGAAAGCCCAGGGGGCGGAAGTCGGCTATCACTGCGCGACGGGGATGGTCCACGCCGCCCTGCACGCCCATCATGAATTGCCTGAGATGGGCATCGCCTGGCGTGATTTCTGTGACGCCTTGACGCGCCGTCTTGACGAGGCATGATGCCGCCCCGGGCGGTCGTGCCATGAAAAGAGGCCCGTACCGATGGCATCGGTACGGGCCTCTTTTCATCGTGATCCACCTCAAGCACTGGCCGGCCCGAGGTGCACCCTCATCTGCCGTGTCTGGACGAGACATTCTCATGGCTACGGTGGATCACGCCTCAGCACATCACGCTGCCTCACAGCGCACGTCATCGCGTCGAAGGACACGCAGTTCGACATCCGCCGGGCAGTGTGAGACCCGCGGCTGCCAGCGGGACTGTAGTCGCTCACGCAGGTCCGCGTCGCCGTAGATCACGACCACGACCACCAGACGAAAATCATCCTCCAACGCCCGCTGTGCGATGAGAGCCTCATAGAGAATGCTGTCGAGAATACGCTCGGCCCTGGCGTGATGCTTGAGCACTCTGACATCCACGAAGGTATTCGTGGAGGCCTTGCCGGCAAACACCGCATCGAAGCATGCCCGCGTAGCCCCTACCTGGACATCATGACGTACCTCGCCGGACGGCTCTGCCGCAGACTCGCGGACGATCTGTCCTACCAGTGCGGTCTTCAATGCGCGCAGCTCATGGCGATGCTCTCGCGTCATCTTCTCCCGCGACATCTCATGCGATATCACCGCCCCACCGGCGGGTGACGTCAGCGGCGTATCGTCACTGTCGTCGTGGAGCAGTTGCGCCACGTCGGCATCATCCACGGGGATCTGGGCAGCCCCTGCCTTCCTCTCATCGCCATCCTCCTCGCCCAGTGAGTCCCGCACCTCAGCGGTCAGACGCGCCTCTTGTTCGCTGGGCGACAGGGTACGCATGAAGGAGCGGTCCTTGTGGTAATCGCCAGGCGCATAGAGTTTGCCGTGATGATGGGTGACAAGACGATAGAAAACGCCCAGCACCAATAGCGGGAAGATGACGATGAAGGCGATCAGCGGCCAACGCTCGACCTCTGTCAGCTTGTCAGCGGATGAATTCAGCAACAGGCTCGCGAAGCCGTAGATCAACGAGATGAACAGCGCGATGATGCCGAGCGGATTGCGCGCCAGTTCCTTGGCATTCTTCATGAACTGCATAAGTGCTCCATTCCTTGAGATCTCCCTGCCCCTCCCTCAGGGATGGGGGAGGAACGGGCACAATGCAATGTCATGGCGCTCAAGCCTTTCACGCGTCTTCTCAGCCGTCGAGGGTCATGCGGCACAATAGAGTGTTGTCCTGCTTGAGGCTTTGCCCCCACACGAACCTGGCACTGTCATCCCAGTCGATATCGTCGTAGCCGTCCTTCGGGCTGACATCGCTGTACTGATGCTCGATGGCAGCCGGCCAGGCGCTGTCATCGAAGTCCGGGGCCGTCCAGTCACCGTCCACCGTGGTTTCCTCGAAGTCACAGGCGCCCTCGCCTGCTTGTGGGTCGCTCTCATCAGCACAGGAAGCCTCGACAGGCGCGTGTTGCACCACCAGGCAATGCATGTCGCGGTTGGTGACCCCGATAATCTCACCTGTTCTGGCATCACGGAACTGGGCAATCATGCCACCATCGCCCATCTGCTGGCGGTCCGTGCCGATGTACTCAAGGCCTGTGTCATTTTCCTTGAAGTCCTTGGCCTTGATGGCAATCGTCACCGGGAATTGCGTCTCGATGATGGCGGTTTCTGAATTGAAGGAGCGCTCAGTGGTGATCGGCACGCTATCTTCCATTGCCTTCTCGCCATTGACGTACATCTCGAACCAGTTATCGACCCAGATCTCGGCCTTGAGTCTGGTACCGCTCTGGGGGCCGGCCTTGGGCTTGGCCGCATGCTCATCCTTGGCATGTGAGTCGGCAAAGGCAGGCGCGGCAGCCAGAATGAGGGCGGCGGTCAGCAATGTACGCATGGAAAAATTCCTTTCGTGGTGAATGGCGATCGCGCTTCTTGGCTTGCAGGGGGTGTCTTGCGTCCATCATCTGATCAGTTACGGAAAGTGATGGAGGAGGAATCCAGCACCTTGCCCTGCAGTGCCTCGGTCATCGTGTCCCAGTTCACGCTCATGTCGTCATGATCCGGCAACGCATCCAGCGGTGCCTTCAAGGCATACAGCATGATCGTGTATTCGTGATATGAGCCCTCAGGGCCGGGAGGTGAACAGGGTGGCGTATACCCGATACGCTTCTTGTCCTTGTCGGCGCCCTCATCCCCCAGCGATACCGGATTGCCGCGCGGCAGTGCCCGGGTATCTGCCGGAAGATTCCACAGCAGCCAATACTGGCTGGGAGCATCACGACCTTCGACGGTGCCTTTGGGATAGTGGTGCATGATGAGGGCGAGGCTCTGTGTGCCGTCAGGCACATCACCCCATGTCAGCGGCGGCGTGACGCCATCGCCGCCGTCACGAGTGCATTTCAGGTCATCCGGCAACCAGCCATCATCATTGAAGGCAGGGCTGGTGAGCGTGAAGTCGCCTTGTGCCAGCGCAGGTGTGGCCAGGGGCCCGGCCAGGGCCGAGACACACAGTGCGACGGCCGTCCCGGAGGCGAGCGACGTTCGCAGAGCACGCGACCATGCCCGAATCATCGGCAGTACTCCCCGGTCTTGACGTCGCCACCATCCGTCACGGTACGCGTCTCGAAGTCATAGCAATTGGGCGTATCGGTGGGCGTATAGCGAATGTAATAGGCTTCACCGTGATAGGTGTAATCCATGCTGCGCTTGCCGTCTGCCTGCTGGGTAAAGACGAGGTCTTCCACGCCCCCTTGCGGCGGAGTGCCGGCAGGCCGCCCACGGCTGTTGGCCTCTGTAGAGTCGCTCCCGACATTCAGCGGTGCTACTCGCGGCAGGTCCTTCGCGTCGGGCACCTCGCCCATCAGACACTGAATGATATACGGCGCCTGTTCGGAGGTGTGATAGCGATACCCGAAGGTGTCGTCAGGCTGTCCGTTGCAGACATCCAGCACATCCATCGCGATATGGGAGCCATCCGGGTTGTCATCGCCATAGATGGGGTAACCATCGAAAGCCCAGCCAATGATGGGGTTGTCACCGGCATTCTTCATCTTGTCCATCATGCAGACGGGTTTGACATGATAGTGGTAATCATCGCCTCGGCCGGCGTGCCCGCCACAGGCATCCAGCTGCTGCGTCGCCAGGGTATCGTTGCTGGCCTGATAGACGGAAAGATCCCCCCGGGACATCTCCCCGCCCCCGGTATAGTCGTAGATGGGCACACCATTGACGGCGACGCCCAAGGCCGCGTCTCGCGTCTGGGGGGTGTCTCCCAGCGTGGGTTCGAGCATGACGGGCGATGTGTAGTGACTGGCGGGCACTGGCACCTGCTCATTGGTGCCCACGATTCCGGTCATCATCTCGTGGTCCGGGTAGGTATCCGAGGTGATCAGCGCCTTGCCGTCCTGGCAGGTGACAGACACCGAGTCGGCGAAGCCGGCATCTTGCACGGAAGCCTTCACGGCGGCGCAATGCGCCTCGGCGGCGGACCTGCCCGTACGCTGTGCCGCTGCCTCCGACGTGGACTTCTCTGAGCCGGACTGAGCCTTCGCGAGCGAGGGTTGATCATTGGCGACTGACTGCGCGACATGGAAGAACACTGGCACCATGAGAACGGACGCCACCGTCAGTACCACGAAGGGCTTCACGATACGGGGTCGTCCCCGAGACGTGAGGGAATGTGGGCACATGAGCTTTCCTTTGTGTCGGACGATGAATTCATGAGGCATTCGCGCATGGCCGGGTGGCCTGAGGTGTCAGCCAGCCAGACGCGGACGGAGGAAGGCCGACAGGGACATGGACTCCGGGCGCTTCTCGTCATGCCGGGACGGCTACCACTGCATCACGATGAAGGTCAGTGACATGGCACCGATCGCGACCATCCAGGCGCCCAGCACTCGCTGCGCGATCACGAAGGCCGCACGAGGCAGAAGGCGACCGATCAACGCGAATATCGCCCAGCAAAGCAGGACACCCCACATCACCGTCATCATGACACCGAGAAGGATGGCAAAGGGCGTCGAGGCCACCTCATGACCCAGAAACAGCAGTGCCACCACCAGCCCGGCCAGCAGCGCCGGCACCCGCTGGAAGATGCCCTGACCGAAGGCATGGCGCAGCGGTACGTGAATCGCGACGAACAACGACACCAGCATGGCCAGTCCCATCACGGCCATTACCAGCGTCTGTGGCGCAAAGAGTGACAGGGTGATCCCGAGCAGCAGGCCATTGATGAGCCGCAGCAGAATTCGCCCGCCCGCCTTCCAGGAGAGCGTGTCCTGACTGGCGACTCCGACAAGACCCGCCGTGACGATGAGATACAAAATCACCGGGCTGCCACAGACGGCGCGAACGCCGATCATCCACTGTTCCGGCCACATCATGACAATGCCTCGACCAGGAAGTAGACACCCAGCAGTGCCGTCAGAATTCCCAATCCGCGCAGCAACATGCCCTGACGGAAACGCTCCGCCATGATGCCAACGCCGATACCCGCGGCATGCAGACTGCCGGTGGCCAGCATGAAGCCCATCGCAAAGGCAAAGGGATCAGACGCCAGGGGCAACTCCGCCCCATGGGCGTAGCCATGACAGACGGCAAAGACGGAGATCACCGCACAGGCCATCCACAGCGGCAGGCGCACGCGCCCCGCGATGAAGCCCCCGAGCACCAATGCCGACAAGGCAATGCCGATCTCGATCCCGGGCAATGCCACCCCCACGATGCCCACCACACTACCCAGCGCCATGATCATCGGGAATACCACCGGCAACAGCCAGGAAGCAGGACGCCCCAGAATCACCCCCCACAGCC
This sequence comes from Cobetia sp. QF-1, assembly GCF_002213105.1. Taxonomy (NCBI): domain Bacteria; kingdom Pseudomonadati; phylum Pseudomonadota; class Gammaproteobacteria; order Oceanospirillales; family Halomonadaceae; genus Cobetia; species Cobetia sp. QF-1. The sequence goes on from NZ_NBVS01000007.1 coordinate 189,944, forward strand.
CCACGGCTGCCATGGCGGTAAAGTGATCCAGGCCCGTGAGGGGGTGCAGAAAGCCCGCGGCAAAGCCGCCGACGCTATCCGTATCCACATGAGCCTCGGCCATGCGTGAAAATATCAGCAACAAGAAAGCCATGCTGAGCGCGCAAGTACGGGCAGCGCTTGGCCGTAAACATTGGGGAAGCGTCATGATGTGGCGGTCCGTCGAGGTCACTAAAAAGGGTTCATTCTTAAGCTCTGGACATGATTGCCGTGGGCCTACTCGCGCTCTTTCTGATCTGCTCTCTTCTGGCCCGGCCCCTCCTGCCCTGGGCCAGGCCCTTGCCCTGATTTATGCGGCGAACCAATGCCCATCTTGGCATTGGTGACGAAATTGTCCTTGGCCACGACCCCCGTCAGACACTTGGGCAGATTGGGGAATTCTGAGGTGGCGTGATAGTGATACTCGCCTTCGGGATGACGCTGGGTCGGCCCGAAATGACCGTTGCAGGAATCAAGGTCCGTTGGCGTCTTGCCACTGGGGTCCTGGGTACCAAACATCGCATAGCCATCGAAGGCATAGGCGAACTGAGCGCTATGGCTCTGGGGAAGTTGGCAATGTGCATCCACGCCTTCTTCAGAGTAGATCGAGTCGATATCCGTGGCAGTGGCATGCCAGTGATACCAGCCACCCGGATCGACATGGCCACCGCAGGTATCCAGTGCCGGCAGATTACCGGTATCCAGCACCGAAGGTGCATCCGCGAAGATGGGCACACCGTCCAGCGCCAGACCCACCTTGGCCACGGTACCCAACGAGATCGGCTCTTCTGCTTCCACTGGCTCCAGTGGCAACAGGATCGTCATCTCGACACTCTCATCCGGCGACACGTTGAGGCAGTTGTTGGCCTCGACCGGTTTCTTGCTCAGGTCTGTCATGATGTGGAGTCTTTCGTCCTCATCATGGAAATGGAAGCCGAGGGTATCGAGCATTTCAAAGAAACTGCGATCCAGACGATACAGTCCTGGGTTGGAGCCATCCCAATCCCAGATACCGCCTTCATCATCAAGTGCAGGAGGACAGAAAGGGCCGATCTTGAGGTCGTCCGGCTTGTGCTTGACCACGATTTTGGTGCATTGGGTCTTGGTGCCATTCTCGAGAGTACAACTCACCGTCTCAGGCGCCTTGACCAGCGCAGCTTCAGAGAATTGCTCCGGCACGACTTCGGCATGCGCAGCACTCGCCAATAGCAAAGAGGCTGGTAGCAACCTCATGATAAATCGCGGAGAGAGACGACCTTGAGCAGCGAGCTTCATGGAGAACTCCTGAAAAAAAAACGCCTGTCATCCTGATCAATGAGGACATCATCAGGATGACAGGCGTAAAGGGAACATGGGGGACGAGCGGGCTCATTACCGAACGTGTGCTATCGCAAGCCCCGACAATGAGCACGTTCATCATGCAGCAACAGCAAAACAGGAATATCAGAGTCACTACTGGCGTGCGGGACGGGCGCGTCAGCAGTGATGGCACGAATGATCAGCGCTTGCCGCCTTGTGGGGCGTTATCTGGCAGACAGGCAGCCTTGCCACCTTCCGGTGGCGCCATGCATTGGCCTGGCAGCAACTTGTCGGAGTCCGGCAGTGTCATCTGGCACTGATCTCCTGCCTGCTTGGAGGCACAGGCATCGAAGGCTTCCTGAGGCGGCTTGCCACTCGGCGGTTGTTGAGCAGCACTCATGCCACTCACTGTCATCAGTACTGCCGTCATCAGAAGCATTGCGCCGGTGCGTACGCTTTTCTGCGTATTGGCCGACAGATGAGTGCGCGTCATCGTGCATTCCTTGTGAAGATGTATTGATGAATAAACCGTTGCTGAACAACGTTTTGATAACCAAAGTGTGCTGCCTGACTGTGCAAGTAATGTGTCAGAAAACAGTAGCAAAATAGCGAGATGAGGCGCGTACCATCAGGCAGTCTCAGGCATCACACGCACGACAGACTGAACGACGATCATTCTGCCTGTTCAGCGTTCTCTTCTCCCGGCGGCGGGCCGGCCGGACGATCATTGGCGGTACAGACAGCATCCGGTGAATCCAGCGAACAGCCTGTCTCACCGTGGAAGCAGCCAAGGATCTCATTCTTGTCAGCACTGTTGCCGTGATAGTGGTAACCGATACCTTCCGAGACATGACCACTACAGGCATCAAGACCCTCTTCCTTCGCTACATCGCCGGTCAGCTTGGCCAGGATAGGATAGCCGTCCATTGCAAAGCCGATCATCGGTGCATCAGCCTTGGTCATCTCTTCCTTGGGGCTGCATCCATTGGCACCGTGATAGTGATAGCCAACATGCAGATTCACGTGGCCACCACAGTCATCGAACGGCGCAATGGTATGCGCAGCGAGAATCACATCCTGCGGCGCCGCGGCATCGAACTTGACGCCATTGAAGGCGATGCCACGCCCCATGTGCGGGTCCACTTCAAGAGTATCTTCTGCCGGCACCGGCACCAGCGGCAGGACATAGGTCGTCTCGACGGCCTCGTCCATGTACTCGGTGCTGCACTCTACGCAGTAGTTGTTGTATTGCTCATCAACATCTACCACCGCAGCACCAGCACAGGACTTCTGGGTGTCGGTCACCTTGATCTTGCCCGAGTCCTTGTCAAACAACTGCCACTTGGGGTCGTCGTAGAAGGTGGCGAGATTCTCGACGAAGGCGCCATCGACATCATACTGCACGCCATCACGCACCCAGATGCCGCCCTTCTCGGCATCATCGGCGATATTGCCCGGGCACCAGGGGCCCATCTCGTGCTGAGTCAGCGAATTCTTGAGCGTGATGCTGAAGCATTGCGCCTCGGTACCGCCAGACAGAGTGCAGTCCACCACCTTGGGTCCTTCCACGATGCTGTCAGAATCAAACATCGTCTGGATCTGTGCCAGTCGGTCTGAGGTGCTCACTGGCCCATGTGCCAAACCGAGGGTCGGCATCAACATGCCCACCACTCCAATGCCTAACGTGGTATTGAACGCTCGCTTCATGATTCTCACTACCTCGGTATTGAATTCCCTTGTGACATCACTGCTTGAGCAGCGTATGTCTGCACCAAGTGTAATGACCTGACGAGCCGAGCGTGGCTCGCCCCGGCATGTTGCACAATCAATGCCATCTTGCCTTTCGGTGCCAATGACTCATCAAGCATTCGCGCAAGAGGATTACGGGGGGCGATACGATGAATGCAAGGAGCCAGAGTTCGAGAGCCAAGACGTCGGGATATAGCAGACGTCAGCGCTCCTGACGCGGCGAGTGACCGAAGTGGTTGCGATAAGCACGCGAGAAACTGGAGCTTGAGGTAAAACCACTCGAAAGACCCACCGACAATATGTCCAGATCAGTCTCCTTGAGTAGATGGCGAGCGCGTTCGAGGCGCAGGCGTAAATACCAGGCGCGCGGCGAAGTGGCCAGTTCCTGCTCGAACAGGCGCTGCAATTGGCGCAGCGAGACTCGGCAACGGCGCGCCAGCTCCTCCAGCGTCAATGGCGTATCCAGATGCTGCTCCATCAGTGCTACCGCATCGACGAGCTGACGCTTGTGAGTGCCAAGCCGCCTGGCCAATGTCATGCGCTGCTGATCGGTGCGGGTGCGCATGCGGTCGTGCACCAATTGCTCCGAGACATCCACCGCCAGCGCCGTACCATGACGGCGAGCGATCACATCCAGCGCCATGTCCATCGCAGCGGCTCCGCCAGCACACGAGAAACGCCGCGCCCCCAGCTCAAACAGCTCGTCTGATGTGCTGATGGTCGGAAAGCGCTCACGAAAGGCCGGCAGACTCTCCCAATGCAAGGTGACGCGTTCGCCATCCAACAAACTTGCTGCGGCCAGCAGGAAACAGCCGGTATCCAACCCACCGAGCACGCAACCTGCGCCATCCAGGCGATTCAACCAGCCACTCAGTGCACGATTTAGGTGCGCTTCTGGCTCGAATCCACTGCATACCGCCAACGACGGCAGCGAGCGAATATCCAGAATACTGTGGTCTGCTACCAGCGTCATTCCACTGGATGACGTGACCGGCTGACCATCCTCACTGATCAATAACCAGCGAAATAGCGCTTGGCCGCTGATGCGATTGGCAATACGCAGCGGTTCTACCGCGGCAAAAAACGCCATCATCGAGAAACGCGGTAACAGTAAAAAACCGATGGTTTCGGGCAAGGGACCGGAATAATCGAGACGCATGACGCCTGTGCCTCCCTGATGAGTAAAAAAAGTTCACTGTCGATATCGCTCAGCGTGGCGAGTCAGCACGCTGACTTATTGGGAGCATATCGGGCGTAATAGCACGCGATCGTTCTCTTGCACACGATAAATGTCGTATAAAGACAATAAAAAGTCGCCTAAAGAAAAATATCTCTTTCCTTGTTTTCTAGGCTGACGATGAATACCCCGTCACACTTTCTACAGAAGCATCACGCGAAAATGAATAGCGCTTGGAATATGACAGCGATTCTCTAGAACCCATAGCCATAGAAAACAATTATATTCATAATATAATGTAATACTTTAAGGAGGTTAGCACCTTACCGTTCTTTTCCATAAGCGCTACTTATTTCACAACGTTTCCAAAACGACAACAATAAGAGACGAGTGATTCGCTCAAACAGGAGTTATTGCGTGACACCACCACAACCTGACCCCATGTCGCATTCTGAGCCCGCTCCTTATGAGCCCCCTTCCCACCCTCGCATTCAAGTCGAACAATCCGGCTGGCTCAAGGGAATGCATAAAGGCATGACCCTCACCTCTGCAGGCCTGCTATTGGTCTTTGTGTTGGCGACAGGCTTCGCGCCGGATATCTCCTCGACACTCTTTGGCGCAGCCCGCCTGTGGATCGAAACGACCTTCGGCACTTATTACCTGATTACCATCGTAGGATTGATCGGCTTCTGCCTCGTACTCGTGGTATCGCCGTGGGGCAAGCTGCGCTTGGGGACACCTGAAAGCCGCCCCGAGTTTTCCCGTTTCACCTGGATCTCGATGCTGCTGTCCGCGGGTGTAGGGATTGGCATCTTGTTCTTCGGGGTCGCGGAGCCGCTGTTCTACTTCGATGATTCCGGCGCCTTCGGCTACCCGAACAACCCGCATGCTGATCTGGACGGCGTGACAGCGATGAATCATGCGCGTGCAGTTGAGGCACTGAAGCTCGCCTTCTTCCACTGGGGGCTGCATGGTTGGGCTGTTTACGTGGTGGTCGGCATGTCGCTGGCCTACTTCGCCTACCGTCGTAACCTGCCTCTGGCACTGCGTTCTGCGCTGTATCCGCTGATTGGTGATCGTATCTATGGCCCGATTGGCCACACGGTCGATATTCTCGGCGTATTAGGCTGCGTATTTGGTATTGCGACCTCGCTCGGGCTAGGCGTCAGTCAGATTGCCGTGGGCCTGAATCGACTGACCGGAATAGACCCTGGCTTGCCAACTCAGGTGGCGTTGATTGCCGCCATCTGCGCGATCTCCATCGCGTCTGCGGTGTCCGGCGTCAAATACGGTATCCGGATCATTTCCGAGCTCAATGTCGGTGTCTCCGTCATTGTCGTGGGTAGCTTCCTGATCGGTGGCCCGACATTGTGGCTGATCAGCCTGTTCGGCGAGACACTCGTCGCCTATGTACGCGACGTCGTACCGATGGGCCTGTGGGTCGCCAGCACACCGGGTGAACGCGAATGGCAAGACGCCTGGACCATCTTCTACTGGGCATGGTGGCTCGCATGGGCCCCGTTCATTGGCCTGTTCATCGCGCGTATTTCCAAGGGCCGTACCTTGCGCGAGTTTATTCTGGGGGTGCTGTTTGCTCCGCCGTTGATCATCTTCCTCTGGCAGGCACTGTTCGGCGGGACTGCGCTGCATCAGGAGCTAAACGCTGCCATGGGCCCTGGTACCGGTGAGTTGATGGGCATGATTCGTGACTGGAATCTACCGGAAGCGCTGTTTGCGACGGCTGATACATTGGCGGGTAACGACATCCTGGGCACCATTCTCTCCTCGTTGCTGATCTTCCTGCTGATCAGCTGGTTCGTGACCAGTTCAGATTCCAGCACACTCGTCGTGACCACAATCCTTTCGATGGGTGATGAAGAGCCGCTGGCACGTCACCGTATATTCTGGGGTGTCTGCATTGGTCTGGTCGCCGCAGTGCTCTTGATGGCCGGTGGGCTCAAAGCCTTGCAGACGGTACTGATGATCGCGGCACTGCCGGTCAGCGTCGTGATTCTTGCCATGACACTGGGCATGATAGTCGCGCTCTTCCAGGAGACCAGCAATGTGCTGGGCAAGGGACGCAAGGCAAAGACACAAGTCGAAACCAGCTGACGCTGATCGCTCTCCGTGCTGCCGCATTGGAGTAGTAAATGTCACCAATACCCGCTCGGGGCTTACCGCCTCAGCGGGTATTGTCGTTTTTGCCCCCCCTCTGTGTTCATAAAGCGATGCATACCGCCGTCGCGAGGCTGCTGTACGTATTATCCTTTGGGCGTAGTCGTCGCTTGATGACAACTAAGCGTCGCCCACACTCAAAATACTCAAGAGAGTCAGGATAGTCTGAAAGCGTCATAGCCACCCTCAGGAGTTCACCATCGATCATTCGCTGCCCCCTCTCACGTCACGTTCTCGCTCGCTTCTTTCTCCGACCATAACAACGACAACATCAGGACTAGCGCAACAATGACCACATCCTCATCCGAGCAATCCCCCTCTCCAGAAGGACCGGCCTGCGGCCTTGGTGATTCAGCGCCTGCGGCGGATAAATACCTGACGTCCGTCGCCACGGTAGCGGTTGTTGCACTGCTTATCGTCACCGCTGCCATCTTCCCCACTGGCTTTCTCGATAGCCTGAATCTCATCAAGACCTCAGTCATCGGCAACTTGGGCTTTATCTTCACCTGGCCAGCCTTTGCCGTGTCATTGCTGATGGTAGTGGTCTGCTTTACGCCGCTTGGCAAGCTGCGCTTTGGAGAAGGCCCACCGGAATTTCATACCTTGAGCTGGATGGGCATGCTATTCGCTACCGGTATGGGCATTGGCCTGTTGACCTGGGGCGTGCTGGAACCGAAGTACCACACTGATGCGGGCCTGAGCACTGACATGGCATTGCTCAACGCCTTCAATCACTGGGGGCTACTGGCATGGGCGGGCTATCTAGCGATTGGCGCACTGTTTGCGCACGCCATGTACAACATGAAGATGGCCAAGCCGGCCGAGGAGCTGCTGGGTAATGGCATCTGGAGCAAGCTCAATCTGATTAGTCTGGTCGTCTCGACCGTCATTGGCCTGTCACTGTCGTTTACCTACGCCACTATCCCGATTCAGCAGGGCCTTCAGAAGCTCCTCGGGATCGAATTCAGCCCGACGCTGATCATCTGTGTGCTGGCTGCCTGCGCCATCATCTCTTCCGCCTCCGGCCTCAAACGCGGCATCAAATGGCTGAGCAACTACAACACCCTGTTCGCCATCACACTGATGGTCGGCGTACTTGTGCTCACGGTACCGGGCGATATCTTCTCGACCTTCGTGCGGCTAGTCCCGGAATACCTGCTCAAATATCCCGCCATGGCGACTGATATTGGCTTGGGTGACCCGGAACGCAAAGCATGGCTGGCTGACTGGCTATACGCCTTCGAAGCCGCCTGGTACGGCTGGTTCATCTTCACCGGCGTATTCATTGCGCGTATCTCGAAAGGCCGCACGCTACGCGGCATGGTGCTGGGCGTGATGCTGGTACCGACACTCTTCTCGTGCCTGTGGTTCGTGGTGTTCGGTCTCGGCAGCCTCAGCATCGGTGCCGAGGATGTCTTCAAGCTGATCGACACCATCGATACCAGCGGCATCCTGTCCGTGGTGCTGACACTCAACATCCTGCTGTTCTTCATCACCAGCGCGGATTCCGCAGGCCTGGTGTGCGAGATGCTGACCGTCAATCGCTCACGCGCCTTCTGGATCATCGCCATGGCGGCATTGGCCATCGTGGTCAACTGGCTGGGCGGTGATGTCTACAAGACCCTGCTGAGCCTGATTTCAGTCGCCGCGATACCCGTTGCCTTCGGTATCTTCGCACTCGTCATCGCCTTCGTGGTTCGCGTACGGCGTGAACGTGCTAGCACCGCGATCATCACGAATCAGTAATATCGTAGGTGAGTGACCATCGACAGTGAGTCGGAATGCAGCGACTCCTCCACGGCCCTGCCCTCATATGAGCGCAGGGCCGTGTCACGTTTGCGAGACACCTTTATGTTCACTCTCTCCTCTACCGACCTCTATTTCACTTTCGGTGAATTGACAGTCCATCAGCATCAACTGATAGGCTGATCTCACTGACAGGCGAGCATTCATGCAGTGCTTAACGCTGGCTTATCGACAGAAACTGACATGCCTTTGCTGAAATAATGCCATGTCCCAGGCTTGTTCAAAGGTTGCGCCACACTCATGCAGTCGCCTGCCACCCATCGCTATCCAATAATCACAATGACGCGTACAGGTAACTTCCATGCCTCACTCTGCAAGCAGTGACACCGGGCACAGCACTTCCGCGACCCACACTAAGCAGCCTACTCTCACCTTCCGGCTCGGCGCTTGGGGGGCTGCCATTCCACTGGTCTTCTTTGTGGTGTGGGCAATCGCTACGAGCATATTGGGCTTGTCCTCAGAAATCGGGCTAGTGATGGGAGCACTGTTCGGCCTGACGCTTGGGCTGTTCTTCTGCACCAGCCGTTGGGAAGACTATGCCAATGGCCTGTTTGACGGTTTGACCCAACCCATCGGCGTCGTTGCTATCGTCGCCTGGTTCTATGCTGGCATGTTCGCTCAGGTGTTGCAGGTCGGTGGACTAGTCGAGGGCCTGGTATGGCTGGGCAGTATTTCAGACATGACTGGTGGCTGGTTCGTCGGGCTGACCTTCCTGCTTGCTGCCATCTTCTCGACAGCAGTCGGCACGGGTTACGGCACCACCGTAGCCTTCTGCACCCTGATGTATCCGGCAGGAATCGTGGTCGGTAGTGATCCGACGTTTCTATTTGCTGCCATCCTGTCCGGCGCGATCTTCGGCGATAATCTGGCACCAGTATCAGATACCACCATTGTCTCTGCCACGACGCAGGGTGCCGACGTGCCAGGAGTGGTCAGAAGTCGCTTCAAGTATTCCATCATGGCTGCCGTGCCAGCGATGGCGTTATTCGTGATCTTCGGCAGTGGCGATCAAAGCGGTGTCGCCGATCCTTCCGCCGTTCAGGCAATGCAACAGGCTACCAATCCGCTGGGGCTGGTGATGCTGATTCCCTTCGCATTGGTGCTGATACTGGCGCTACGCGGCCAGCACCTGCTGACCTCGTTGACCTGGGGCATTCTGACGGCCATTCCTGTCATGTTGATCGCAGGGACCGGAGAGTTCTCACAGATCATTGCCTTCGATGCCAATGCTGATGGCGTGATGACCGGCGCGCTGGTCCGCGGCGTGGAAGGCTATGTCAACATGGGCATCCTGATTCTGCTGATCGTCGGTGCTGCGCATCTGATGACCCTCGGCGGCACCATGGATCATGTCACCCGCCTGCTGATGCGCTGGATTAAGAACTCCATTCGCCGTGCCGAGCTAGCTATCTGGGGCATCGTTGCACTGCTTAATAGTGCCATCACCATCAATACCGCTGCTGAAATCGCTGCCGCGCCCTTCGTGCGTGAGCTGGGCACCCGTTATCGCATCCACCGCTATCGTCGTGCCAACATGCTGGACGCGGTGACCTCTGCGCTGGGCTACATCTTTCCGTGGGGGGCGCCTGTACTACTGGGCTGGTCAACGATCCAATCAATGCAAAGCACCTACGATTGGCTACCCGCCGTGGCCCCGACAGCGGTCTTCCCGTTTGTCTTCCAGGGCTGGTTCCTGGTCATCATCATGTTGCTGGCCGCTATCACTGGCTGGGGGCTAACCTTCGAGGATGACGACGGCAATGAGGTCAAGGAGCGCCCCGCGCAATAACATCTCATTCTCGACCCCCTCCGACTATTCTGAAAGCCAGCACACTGTCATCAACGGCCATCACACTCATTGATGGCCGTTGATGACAGTCCCCACACAGGAGCGCCCTATGCCAGCCAGTTTCAATGAGCATCTCAACCGCCAGATAACCGAGCTACACGAAGAAGGTCTCTACAAGCAGGAGCGCGAGCTTACCTCGCCCCAACGAGCCAGCATTCGGGTCGCCAGCGGACAAGAAGGGGATGAGGTCATCAACTTCTGCGCCAACAACTATCTGGGCCTGGCTGATGATCCTGAGTTGGTCTCAGCAGCACATCAGGCGCTGGACCGCGATGGCTTCGGCATGGCATCGGTACGCTTCATCTGCGGCACCCACCGGGAACATCGCGTGCTGGAAAAACGCCTTGCGAACTTCCTGGGCATGGACGATGCCATCCTGTACTCCTCGTGCTTTGATGCCAATGGTGGCTTGTTCGAGACGCTGTTCGGCCCTGAAGATGCCATCATCTCGGATGCCCTCAACCACGCCTCAATCATCGATGGCGTTCGCCTATGCAAAGCGAAGCGCTATCGCTACGCCAATAACGATATGGCCGAGCTTGAAGCGCGTCTCAAGGAAGCGGCCGCCGCAGGTGCCCGTTTCACGTTGATCGCGACAGATGGCGTTTTCTCGATGGATGGTGTGATCGCCAATCTCAAGGGCATCTGTGAACTGGCAGAGCGCTATAACGCGCTGGTGATGGTGGATGACTCTCACGCCACCGGCTTTGTCGGTGCCAACGGGCGTGGTAGCCACGAATATCATGACGTGATGGATAAGGTGGACATCATCACCACCACCTTCGGCAAAGCGCTGGGCGGTGCCTCAGGTGGTGTAACAGCGGCACGCGGGCCGATTGTCGAGTGGCTGCGTCAGCGCTCACGCCCTTACCTGTTCTCCAATTCGTTGGCACCGCCGATTGTCGCAGCGACCCTCAAGGCGCTGGACAAGATTGAGGACAATGGCGAGTCGCGCCAAATGCTGTGGGACAACGTCGAACGCTTCCGCAGTGGCATGCAGGCTGCCGGCTTTACCCTCGCCGGAGCGAGTCACGCCATCATTCCCGTGATGCTGGGCGATGCTCGCCTTGCGGGGGAGTTCGCCAATCGCCTGTTGGACGTTGGTATCTACGTAATCGGTTTCTCTTATCCCGTCGTCCCCAAGGGGCAGGCTCGGATTCGCACCCAGATTTCTGCTGCACATACACCAGAGCAGATTGATATCGCGATTGCTGCCTTCACGCGTATCGGCCGCGAGCTGGGCGTGATCAACACGTCACCGGGAGAACGTTCATGAAGGCGCTAGCCAAGCTAAGACCAGAGCCGGGCATCTGGATGACCGATACGGCGATGCCGGAAATCGGCCATAACGATGCGCTGATCAAGATCCGCAAGACCGCCATCTGCGGCACTGACATGCACATATTCCAGTGGGATGAGTGGTCACAGAACACCGTGCCAGTGCCGATGGTGACCGGACATGAGTACGCAGGCGAAATCGTCGCACTGGGCAGTGAAGTTCGCGGTTTCGAGATTGGCGATCGCGTCTCCGGCGAAGGGCACATCACCTGCGGACATTGCCGTAACTGCCGCGCGGGGCGTCGCCATCTGTGTCGCAATACCGAGGGCGTCGGCGTCAACCGCCCCGGTGCCTTTGCCGAATATCTCGCCCTGCCCGCCTACAACCTATTCAAGCTGCCGGATGAGATCAGTGATGACTTGGCCGCCATCTTTGATCCCTTTGGCAATGCCGTGCATACGGCACTGGCCTTCGATGTGGTTGGCGAAGATGTATTGATCACCGGCGCTGGACCCATTGGCATCATGGCAGCAGCAGTGGTGAGGCACATCGGGGCCCGCCATGTGGTGATCACGGATGTGAACGACTACCGGCTGGCACTGGCCAAGAAGATGGGCGCGACCCGCACCGTGAATGTCAGCCGCGAATCGCTGAAGGATGTGATGGCGGAACTGCACATGCACGAAGGCTTTGATGTCGTGCTTGAGATGTCCGGCGTGCCGTCAGCCGTGGGCCAGATGCTGGATGTCATCAATCATGGTGGCAAGATTGCCATGCTGGGCATCCCGCCCGGTGAGATGGCCATCGACTGGACCAAGGTCATCTTCAAGGGTCTGACCATCAAGGGCATCTATGGCCGTGAGATGTTCGAGACCTGGTACAAGATGGCCAGTTTGATCCAATCGGGGCTGGATCTATCGCCCATTATTACCCATCGCCTACCCATCGACGACTTCGAACAGGGCTTCGAGATCATGGGCTCGGGGCAATCAGGCAAGGTCGTGCTCGATTGGGGCTAGTCACTCCTCCCCTTTTATAGACCAAATGCCGTGCCCATGTCCGGCGCACAGAGGCGCTCAATGAACCATTTGAGCGCCTTGCCCTGGCGACCACTGCGCCAGGCAATGGAAAGCGTGACGGGAGCCCTATCCACCTCCAGGGCCAGTATCTCCAGGCTCCCCGCCGCGATCTGACGCTGCACGCGATGCAACGGCAGATAGCCCACTCCCAGTCCCTTGTGCTGAATCTCGATCTTCTGAGCGATGGTCGGTACGATGATCTGACTACGCCCATCCAGCAAACCCGATGAGAGACTGGGCAAGCTGCGTGAGCTGTCAGCCACTACTACCGTCGGGTAATCGCGCAAGACTTCGGCAGACAGCGGCTGCGGCATACCTGTCAACGGGTGACCACGGGCGACGGCAAAGACCAGCGACACCTCACCCAATTGCTGGCTTGCCAACCCTGAGACCGGCGCCTCCCCCGGCGCGCCGATCACCAGATCACAGCGATTGTCATGCAACGCGTCCCACGCCCCGCCCATCACCTCCTCGCTCAACACGACCCGCGTCCGCGGCTGGATGGACTGAAACGCTTCCAGCAACGGATAGAGGGCATCCGGCTCGAGAATGGTATCGACACAGATGCGCAATTCGACCTCCCAACCAGCACCAGACTGGCGTGCCAAGGCCGTCATCTCATCGGTCGCCAACAGGATTCGGCGGCCATGCTCGAGCACCAGACGCCCGGCATCGGTCAGTGCTGCGCGACGTCGAGAGCGATCAAACAACGGCACGCCCATTTCTTCCTCGAGCTTCTGCACGGTGTATGACACCGTCGACGGTACGCGATACAGCGACTCGGCAGCAGAGGCAAAACTGCCGCGCCGATCAATGGCATCCAGTACGCGCAGTGCATCCAAAGTGATGGGTGATGTCATCATTCAAAAAATTTGACCTTTTAGGTCAAAAACCTCCGTTATTTTTTCATTATGTCAGTCGTTATAGTACATCCATTGATCAAGATAACTCACTCAATGGAGAACATCATGTCCACACCTTCCCTATTCAAGTCCACGCTTTCTCGTCTGCTGAGTGCTGATGACAACGTCGCCAGCCTGATACTGCGCGTGCCCACCGGCATCATCTTCATGGCGCACGGTGCGCAAAAGCTGTTCGGCGCTTTCGGCGGTTATGGCCTGGAAGGCACTGGGCAGTGGATGGCCTCCATGGGTATCGAGCCCGGCTACCTGATGGCACTGTTGTCCGGCAGTGGTGAATTCTTCGGCGGACTGGCCATTCTGATCGGCCTGCTGACCCGGCCTGCTGCCGCGGTACTAGGTTCTGTACGAAAAGTCGGCTCGTAGACAGCGGCGTATGCAAGCTACGCATACCATCGCATAAAAGCTACGGGCCAACTTCTCATATCGCGTCGCAATACG
>NZ_NBVS01000008.1:0-162882 GCF_002213105.1 Cobetia sp. QF-1
TCTCGTCGAGCAACGGCGCCTCCGGGGCGGCGGTATCGACGATCAGCGCAAATTCGGCTGACGGGACGCTTATATTGCCGGCGGCGTCGGTCGCGGTGACCGTGAAGACATGCTCGCCGTCGGCTAGCTCAGTCTCGGGGGTAAAGGTCCAGGCGCCATTAGCGTCAGCCATCGCCGTGCCAATCGCCTGGCCGTAGATCATGACCGTGACGGTGCTGCCGATTTCGGCATTGCCGGTCAGTGTTGGCAGGCTGTCATTGGTGCTGTCGCCAGAGGTGAGGGTACCAGTGACGGCCTCCATATCATCGCTGATGCTGGTGATGATCGGGGCATCCGGTGCGGTGATATCAGCATCGACCGGTACCGTGATGGCAGCGGAGGGCGCGCTTTCGTTGCCGGCGGCATCGGTGGCGGTGGCGGTCAGCTCAGTCCCGTCTTCTTGCTCAGGAGACAGCTCGAGAGTGAAGTTGCCATCGTCATCGATCGTCGTTTCGCCCAGCGCCTCACCCTCAGCATTGGTGACGGTAATGGTTGAGCCTGGCTCACCGGTCCCGGTGAGCGTCGTCCCGTCTGTATCCTCGAGTACCGGTGCTTCAGGGGCCTGGGTATCAACCGTCAGTGCCATGATATTGGAAGGTGCGCTGGCATTGTCCGCGGCATCCGTGGCGATGGCTGACAGACTATGCTCGCCTTCAGCCAGTGGCTCACTGAGCTCGACGCTCCAGTTGCCATCAGCATCGGCCTGGACCGTCTCGAGTAGAGTATCGCCATCATAGAGGCCGACGCTGCTACCGGCTTCGGCAGTGCCGGAGATGGTCGGGGTGGTGTCGTCGGTGCTGTCGCCGCTGCTCAGCTCCTCAGTGACCTCACCGGCATCATCGCTGACGCTGGTGATTGTCGGGGCATCCGGGGAGGAGGTGTCAGAATTAGTGTTAGAAGATGACCCTGAGCCAGAGTTTGCTGCTACTGCAACGCCTCCCGCTATTGCTAGGCCCCCAGCGACCACGCCAGCAACACCTAGTCCAGAGCCTGCTACTCCAGAGCCTGCAGTGCCTAGCTCGCCGCCCGTGGCTGGGCTTGCGCCGGTAGCCGCTGCTCCAAGAGCAGATTCAGCCGTCGTGAGGACAGGTGCCGTGGTATAGGGGACAGTGCCTGCTGCGGTATCCGCTAAGCCAACTTGAAAAATATCGCCTGCAAATTCATCACCTTGTAGATAGAGGTGACTCAATTCATTTGGATCAGCGTAAAAGTTTTCTATTGAGACAAGGTCGCCATTTTCTAGTGTCACGAGAAGGTCGTTACCTTGGCGAGTCATTGTCTCTATATCACGAGGTTTGAGGTCCAAGCTGACATCAGATACCTGGTTTAGTTGGATGTTATCAACCTGTCGAAGAATTGTATTCTGGTCAGTAAGCTGCCCATGCGTAGCGACTTTAGCGTTGACTGGCATTGGACTACCCCCGTAGTACCCATTAAGTACGACACCCTGTCGTTTTCTTTATTAATCAATAGTTACAACAATATTATGGCGTAGATCAATTTTCTAGTACCAGATGTTAAACGTTTATAGTTTGAGTAACGTTTAATCTTTTCCTTTTGTTTTTAAGATCCTTTGTCGCGTGTCGCGCCTAATCCTTTCGTCGTGTATGTGCTGTCGTTGGACATCTGTTGACACTCTTCTTTCTCAAGGTAACAACGCTCGCGTGAATCACTTGGATCATACTTTGAGTGCTATTTTACTAATCTGGATGGAAAATAGACATATGTGCTTATTAACATTGCTTTTTATCTGAATCATTTTGATGACCATCATGATTGCTCAACATGAAACGCTTATGCTTTCTTAAGACGATTTTTAAACGAAGAAATGGGTTAATTATCGTTGAGGTTATGTTGCTTGGAAAATTTGTCCGGATGAACTAATGAATGGTCCATAAAAAACGCCACCCCGAAGGATGGCGTTTTCTGCGTAACATTTTGAAAGTTAATATTTATCTTTGGAGTGGTCGAGCATTCTCCCCACCTTGCCATTCTAGATAGGCATCTATCTGAGATTGCGATGCCTCGACGGGTGTTTTCATGAGATACCAATTGACGGACTCGGTGCAGGGTGGCGTGGTGAGTGAACCTGAATACTGCCAGCCTGAGTGATCGCGCGGGAGCAGCAGGTTAGCCGACAATCCACTGGTCAGCGTTTCTGATAAGCCTGATTGCGGAAGACGGCTCAGGAGGCGGCTGAGCGCCAGGTTCTGGTGTCCGGGCTTGACCATGACAGCGACAATGGCCAACTTGCCCTCAGGCGTTGAGTGAACAAGGTGCATCTCCATCGCAAAGCGTTTGCCATCGATGGCATGTTCAGAAGGTATATGGAGGTGGACTTGTGACAGCGTGTACTCGATACCTTCCAGCGTCATGGTATTGCCGCTGGCCCCTTCGATCTGCAGCGTGTGACCGGTATCACGGGTGACGAGCAGGGGGGAGTGATAGTCGAGCTTTGGCCCATCTTCATCCAGAGTTCGTTTCTGACTATCGATATTGATCGGGGATTGTTGCTGGCCGTTTGAGCACTCTGCATATCCCGGCGTCAGCTCCCCCCAGTGCTCAGGACCATTTTCGTTACCTTCGTCCTCAGTGGCATAACTCCACTCTGTGACTGAGGTGCCCGGCGCAGGCACGGATTCATTACTCTTGGCTTGCACTGTGGCAGAAAGCGCAGAAGTGGCGATGAGCACAGCAGCAACGAGTGGGCGGAGTGAAATGAGAGCGGACGATGGGGCAACTGGCATCAGGGGTTCCTTGCGAGACTGACTCTTGGGCAGTGCAGATAGAGCGAACCTGCCCACATGGAGAGGTGACGTATCTGGCAGTACAAAGGGATCCAGTGTGCCGGACTCACTAGCGAGGTCAAGACGACGCTGGAGAGGTACAGTGGTTGTCGCCATCCAGCGCCATACTACTAAGCAGCAGCGCCTGCCCAAAGAATGAGCGGGAGCTGGTGATGATGAATGTCAATCAGGGAGGCTTGGTGTTGCACTCAGTGTGTGAGCCATAGGCACTCGACGGAATCACCGGCGGCTACTCGACTTTCGGGGGGGATGATGGCCAGTGCTTCGGCGCCGGCACAGGACGATAAGACAGCCGAGTTCTGGTCAGGGAAGGCATGAGCCTCTAGCTGACCATCACGGCCTGGAGCCAACCTCACACGCAGGTGGTCCTGTCGAGTAGCTGTCTTGGCTGAGAAAGCGGCACGTACATTAAGGCGGGGCAGTTCACGCAGTGCATGACAGTCTGTCATTTCACCAAGTAGTGGACGCAGAAATAGCCACGCCCCAACCCAGCTGGAAACCGGATTGCCTGGCAAGCCAACCACACGTATCGCATTTCCGGTAAGCGTGTCGATGCGCCCCAACGCAAGCGGCTTGCCCGGTTTGATCGCCAAACGCCATAGATCAATGCTACCAAGTGACTCAATCGCTGGGCGTACGTGGTCTTCCTCCCCTACGCTCACACCGCCGCAGGTCACGATCAGGTCGACCTGATCAGCAGCGGAGGCCAACGCATCACGAGTCGCTTCAAAGGTGTCAGCCACCTTGAGAGGCGCAATGACGACATCCGCACCGAAATCGTTCAGCATCTGGCTTAGCATGACGCGATTCGAGTTATAGATCTGACCGCGCGCCAATGGCTGGCCTGGTTCTATCAGCTCATCACCGGTCGCGAATAGTGCCACCCGTACCTTACGGCGTACCGTCACATTACTGAGCCCTTGTCCGCATAATAGGCCAAGTGCCGCAGCATCCAGACGCATGCCAGCGGCCAACAAGCGGTTGCCCAACACGACATCTCGGCCACGAGCACGGATATTGTCACCTTGAGCACGTGGACCGGGTAGCCAGGCTTCGGGAGTACCATCGGAGCCGTCGCGCAACGTGACCTCTTCTTGCATGATCACCACGTCAGCTCCGTCTGGAATTTCAGCACCAGTGAATAGCCGTCCGCAGCTTTTGTGGCCAAGAGGTTGTGGCGCGTACCCTGCGGCAATTCGTTGGCTGATCGGTAACCAGCAGCCATCGCCGATATCCGCGACGCGAGCACAATAGCCGTCCATCTGAGAGTTGTCGGCAGGTGGTACGTCAAGCTGAGCCAGGACATCTTCAGCCAGTACGCGCCCACTGGCCTCGCTCACCGGGATGTTCTCGACTTCCATCAAGATACAGTGCGCGCGCAGCGCTTCGAGGGCACTGGCCAGTGGCGCAAGCGATGCTGCACTTGCGGGAATGCTGTCACAGCCACATGAGTCGTTTTCAGTGGAGGGAGGCTCAGTGGGCATGAGTACCGCGCTCCGGAATGACCAGATTGGCGAAGTTACAGGGCCGATGTCGACTGTCCAGCTGCTCTTTTAGAATGCCGTCCCATGCGGTACGACATGCGCCGGTTGAGCCCGGTAGACAGAAGACGACGGTGCGATTGGCGAGACCACCCAGGCAGCGACTCTGGATGGTCGAACTGCCGATCTCCTGATACGACAATTGCCGGAAGAGTTCACCAAAGCCCTGTATTTCTTTATCGAGCAGAACGCGAATGGCCTCAGGAGTGGAGTCTCGCCCAGTAAAGCCGGTGCCGCCCGTTGTCAGAATGACTTGAACGTCAGGATCGGCGATCCACTGACTGACGGCTGCGCGCAGCTGGTAGATATCATCTGGCACGATACGCTTTTCATGCAGCTGGTGGCCGGCCGCAGTGAGGCGTTCGACGAGCGAGTCGCCGGAGCGATCAGTCTCTGCCGTCCGCGTGTCGGAGACGGTCAATATCGCGATAGCCAGTCCTATCTGTGCGTCGTTGCTGCTCATGTTCAATCCTTCTTCGCTTGCTGACGGGCATCGAGTGCGGCCAGCTGCTCTGGAGTCGCCTTGCCTTGATGATGTGTTTTCCACTCGGAATAGGGCATGCCATAGACGTGCTCACGAGCGGCCTCGTAATCGAAGGTAATACCGCGTTCCTCGCCTGCGGTTACCAGCCATTTTGACAGGCAGTTGCGGCAGAAGTCGGCAAGAATCATCAGGTCGATATTCTGCACATCCTTGTTGTCATCAAGGTGCTTCAGCAGGCGGCGAAAGGCAGCGGCTTCAAGCTCGGTACGTGCCTGTTCATCTAGTTCACTGATTTTCTGAACTGAAGAGCTATTCTGATCAGTCATAAGTGTCTCCTGACAGGACAAGTGAGGGGGCTTGTCGCTATGAATATTGGCGCACCTCAAGAAATCGTGCGGCTATCTCACTGACTTTACGCAACAAATGACGAGCTGTGAACTAGTGGAGTGAGACACCTGCGTTGCCAGTGGGGGAGCGTATAGGTATCAAGGGTACAGGTGACAAAACGCCCGGCAGGTGAACCTGTCCGGGCGAGTATTCAATTGAGTCTCAAAGCGACAGGCGTAAGGCCATTGGCTCAATTGGGGCGTTGCTGTCGTGCCAAGGCATCATCCGGTGCTGTGGCAGGGTCTGACTGAGGATCGGCTGCTTCTGCCTGCTTTACCTCGTCATACCACAGATTGTGATGTTGCTTTGCCCATGTCTCATCGACATAGCCTGTTTTCATACCTTCCAGTGCACCTTCTGTACCTGCAGTGCCGATATAGATGTGACCGAAAGACACGGCGATCAGGATCAGTGAGGCAATCCCATGAAATGCGTTCGTCCACTGCATGACATCACGCGTTTGTCCGAAGATCGGAAAATCCATCACCAAGCCACTGACGATCACCACGAGACCGACACTGGCTAGAATCCAATACCATGCCTTTTCGCCACCATTGGCAAAGCCGGCGTCTGGATGCTTGCCCTTGATCATGCCGCCACCCTGACGGAACCACTCGAAGTCGTGCTTCTTGGGCAGATTCAGTGACAGCCACTTGGCCAACACCAGAATCAGCATGATCGAGAACAGTGGGCCGAGATAGTTATGTGCCAGTTTCGTGGCCATGATCATGTTGGCCCAGAACACATCCCCGAAAATGTTGCGGAACACGAACTTGCCCCACAGCAGGTTGATACCGGTGATTGCCAAGATCAGGAATAGTGTTGCCAGCGTCCAGTGCATGGCACGTTCGAGAGCTGTCCAGCGAAGCATCAGCTTGCCGGAGCGTGGATGGTCGAGGTCATTACGGCCCACGAGCAGATAGAAGATCGCGAGTACCGCAAGCATACCTCCGAGCGCGATCAGGCCGCCCGGTGATATCCAGCGATTACGGATTTGACGCCAGGTTTCGCCACTCTGATTGATCAGGTTGTAGTTGGAGTCATGACGACTATCGATGGAGTTATCACCATCTTTGACCTGACGCCAAGTGTCGGCATCTACCGTGCCGACCGCCTGACCGATCTCGGCGCTGGGGTCGGCAGCCATGGCATGAGGTGCCAGCCACAGACTGGCAACCATCAAGCTTAGGAACATGATCACGACAAGCAACCGTGACGTTGTAAAGTGCGCGCGCATGTCGCCTCCTTACCCCTTGCGGGCTGCGTCATAGGCCAGACTATCGGCCTGATGAGTCACACTGCTGGTGGTCAGGTTAGCCGAGGTATCTGGATGGCTCGCCTTGTCGACCGGTGACCATGCACCGTCTTCGTGACCGCGGTAGACCACACGCTGACGGAAGATGTCCGAAACTGTCTCAGCATCACCGGCCAGCAGTGCCTTGGTGGAGCACATTTCGGCACACAGCGGTAGTTTTCCTTCGCTGATACGGTTGGCACCGTATTTTTCGTACTCTTCTTCTGGGCTTTCTGCCGGGCCACCTGCGCAGAAGGTACATTTATCCATCTTGCCGCGCTCGCCGAATGCCCCTTGTTGTGGGAACTGCGGTGCACCGAACGGGCAGGCGTATAAGCAGTAACCACAGCCGATGCAGATGTCTTTATCGTGCAGCACGATGCCGTCATCGGTCTTGTAGAAACATTCGGTGGGACAGACAGCCATACACGGTGCATCGTCGCAGTGCATGCATGCCACCGAGATCGAAACCTCGCTGGGCTTGCCGTCATCCAGGGTCACGACACGACGACGCTGAATGCCCCATTCTGTTTCGTTGGCATTCTTGCAGGCCGTGACGCAGCCGTTACATTCGATGCAGCGTTCTGCATCACAGAGAAATTTCATCTGGGCCATGCTGCTTCTCCTTCACGGCCTGTCACCGGGTTTATCGGTCAACAGGCCGGATGATTCTGGTAACTGATTCAGGTGATGCACTTCCTGCGAGAGGTGCCCGTCTGAAAGCACATCTGCCACGCTGTCATTCTGCTGTCGTTGGTCAGGCTCGGCTGTTGATCAGGATCAGGCGAGACTGACACGACACAGCGTGACCTTGGTTTCCTGCATCAGTGTCACGGGGTCATAGCCATAGGTCGTGGCAGTGTTGGCCGACTCACCTAGCACGTAGGGCACAGTACCTTCCGGATAGCGCGACTCAAGCGATTCGCCTTCGTAGACACCCCCGAAGTGGAAGGGCATGAACACGACATCCGGTCCGACGCGCTCCGTGACCATTGCCATAACCTTTACGCGGCCACCTTCGGCGCCTTCGACCCACACCATATCGCCGTCCTTGATACCTTCATCATTGGCCAGCGCCGGGTTGATCTCGACGAACATCTCCTGCTGAAGCTCGGCCAGCCACGGGATGGAGCGTGTTTCTTCACCACCACCTTCATATTCCACCAGGCGACCGGAGGTCAGCGTGATGGGGTACTTGGCGCTGACATCCTTGTTCTGGATGGAGGCATAGAGTGTCGGCAGGCGATAGATGGATTCTGAATCCGGCCAGGTCGGGTAGTCCTTCACCAGGTCACGACGCGCGGTGTAAAGCGGCTCGCGGTGCTTGGGAATTGGATCAGGGAAGGTCCAGACCAGTGCGCGCGCCTTGGCATTACCGAAGGGTGCACAGCCATGTTTGATGCACACGCGCTGAATACCGCCGGAAAGATCGGTCTTCCAGTTCTTGCCTTCTGCTGCCTGCTTTTCTTCTGCAGTCAGGTCGTTCCACCAGCCAAGCTGCTTGAGTAGCTTGTCGGTGAACTCCGGATAGCCATCTTCAATCTCTGCCCCCTTGGACCAGGAACCTTCGGCCAGAATATTGGTGCCGTCATGCTCAACGCCGAAGCGGGCACGGAAGTTAAGTCCGCCTTCTGCCACTGATTTGGAGGTGTCGTACAGAATCGGGGTGCCTGGATGCCCCATCTCCGGCGTGCCCCAGCACGGCCACGGCATGCCGTAGAAGTCGCCATCTGCCGGGCCACCGCGTGCCTTGAGCGTCTCGAAATCGAAGGTGTGCCAGTTCTGCTGGTGTGCCTTCATGCGCTCAGGGCTCTGGGCGGTATAGCCCACCGTCCACATGCCAGCATTGAACTCGCGCGTGATGTCCTCGACGTGCGGGACACTGCCTTCAACCTTGATGTTGCGGAACAGCTCGTCAGCAAAGCCGAGTTTTTTCGCCATCAGGTACATGATTTCATGATCAGGCTTGGACTCGAACATCGGCTCGATAACCTGATCACGCCACTGCAATGAACGGCTTGAGTTGGTAACACTTCCGCGTGTCTCAAACTGGGTGGAAGCTGGCAGCAGATAGACGCCATCGGTTCGGTCGTGCATGACAGCGGCGATAGTCGGGTATGGGTCAACGACGACCATCATGTCCAGCTTGGCCATTGCCTGCTTCATCTCGGGCCCACGAGTCTGGGAGTTAACGGCATGGCCCCAATAGAACATTGCCTTCAGCGCAGTGCGCTGAGAGATGCGATCAGGATCTTCCAGTACACCATCGACCCAACGAGACACCGTAATGCCATTGGTGTGCATCGGTTTGCCGTCATGGTATTCGGTTTGGTCGTAGCGATTCTGAATCCAGTTGTAATCGACGTTCCAGACCTTGGACCAATGCTTCCAGGCGCCTTCCGAGAGGCCGTAGTAGCCCGGCAGAGAATGGGACATCAGCCCTAGATCCGTCGCGCCCTGAACATTGTCATGGCCGCGGAAGATATTGGCGCCGCCACCGGACTTGCCGATGTTGCCTAGTGCAAGTTCCAGGATGCAGTAGGCGCGGGTATTGTTGTTACCCGTGGAGTGTTGAGTGCCCCCCATGCACCAGACAACGCAGCCCGGGCGGTTCTGGGACAGGCGGCGCGCCACGTCGAGCATGTCGGCTTCGCCGACCCCTGTAATACGCTCGACCTCTTCCGGCGGGAAGTTGGCGACTTCGGCACGCACTTCATCCATGCCATAGACGCGTTGCTGGATATAGACTTCATCTTCCCAGCCATTCTCGAAGATGTGCCACAGCAGGCCCCATATGTAGGCTACGTCAGTCCCCGGACGTAGACGCACGAACTTGGTAGCCTTGGCTGCTGTACGTGTGAAGCGCGGATCAACGACGATGATCTCGGCGTTGGAGCGCTCCTTGGCCAGCAAGATGTGCTGCATGGCAACCGGATGCGCTTCTGACGGATTGGAGCCGATGAACAGGATCGAACGACAGTTATGCATGTCGTTGAACGAGTTGGTCATCGCGCCGTAGCCCCAGGTGTTGGCAACACCTGCCACCGTGGTGGAGTGGCAGATACGCGCCTGGTGATCGACGTTATTGGTGCCGAACAGGGCCGCAAACTTGCGCATCAGGTAGGCTTGTTCATTGCTGAACTTGGCCGAGCCAAGCCAGTAGATGCTGTCAGGACCGTGCTCTTCAGTCAGCTCAAGCACCTTGTCACCGACTTCCTCGATGGCCTGTTCCCAGGACAGCTTCTTCCACTTGCCGCCCTCAAGCTTCATCGGATATTTGAGGCGACGGTCCGAGTGGCCGTGCTCACGCAGCGATGCACCCTTGGCGCAATGCGCGCCACGGTTGAACGGGTGGTCGAAGGCCGGTTCCTGCTTGGTCCAGACGCCTTCCTGGACTTCGGCGTACACACCGCAACCCACTGAACAGTGGGAGCAGATGGTGCGCTTGGTCTCGACGGGGGCGCTGGACACCTCGGTCTTGGCCTCGGCGCGCTTCATCATCGGAGCAGCCATGAAGCTTGCAGCGGCCAGGCCGCCGGTCGCAACACCACTGCGTTTCAGGAACTGGCGGCGGTTGATACCGAGTCCCGAGGTCTCTGTGGCAGAGGGGGTGGGGGTCAGTCGCATGACATCATCTCTCCTCGTCACCCGAATCACTGCCCAGGCCGCGTGAGCGAGTCAGGGGGCAGAGTCGGGAGCGGCGGTCTTGCAGGCTGAGCATCGTGCTCGACCTGTGCCGGCTTATCGCTGTCAATGGCGGGCGGAGTAAACTCCGCGCTGCCCGTGTCAGGCTGGCAGTATTGCGGTAATCACAGCTGCCGGCGCTGTCTATCTATCACTGCATGATCACACCTTGCGGCATGACTCAATCACGCAGCGTGGCGTAGAACGCCTTGACGTGGTCACTCTCGCGATAGCGATCGGAACTCTTGTCAGCGGCCTTGGCCTCAGGGGTTGCCTGGTCGGGGATGACGGCGCCTGCCAGTGATCCTGCTGCAGCAACACCGACGGTACTGGCTCCTAGTACGCGCAGGAACTTGCGGCGTCCCTGACGAGCGAGGTTGTGCGTGTCTTTCTTGTCATCATCAGTCTTCATGCTGATCTCCCTTTTGGCAAAGGCGATACGTAGCGTATTCACGTCGCCTTGACCGTGGCTGTCTTTGAGTACTGTCTTCGATCACACGTTTGTGGATCGCTTTCATGTTCAGTTCACTGCATTGCTGATGTTCAGCTGCCGCTGCTTAGACTCACGAGGGCAAGCGAATCCCTTGCCATTCGCCTGCGTTATTCGTCTCCACACCTGCCGGTTGTGCATTGACGGCGATGGACTCGCCGAGATTCAAGCGCTCAGCATTGAGGAAGGCCTGGCCGAGATAGCCGACAGCGGCGTAGAACGGGCTCTCGCGGCGCGCAAGATCAGCACAGCAGCGCTCACCCCAGCTCGCCAGATGACGACGGAAGAAGCCGGATTGCTCGCAGGGTAGTTCGTCAATCAGCATGGCCATGACTTCACACAGAGCCCCCAGATGATCTTCTGGCTCATGCACATCGCTTTGACGCTCAAATCCTAGGAGCTTGAGGTCCTGGCGAAGCGCCACCAGAGGCATCTCCATCAGCGAGCCGGTGAGATACCAGCTGGCATAAGGCACTACCTCGCCTTGCACCACGCCGACCAATGCCTGGAAGTATTCGTCTTCCAATCGACGCGGTTCACTGACGCGCGCGGCCAGAGACAATGATGCCAGGGCTCTCGGCAATTGCTGCTGATCCGCCCCCGGCAGAGTCATGGCATCGTGTTCGAGCGTGGCAAGGAAAGCGATGAGCTCCTCGTCGGGTGCAGCACGTACCAAGCGTGCCAGCAAACGATAGAGGTCAGAGCGCAATGCCTGCTGTTCGACGCTGTGGCTCATCACTGATTCATCGTCAGGCGCCATGGGCGGAGTCTCTCCAGAGGCCGTTGGGAATGTCATTGGCTCAGACCTTGAGTTGGGCATCAGGATTACGTGCCATTTCGTGCCAGATGTCTTTCACGCGACAGTCACTGCACATCTTGAGACGCAAGGCGCCATCACCCTGAAAATAGGCATGTGAGGCTAGTTTTGTCTGCATGGCCGTGATGGTGGCAGTTGAGCCGAAGGGCGTGCCACAGCTGATGCAGGGAAAAGGCACATCCTGTTTGAGGAGCTGCGGTTCGCGGCGTACATCAGGTTGGGGGGCAAAGCCCGGTGTCAACGTGATGACCTGCTCTGGGCAGGACTGCTCACAGAGTCCGCATTGCACACAGTCACCTTGGGTAAAGGACAATGCCGGAGACGTGCGGTTAGCGCTCAGCGCAGTCGTTGGGCAGACCGCGACACAGGCTTGGCACAGGGTGCAGCCATCAGTATCGATAGCGAGGCTGCCAAAGGGGGCACCTTCAGGCACCGCCACAGACTCTTCCGCGAGATCAGCCGCGGTAAGGCCCGCCAGATGATCGAGCACACGATTGAGGCGTTCACGCTTGCCGGGACGCTCATCAGGTCGGCCTAGCAGCCAATCACGTGCAATGGGCAGGCCGAGCTGATGTTCCTCTTCACTATCAGCACCCGGTGCGAGTGCTACACACAGCGGCGCTATCAGCGGTAGTGCGTTGGCACTATCCTCAGCGGACTCTCCCTCGACAGACGAGGAGATGAAGACCAGACGTGAGGTGTCATGGTGATCAGTGGCTAGTTGCATGCTATCCAACAGGGCAAGCGTCAGGCGACGTTCCTGCTCTAACTGCTGGCGTTGGCCAGCCGGAAGAGTGCTCGGCAGTTCGACGAGTATTTGAGAAGCGCCTAACGCAAGCGCGGCGAGCCATTCGTCATGGCTGGTTGCGGTGATCTCATCAAGTGTGATGTCGAGACAGCGTTCCTGGTCGGCAACTGAAACGGCCGCTGAGCCAGCCGCTGAACCAGCCTCATCGGTATCAAGACGATAGCGCAGCAATGGGTAAATGCCGCCGGCATCCTGATAGCGTTCCAGAAGCCGCTGAATCTGTTCCATGCGTTGCTCGAAGGGCGGCTGAGTGAAGCTCAGGGCGCCAGTTGGGCAGGCGCTGACACAGCTGGCCGCGCCATGGCACAGGAAGGGATCAATTTCGATATGTGCATTGCGGCGACCCACTACGGAGAAGATTGCATCAGCGCTGCAGGAAGACAGGCAGCGTGTACAGCCTATGCTGCCAGCGCTGGCATGCGCACAGACATCCAGATTGACGCTGACATAGTTTGGCTTG
Source organism: Cobetia sp. QF-1 (assembly GCF_002213105.1). Classification (NCBI taxonomy): domain Bacteria; kingdom Pseudomonadati; phylum Pseudomonadota; class Gammaproteobacteria; order Oceanospirillales; family Halomonadaceae; genus Cobetia; species Cobetia sp. QF-1. The sequence goes on from NZ_NBVS01000008.1 coordinate 12,812, forward strand.
TCGAAGCTGCCGACCAATTCACTGAATTGAGCAGCCCATTCCGTCAATGCTGGCAGCGTTATGGCATCGAGTTGCGCATCACTAGCCAGGCGATCAAGTTCAGAAAGTACGGCTTCAGTCGCGCGTAGATACCCGGGCGGTGCAAGCTCTGCTTGATTGAGAGGCTGGGCTGCCAGGTCTGCAATCAGATCAAAATGCGCCACATGCTGAAGGCTGGATTGGCCATCAGGCTGCATGACAGAGATTGCCGGCAGCAGGGCGGAGGCCAGGTTGACGCCATCGCTGGTCAGCGTGAACTGTCCCAGATAGCCCTTCAGGCTGAGTAGATCACGTGTGGCGCTGTGCGACGGCAATGCTTCGCTGGTCGTGAAATGCTGTTCATCGAGCGAGACTAGCGCGCTGTTGTCCTGGTCACTGATCAACAGTACCAACGGCAATTGAAGCGTTGTTGGTAGCTGCGAAAACAGGCTGGCCAATGCGCGAACGCGTGCTTCGGTTCCGACGAGAAGCGTACGGCCCTGGCTGCGATAGCGGATCGGGGCACTACCGGCATCGCTGGCGAGCAATGGCAAGCTGGTGGCGTGTCTGCTCGTGGTTGCAGCGCCAGTTGTGGAAGACATGGCGCGCTGGCGAGCCTGTTGATTCAGCAAGCGTTGGGTATCTTCAATGCTCAGGCCGGTACTGGCGTGTACGGCCAAGGGCGTGCCGTGCGCTGCTGGATCACGCGGCTGCGGGTGCGAGGAGCTCGCTGTCATCTTGCTCATCCTTTTCGGTCGATACGGTCCTGTCGGTCGCCGCTGCCGTCAGGTGGCAGAAGGCTGTCGCAGGACCCTGTCGCCGCAGATTCTCAAGGCAAATGCCCGGTCAGCAGTCAACAGTCATTCAGTGGGTGGTCAATGACATGCTTTGCGCTGCGCTATCAGGCGGTCAGGACGCCCCAGAAGGATAGTTCAGGCAGGCAGATGTCATGGGCGTTTGTCAGGTGTACCCGATAGCTCAGCAGAGTACGAAACGCGTCAGACACGCACGTCATGCAAAATATAGCGTGTGCATTGCAGACAGTGCGCCTCATTGATGCGCGCTATAGTGACTCATGAGCCATAGGGCTGACCTCGAATGCTCTGTCAGGATGGTGAGCTGGGTCATATTGACTCATGGCGAGTGCGCAGCGTGTCATCTTGGCAGTATGGATGGCCGTGAAGTGTCGTTAGAAGTGAGGTGGGCGGCGGTTGTGGGATGATCCGAATCAACAGCGTGTGTGGCCTCAGTCTGAGGTTCGGTACTGTCAGGTGTGCTGGTCTCATTATGTGACTTGTCTTGCTGCTCTTGCTGCTCTTGCTGTGTTTCGTGTTTCGTTTCCAATGCTGTGTCTTGCTCTTCCGTATCTGCCTCAAGTGGCTTCAGTTCTTCTTCGTCCAGTGCCTCGAGGCTTTCCTCGACTTTGTGAGTCCAGCGTCTCAGCGTCTCAGCTACGCCAGCTGCCAGTGGGCGCATCTTGGAAAAATCCTGGTCGTAATCATCCAATCCATCGCGTAGAGAATGCTCCCCTCCCATGAAAATACGCCGCAATGCACGTTGGCGTAACGCAGGATCCACGCCGGGCTGCATGAAAGCGCTAATATCGGCGTCGGGTGTAAGCAGCTCGGGATCTGGTAGCTCGAACGCGGGCGTTTCGTCAGTCCCGTGCTCACTTATATCTTGCCCAACGGAGTCTTGTGCGAGCTGATCACTCGTGTGTGGCTCGATGGTCTGATCGACAGCAGAGTGTGGCTGATCATCCGTCAGACTCGCTGATGCCTCATCGCTGAGTGCGGTCGCTGCACTCGTGTTCGCACTCATGCCTGGAGTCGCTGGTGTACGTGGCAGCGTCTTGAGCGCTGATGGGGGAGCATCTTCTCGCGCTTGGTCGGTATGCTGTTTCCGGCGTGACCAGCGTGACAGAAGGCTCTCCTGTCCTTTGTCAGCAGTGTCATCAGGCCTGTGGGTCATTGCTTGTCATCCGCTGGCTGGGGAGCATCCGGAGAATTCTGATGGGGTTGTCCAGACTGACTTGCACGTCCTGCTCCCTTGCGTTTTTTCTTCTTGCCTTCATCAATGCGTTCGCCACGGCGTGCCAGGTAGCCTTCTAGCCAGACCATCAGTGCAGGTGGCATGGGGGCGTCAAGCACCAGTTGATCACCATCCATCCATTGAGAGGCGACTTCCTGGCAGGCCGTCACGACGCGCGGCTGCATACCATCGTCTTCACGCTCCTCGCAGAGCACAAATAGTCGTGGCTGATCACAGCGCAGGTTGTAGCGATAATCGGTGCGCTCGGTAAGGTGCAATTGGAGTGCTAGCGTACGGTGATTCACGACCGTGGGTGACGGGCTGTCATCCTGGTGTTGATGAGCATGTTCCGCGTTGGCTGGCGCGAGTTCGGCGATGCACCAGGTGTCAATGCTGAAGCGGCCAAGTCGCTGGGTAGTGGGTGCCAGTGAAATGCTTATCCAGCGCGTATCATCACTACGAGACATGACATGTGGTCGAGGAGAGGTCTGTGGGTCGGAATTCGCGCCCATAAGCGAGTCAGAATCTTGAGTCATGGCGTATCTCATGGAGTGCTGTCCGACGCGGAGTACCATAGATCAAAGGCAATGGCGCCGCGGCGGTGTGTCTTGAATGGCTGCTGTATTGGCTGCAAGAAACATGCCGTGGTTGGCAGTGCTGTGATCGGTCTATATCGCGAAAAGACACTGAGATAAGGACACTGGTATCCTGCGCTTATCCGTACTGCTGCACTTCTACTGATGACGCAGTCTACTGAACAGCTGTGGAAGGTGGCTCTAGAAATGCTCGGCAGTACCGCCGTGTAGTGAATCAGGCTCGATGAGGGAGAACCCAACGTCATGAACACTTCCGTACAGCCTGCGATCAGTCATGCCAAGCTGCCTACCACGTTGGATATCGAAGTGATGGATGAGCGCGGTCAGCGATATCAGCAATCCATTGCAGCAGAACGCTCACTGACCATATATCTCAATCGGCGTGAGATAGTCACGCTGATGACTCTGGGCGCTGAGCCCGAAGCGTTGGTCGCCGGTTATCTGCGCAACCAAGGGCTGCTGGGTGAGCTTGAAGACCTTGAAGCCCTCCAGGTGGACTGGGAAGTAGAAAGTGCATCGGTAGTGACACGTCATCTACCAGACGATATCGAGCAGCGGCTTGGCAAGCGCACCGTCACCACAGGGTGTGGTCAGGGTACGGTCTTCGGCAATCTTCTTGAACGTCAGTCGCTCTCTGCGCTTGATTCACGGCCTTTCAGTCAGGCGTTGCTCTATCGATTGCTCGATGCATTGACGGCGCATAATGCCACCTATCGCAAGGCGGGTGCCGTGCATGGCTGTGCGTTATGTCGTGATGATGAGGTGCTGGCCTTCATTGAGGATGTCGGGCGTCACAATGCGGTCGATACATTGGCAGGATTAAGCTGGCTGTCTCCCTTGCGTGGAGCACTGACAGAGACCTCTCGATCGGTTGACAGCTTTGGATCAATAGACGGTTCTGGCTCGGTGGACTACACAGGTGCCAATATCTTCTATACCACTGGGCGTTTGACATCGGAAATGGTGCTCAAGGTCGCTCAGGCCGGCATTTCAGTGCTGGTGTCGCGCTCAGGCGTCACGCAGAAGGGCGTTGAGCTGGCAGAGCGCTTTGGCGTGCTGCTGATCGCACGTGCCAAGGGCAAGCATTTTCAGGCCATCGATTCTGTTGGCCGACTGGTACTGGATGCCATTCCGGCCCCGCGGGCGGCTGACGTCATGAAAGACTCTGGAAAGGGCGCCAATAGTTATGCCACCAAGGAGCAGAGAGGCAAGCCATGAATCAGCCCGTTGCACCGACATCGCCCCTAGCTTCCTCCGCTACGCCCGTTGGCCATGACAATCCATTCCTGACGGTGCAGGAAGTCGCCAGGCTGTTGCACCTCAATGAGAAAAAGATCTATCAGTTAGCGAGTGACGGTACCATGCCGGCCACCAAGGTGACGGGCAAGTGGCTATTTCCGCGCCGTCTGGTAGAGCAATGGATACTGGAGTCCAGTCATCACGGCGTACTAGCTGATCGGCTCATGCTTACCGGCAGTGATGATCCACTGTTGGCTGCACTTTCCATGCGCCTCAATCAGCAGCATGGTGGCAGTGCTTTCTATGGCATGAGTGTGACGGGGACGCGGCTTGGGCTGGACTTGCTCAGTCAGGGGCGCGCCGATGTTTGCGCCATTCACTGGGGGCGAGCAGAAGAGGCCGCGCTGCGCCATCCGGCATTGATTCGCGGACATGATGGCTATCGGCAATGGGTGCTGGTCAGGTTGGCGCGGCGCACGCAGGGCTTGATCATTCGTAATGGAGATCGCCACTTGCCAGTCGATCCGGGCGGGCTGTTCGGCGCTCAGCGGCGCTGGGCGGTGCGTCAGGAGGGTGCCGGTTCGCAGCGTTTCTTGCAGGAATGGTTATCAGGCCATCAAATGCGTCCCGAACAGCTCAACACGCTCGCGATTGCCTACTCGGAACGTGAGGTTGCTTCACTGGTGGCGCGTGGCGAGGTTGATGTCGGCCCTGGTACCTTGTCCGCTGCCAATGAGTTTGGTCTTGGCTTCGTGCCTGTCTGTGAAGAGGCATTTGATCTTGTCGTACCGCGGAACGTCTATTTCCGTGATTTGTTTCAAGGCATGCTTGGTTACCTCATGACGCCGCATGGCATCCAGCTAGCTCAGTCACTGGGTGGGTACGATCTTCGCGAATGCGGTCAGTTGATCTGGCGTGGCGATGCGACACAGCATGACTGAGTGTGAAATCGATGAGATTTCAGGACTGAGCGTCAAGTCAGAGAATGAAGAACAAAAACGCCTACTAGCTAATCGCTAATAGGCGTTTTTTATTCTCTTGTTCCTAGAATCTCATTATCATGATTTTGTTGGTAAAATATTCTCTATGCTGCAATAAATATTTAAAACGGTTTAGCCAAAAGCTATCAGTAGATAATGGCTAGTCAGTGTCGGTACGCGTACAGACGGACAGCACTACGGCGTCATCTTCACTGGTGGAAACCAGTGCATGACCCATATCGGAGTCGAAATAGATGCTGTCGCCATTACCCAGCGCAAGTGGCTCATAGAACTCCGAGTAGAGTTGAATGCTGCCTTCCAGCACCATCAGGAATTCCTCACCGTCGTGGCGTACCCAGTCCGGAAAGTCATCAAAGCTACGAGCACGTACACGAGTCTTGAAGGGAATCATTCGCTTCTGAGCCAGCTGCCATGAGAGCAGTTCGTGCTCATAGGTAGGCGTCGGATGGCTCTTGCCATCTCCCACGCGGGTGAGGTCTCGGCGTCCGAGAGTGCCGCTCTGACGCTTGGGCGGGCTCAGTAACTGGGGTAGATCGATGTTGAGGCCGCTGATCAGTTTCTGCACTGCGGTGAATGTCGGCGAAATCTGTTCATTCTCGATCTTGGACAGCGTAGAGCGAGCCAGCCCGGTACGTTGGCTGACATCTTCCAGGGTCCAGTGATTGGAGAGACGAATTTGCTTGACGCGCTCGCCAAGCTTTAGAGGTTCTACGAAGGGCTTGCGGCCGGAGGCGATTCGGACGGCTGCATCCTTGTCAGTGGGTGTGCTCATGAGGGCTTCGCTGTCGTCTGGGGCACTGGCGGCCATATGTTTACTATAGGAAACTTTTTCGCCAGCTTATCACGAATGGAAAACCACACAGAGTCTCGACAAGTCATGTGCATTGCTATCAGCGACAGCGTGAATGCTGCTCGGGAAGCCACCGATGTTTCCTGCAAGAAGGAAACGGGTCAGAACAGTCGGTGCTCACGATCACTGTCGGTGCCCCGAGCCGCATGATCAGCATTGGTGGTGGAGGCATGGCTCGTTTTGGGGGTGAGGCGTGAAGTGGTGGATAGGCCATCTTCCATCGGTAAGCCCACCAGCGCCTTGATGTGGGCCTCGGCACTGCGGCCGAGCGCGTCCAGACAGTAGCCGCCTTCCAGGACCGAGACGATACGTCCGTGGCAATGGCGTCGTGCGATGTCCATCGCGAAGCGTGTAACCCAGTAATAGTCATCGTCCTCAAGGCACAATTCTGCCATCGGGTCTTCGCGATGTGCGTCAAAGCCAGCGGATATCATTATCAGCTCCGGTTTGAAGTCGTCGAGTCGCTTTAACCACTGAGTTTCTATCGCGCGTCGGAAAGTGAGGGAGCCACTGCCTTCTTCAAGCGGTGTATTGTGGATGTGGTCCCAGCTGCTTTCCAGATAACGCCAAGGATACATGGCGGTCTGGAAGGATGAGCAGACCAGAGTGTCCGAGTCGTGCTTGAAGATATCTACCGTGCCATTCCCCTGATGTACATCAAAATCAAGAATGGCGATACGTTTCACGCCGTAGTGTTGGCGTGCATGTAATGCGCCTACTGCAACGTTGTTATAGAAGCAGAAGCCCATGGCATCGGCACGTTCTGCGTGATGGCCAGGGGGGCGTACCGCACAGAAGACGTTATCAGCTTGATCGCGCATGACCTGGTCTACTCCACGCACGACTGCACCGGCTGCCAAGCGTGCTGCTATCAGGCTATCGGAGCACATCAGCGTGTCGTCATTGAGGGCCAGTAACTGACCATTCTGCGGTGGGCATTTCTCTAGTGCTTGTAGATGGCGCAGAGGGTGCGCACGCGAAAGCTGCTCGAGCGTTGCAGGTCTGGCGTTGTATTGCTGAACGTGTTGAATCACTCCGCTCAGCGCTAGACGTCGTTCGATCGCCTGCAGGCGCAACGGACTTTCCGGGTGTGTTGGCCCCATGAAGTGGTTAGCGCAGTCGCTATGAGAAATGTATGAGGTGATCATCGGCATGCCCGCTGGTAAAGCGTTTGTCATAATGCAAAGTATAGGCATTACATTAAGAGCCGAGCGCCATGCAAGATAGTGGCGGATGGTCTAGCGAAGGACGTTCTTGCTGTTAAGAGGGAGAAGCTGCGTTATTCGTTGCGTGTTGCGGTAGGGTGCGATGTATCGAATAGATTTATCCGTTGCATGTGGCTGTTCAGGGAACATCGTTCGCGGCATGCTGAGATGAAGGTATTCACTACGCAGGTCTGATAGGACAAGCACATGAGCACGCGATTTCTGCGCAATTTCTTCGAGCCCCGCAGCGTGGCGGTCATTGGCGCTTCGGAAAAGACGCATTCCATTGGCGGGCAGGTACTCAGGAATCTGTTGGAAGGAGGGTTCAAGGGCACTCTTGAGGTCGTCAATCCCAAGGGATATGAGACGGTGCATGGCGTGAGCTGTGTGCGGCGTGTGAGTGATCTATCTCAAGTGCCGGATCTTGCCATTCTATGTTCTCCCGCAGAGACTCTGCCGAAAATGGTCGAGAGGCTCGGACGCTTCGGCGTGAAGGCCGCGCTGCTGATTTCAGGCGGCGTTGCCCCTACGCCCGTCAGCTCATTTGCCCGAGCGACCGAGAAAGGGCTGGAGATGCTGACGCGTCGCGACTCACGGTCACCTGTACCAGAGACGCTGCGAATTCATTCCGAACAGGAAGATTTGAACAGCCGCCTGCTAAAGGCAGCGCGTGCCAGTGGGATTCGCCTTCTAGGCCCTGAGTGCATGGGAATCTGTGCGCCCAATAGCCATCTTAATGCTTCTTTCAGTGGCCAGCCGGTAGCCAAGGGCAAGGTTGCCTATCTCGGTCAGTCCGGCATGTTGGGCAATGCGATGATCGACTGGGCGGCAGGGCGCGGGATAGGCTTCTCTCACCTGGTGACGTTGGGCGATAGTGTCGATGTCATGTTGCCGGATCTGATCGATTATCTGAATCAGTACGGGCCCTCCCAAGCACTACTATTACACCTCGAGCGTATCCACGACCCAATGCACTTCATGACGGCTTTGCGTGAAGCATCACGTAACCGCTTGGTATTGGCGATAAAGAGTGGTCGTACGCCTGAGGCCGACTTGTTCGGTACGCATGTCACTCCTGGTGTTCCCAATCGCGATCGTATTGTCGATGCGGCATTGGCTCGTGCCGGGGTAGTGCGCGTCAATGATAGTGAAGACATGTTTGATGCACTGGAAACTTTGAATCGCATGAAGCCGCTGCGAGGTGACCGACTGGCGATTGTCTCCAATGGCTTGGGCCCAGCGTTGCTTGCTATCGATAAGCTGATGGCGGGTGGTGGCAAGCTAGCAGAGTTGAGCGAAGAGAGTCGCCAGGCACTGCTCAAGGGTGAGTTGGATGTGAGCCTGCCAGGGCGAAACCCGGTCGACCTCGGGGGTAATGCCACACCGGAAGATTTTTTGGCTGCAGTGAATATCGTCGCCAATGATCACGGGGTGGACGCGGTGCTCGTGGTGCATGCACCGACTCGCCTTGCACCATCTCGCGCCACTGCTGAGGCACTGATTGCCCATCGCAAGCAATTTCGTCGCAATCTGTTGACCAGCTGGATGGGGCTGGAGCAGGCGCTGGCAGCACGCCATGAGTGCCATCTCGCGGGAATTCCCACTTATCTTTCACCTGAGAAGGGCGTCAAAGCCTTCTTGCAGATGGTTGATTACCACCGCGTGCAATCACTACTGCAACAAACGCCGCCGAGCTTATCGTTCTCGACGACTGCCGAAATACGGGCCCGCGCGCACGACCTGGTGCATAGCGCGCGTCGAGCGGGGCGCGAATGGCTGACGCACTCAGAGACGGCTCATGTGCTGGAGACCTATGGCATTGCCACTGCACCGAGTCGTTATGTGACGGATGCGTCGGCAGGTGCGAGAGCAGTGCTTGAGCTGCAGCGCAGTGCTCAGCAGGATGATCTTCCAGTGCGCAATGGGCCTTACGCGCTGCGTGTCGTGCATGAACATAACAGTCAGCCATTCCGTTATCGGCGTTATCCGCAGCGCTTGTCTTCTGGCGTCGTACAGGATCTCTCTGGTCCTGAAGATATCGCACTGGCCATTCGGCGTATCACGAATAAGGTGGCGGAGCGCGATATCGAGCGAGGGCGCAGTGGCAACGCGAAAACCCATATCCACGAGTTCTGCCTACAGCCGATGCAGCGAGGCAAGCATTCGTTGCAATTGAGTGCGGGTATTACTCGCGATGACGAATTTGGGCCTATCGTGGTGTTTGGTCTTGGTGGTTACAAGGTCAATGTGCTGGCAGACCGACAGGTCGCACTTCCCCCGCTCAACATGACACTTGCGCGGGAGCTGATTTCACGCAGTCATGCCTCACGACTGATTGCGGAGCATTCACCTGACCCAGAGCGCGATTTCTTACGTTTATGCACCTTGTTGGTCAAGTTGGCACAACTGGCATCAGATTTGCCTGACATTCGTGGATTGGAAATCAATCCGTTATTGCTCAATCGCGATGAAGCTGTGGCTGTAGATTTCACTTTGGATCTCGGTAAACCGGCACGTTTCGCGATCATGCCGTACCCAGAGGAATTACGGGAATCATTTCAGCTCGAGAGTGGCATGCAGGTCGAGGTACGTCCGATAAGAGGCGAGGATGCGCCGTTGATTACGGCCTTCCATGCCAGGCTATCGGAGGAAAGCATTCGTTTCCGCTACTTCCATCACAAGGCTGATCTCAGTCAACGCGATCTGTCGCTGCTTGCGCAGATCAATTACGACCGTCAGATGGCATTCATTGCCGAGCGAGACGTACAGGATCATTCCAGCGATGTAGCGCGGCGGGAAATGCTCGGAGTGGTGCGTGTGTGGAACGATCCAGACAATATTCGTACCGAATTCTCGGTCATCATTCGTGATGATCTGCAGGGAGAAGGGATAGGTCGATTGTTGATGGAGAAGATGCTGCGTTACTGCCGCTCACTGGGCACGTTGGAAATGGTGGGCAAGATCATGATCGATAACCACCCCATGCGTGCATTGATGAAGCACCTTGGATTTACGTGTCGGTACAACATGGAAGAGCAGGTGATTGATGCAAGCATTCGGCTCAACGAGCCGATGAATGACTGGCAGCGCTTACGCTTGGAGTCCAAGGCGTGAGTTGATGTTGAAAATGGTGGGTCGGGAAGTCTTTAGGTATTCTACCTTCGTCGCATAATAGTTTGTTTGGGTTTGAGTGAGTATCAATAACTCTGTATCATCATTACAAATATAAGAATCCTTTATAGGAATTGGCGCAGGGGATGACGCCACGTTTTGTTGGTGCGTAATACTTATAAGCATTGCTCTTGGTGATGCGAAAGAGTGGTGCGTGCTTGGCTGGCGTAGTGGTCACTTCCTGTGCACAGACAACAGGAAAGCCAATGACTGACACTCGCGATGTGAAGATCCGGGTGCGCAATCTGAGCAAAGTGTTCGGCAATCAGCCAGACAAAGCGCTTACATTGCGTGACCAGGGAATGAAACGCCCAGAAATACTAGAGAAGACCGGCCAGACACTTGGGCTTTCCAGTGTCGATTTCGATGTCATGGAAGGCGAGTTGCTTGTGATCATGGGCCTTTCCGGCTCAGGGAAATCGACGCTCATCCGCTGCCTCAATCGTCTGATAGAGCCTACCGAGGGTGAGATCATCATCGATGGTCAGGACGTAGCCAAACTGGATGACAAGTCGTTGCTGCAGTGCCGTCGTAAGCATTTCTCGATGGTCTTCCAGAATTTTGCGTTGTTCCCACACCGCACTGTGCAGCAGAACGCTGAATTTGGTTTGGAAGTTCGCGGCGAGAACAAGGAAGTCTGCTTCCAACGTGGGCGTGATGCGCTCAAACAAGTGGGGCTGGACGGCTGGGAGGATGCGTACCCCAGTCAGCTTTCGGGGGGAATGCAGCAGCGTGTGGGCCTGGCGCGAGCATTGGCCAACGACTCAACCGTGCTGTTGATGGATGAGGCCTTCTCTGCGCTTGATCCGCTCATTCGCAAGGATATGCAGCAGGAGCTATTAGCTCTGCAGCACAAGATGAAAAAGACCACCATCTTCATTACTCACGACCTTGATGAGGCGCTTTCCATCGGGGATCGCATCATCCTGCTCAAGGATGGCGAGGTCGTACAGATAGGCTCTCCTGAAAGTATTCTTACCCATCCTGCCAACGACTATGTGGCTCGCTTCGTCGAGGGTGTGGACATGTCACGTATTCTGACGGCTCAATCCGCGATGACTGATGTGCGTGCGACGGCACGTGATGATGATGGCCCGCGCACTGCGCTGCGCAAAATGGGTGAGAACGGACTGAACAGTCTGTTTGTCGTGCGTCGTGATCGTACGTTGCTTGGCATTGTCACTGCAGAAGATGCTGAGCGTGCCGTGCGTGAAAATCTGACGGACCTGACTGAACTCATTCATTCTGACTGCTGCAAGATCTCGCCAGAAGAGCCACTACACAATCTGTTCACGCTGTTTGCCGGACATAATCATCCGCTGGCAGTGGTAGATGAGCAGTCGCGCCTGATGGGTGTTGTGGTGAAGGGGTCCGTACTGGCTGAGCTGGCTGAAGCAGGGGAGGCAAACGCATGAGTGAATCAACAGGCTTTACTATCCCCAAGATTGAATTGGGAGACTGGATCGAGTCAGGTCTGGATTACCTGACCAATAACTATTCCAGCATCACGCGTGGTATTTCCAAGTTCACTGAAACTGGCATCGGAGTGCTGAATGACTCTCTGATGTGGCTTCCCGAGTGGGCAATGATCGCCATGGTTGCGCTGCTGTGTTGGCGGCTATCAGGGACACGTCTCGCTATTGGCGCTGTCCTTGGGTTAGGGCTGATCTGGAATCTCGATCTGTGGGACCCGATGATCGAGTCTCTGACACTGGTTGTCATTGCGACACTGGTGGCCGTTGTCATTGCGCTGCCATTGGGAATATTGGCTGCGCTGTCGGACCGTTTTTACAAGGTCATCATGCCAACACTTGATTTCATGCAGACCATGCCGGCTTTCGTCTATTTGATTCCGGCGATTCCATTCTTCGGGATCGGGTCTGTCTCGGCCATCTTCGCGACAGTTATATTCTCGATGCCGCCTGCGATTCGCTTCACGACATTGGGTATTCGCCAGGTGCCTAACGATCTGATCGAAGCGGCTGACGCCTTTGGCGCCACACGCAGTCAGAAGCTATTCAAGTTGCAGCTCCCGCTGTCACTGCCTACCGTGATGGCCGGTATCAATCAGACCATCATGCTAGCGTTGTCGATGGTTGTGATCGCGGCCATGATCGGGGCAGATGGCTTGGGCAATGAAGTCTGGAAAGCCATTCAACGCCTGCGTCCAGGTGATGGCTTCGAGGCCGGTATTGCGGTCGTGATTCTGGCCATGCTGTTGGATCGCCTGACCCAGACGTTTAGCAAAGAAAAGAAACCGCGTTCTTGATCAGGTATGACTGCGCGCCGTGAGGCGCTATCACTATCGCCTGGCATACCCTGTCAGGCGATAGTGGGCCGGTCGCTCCCTTGGCCACAATGAGTGCCAGCGGGTGTCACGGCAGGCAAGGCTTTACACCTAACCCACGCTTCATCGACATGTTCAAGTTCTTGGGGCACGCCTTGTCACGAAGATGTTTAGTGACAAGCACATACGCACAAAAGGGGAAAGTGATGAATAAGCAGGGATATACCTTCGCAAGCGCGACATCGACCACCGCCAAGGCATTGTTGTTGGGCGCGGCACTATCAGCAACAGGTGGGGCTTACGCCGCAGGTGATAAAGGCGATGTCACTCTGGCCTATGTCGAATGGTCTTCTGAAGTAGCCTCAACCAATGTGGTCAAGGCGGTATTGGAAGAGCAAGGCTATAACGTCGAACTCAAGTCGCTGTCTGCTGCTGCCATGTGGCAGGCTGTAGCCTTCGGCGATGCCGACGGCATGGTGGCTGCATGGTTGCCGACGACTCATGAAGACTACATGAAGAAGGTCTCCGCCAAGATTGAAGATCTCGGCGTCAATCTGGATGGCACCAAGCTAGGGCTGGTTGTACCTACCTACAGCAAGCTGAATTCCATCGAAGACCTCAAGACTCAAGGCGATGATATTGATGACCGTATCATCGGTATCGAGCCGGGTGCAGGCCTGACGCGTCTGACGGAAAAAGTGGTTGAGGATTACGGCCTGGAAGACATTGATCTGAGGACGGGGAGTGGCGCGACCATGACCGCTGCGCTCAACAATGCTATCAAGGGCAAGCGCGATATCGTGGTGACCGGCTGGACGCCGCACTGGATGTTTGCGCGCTGGGATCTCAAGTACCTTGATGACCCGAAAAATGTGTATGGCGGCGCCGAGCAGATCCACACCATCGCGCGTCTGGGGCTCAAGGAAGACATGCCAGAGGTCTATAGCATTCTGGACAACTTCCACTGGACGCCGGAGCAGATGGGGCAGGTGATGCTCAAGAATCAGGAGAAAGACGCCGACCCGTACGAGAATGCCAAGGCATGGGTGGATAGTCATCCGGATATCGTCAAAGGCTGGTTGCCGGCAACGGCTCAGTAAGCGAACGGACGAGCTGTCTTTGCACTGATGCACTGATAGCTCTCATGAAAACGCCCCTGCAGGCTTGCCTGTGGGGGCGTTTCATTTCGTGATGTTCATCCCGCCGCGCTGCCCGTATCTTCGCTTCACTGGGTGATCAGAAAGGGCACGGACTACGCACTTCCATGCGCTCTCCGCTGACAGGATGATCAAAGGCGATCATCTCGGCGTGCAACATCAGACGCTCGGCCATGAAGAAGGCTTCATCAGTTGCGTAGAGATCGCAGCCCAGGATTGGATGATCAATCTGCTGGCTGTGGATTCGCAGCTGATGAGTGCGCCCCGACACCGGAGTGAATTCGACGCGCGTCCGTTGGGGTGCCTCCAGACGCTCGATGACACGGAAATCACTGATGGCGGTCTTGCCCGTGTCATGACAGATCTTCTGCAGCGGAAAGTGATCGACATCCTTGGCAATCGGTAGCGATATACGCCCAGTATCTTCGGCCAGATGACCGTGGAGTATTGCGGTATAGGACTTGCTGATGGTGCGGTCCTGAAACTGTCGGGTCAGATTACCATTAGCCGGTTTGTTAAGCGCAACCAGCATGATGCCAGAGGTCCCGAAGTCGAGGCGATGCAGTAGCTTTGCCGTTGGATACTCTTTCACCAGCCGATGATGCAACGAATCCAGGTTGAGCGGGTGCTTGCCTGACAGGCTCAGCAGGCCCGTCGGTTTGTCGATCAATAGAATATCGTCATCGGCGTACAATACACGGTAGGTATCGTGGCAGAGCGGAACGATGAACGGGTCGGCTTGAGGCTGCATGAGAACTCATTTGTGGCGGTGGTGCGGAGAACGCAAGAAAAACGCCATAAAAAGCAGGTGGCGATGATGACGCGATACAGGAGCGTCAGTCTTCTGGTAGCGGTGACGCCTGCAGGTCGATATCTTCCCAGAGGTACTCGTACTCATCGTCTTCTGCGTCGTCCGGCGCGCGACCGATAAACACGCTGGCCGTAAAGGCGCGCAGGAAGACCACCTCGCTACCATCGATCGCTGCCAGTCGCTCGCTACGCTTGAGCTTCTTGATCTTGCGCTTGCGGGCTGCCTGATCATCACGTGCCGCACGCGTATCAGCACGCCATTGGGCTGCAAGCTCCCCGGGGGCTGTCGACTGCGCAAGAAGCTTCTCCGGACACTGGATTGGGATATCAGCCGTCCCTTCGTCGCGAATGTGGTAATCCCAGCGCGTCGGGTCGCCATGCTGAGGTGCTTGCATGAGATGTTGGCGAATGAAGGTATAGCCGTGTGGATGCTCCAGTACGGTATACAGCACATTCCCGACGACTGTGTGGTCTACCAGCGAGATGCCGTGACTGTCTGACGGAAGATAGCCCGCCAGCAGGCGATCGACGAGTACTTGGCGCGCCACCTTGGGGGTTGCACTGTCGTCCCAGGCCATCGAGGCTCCTTGTGTTTCGCGAGATGAGAAACGAAAAAATGAGGCGCTATTGTCGTATCAGTCGCAGGCGAGGGCAAGCGGGCTACCGATAACGGAATATATAATGCAACAGGCCCCGCATGTGCGAGGCCTGTTAGTCATTACGGTGCCAGTAATATCTTGTGCCAGTCGTCCATCTCCGAATCCGGACGCTGGTAACGTACCCTGTCATGCAGACGTGATGGCTGGCCTTGCCAGAATTCGATCATCTCTGGTACGACTCGATAGCCGCCCCAGTGCTCCGGACGCGGAATCTCACTATTGGCATATACCTGCTCGAAGCGTCCTTGACGTTCACCGAGCCAGTCACGATCCGGAATCTCGACACTCTGCTGTGAGACCCAGGCCCCTAGTTGACTTTCCTTGGGTCGAGAAGCGAAATACTGGTCTGAAAGGGATTCTTCGACCTTCTCGACGCTACCCTCGATACGCACCTGGCGTTGTAGCGCAGGCCACCAGAAAGTGAGCGCTGCGTGAGGTACATTGGCCAGTTCGCTGCCCTTGTGGCTCTGATAGTTGGTGTAGAAGATGAAGCCGTTTGTATCGTATCCCTTGAGTAGCACGATACGCGCATGTGGCTTGCCCTGACTGTCGACAGTTGCCAGCGTCATGGCATTGGCATCGTTGTCATCTGCCGATAGCGCACTGGTCAACCATTCTCCGAATAGATCAAAGGGGATCTCGGGCGTGTTGGCAAGGTTCAGACCATCACCGGAATAGGTTCTGCGCACGTCGGCAATATCGCGATTCATCGCGGGCTCCCTTAATGAGTTGCTCATGTATTGTCACAGACTGTGTACCGTCCTGTTAAATATCGCAAGCCACTGGCGAGATGAGATGGTGTGTCAAGCCTCTGTGTGCAGCAGGTGTGCAATATAAGGGTTATTCGACCTGAAGATTTATCCGACCACCGCTGGCGTACCGATTTGCACCCAAGCCATGTAGATGCCGGTTCCTACGGCAATCGATAGCAGCGCGTTCCGCCGCCAGAGATGCAGCCCTGCCACGCAGATGGCTGAGATCAACATGCCTGCGCCTTTGGCACTCATCAGCCAATGCTGCCACGCAGTTGGCAGGTCATCTGTTGAGACCTCAAATACGGGTAATGTCATCGCTGATAAAGAGACAGCGACCAGCACTGTCATCACGATGGCGGGCAGATAACGGCCCATGTGCAAGATCAGTGGATGTGCGGAATGGCGAGACAGAAATAGAAAAGGCGTCACCCGAGTGGCAAACGTTGCCAGCGCTGCGACGATAATCAGGATCAGTGCATGCGTCGTGGTCATGAGTGCGGGCTCCGCGGGGTATGTGTTGACGCCATCGCAGTGCGGCGCTTATGAACGGCATAATGCCCAAGCAATAACAGACAGGCCCCAGCGATACTGCCTAACAACAACTGATCGTTGGGCAGTATCCATAGCCCCGTAAAGGTGACGGCGAGGCCTAGCACGAAAGGCCAGCGTTCACGCAGGGCGTACCATTGCTCGATCCCCAGTACTACAAACAACGCGGTCAGTGCGAACTCGATACCGTTGCTGTCAAAGTTGAGCTGTGCGGCGGCTAACCCCATCAGAGTGCCCAATACCCACCAGAGTTGGTTAAGTGCGGTAATACGCAGCATAAGTCGTTGATCTTCGCGGCGTGCATGGATGTCATCGCGATCGCCACTGCGGGGCAAGCTAGCCAATAGTGAGTAGGTTTCGTCGGTTAGCCCGAATATTAGATAGACCTTTGCTATACCCGCATCCCGAAAGCGTTCCAGCAGTGATAGCCCGTAAAAGAGGTGGCGTGAATTGAGTAGTAGGGTGGCAATGGCGAGTTCAGTGACGCCGGCGCCCGCACCCAGCAAGGCTACGACGAGAAACTGGCCTGCCCCCGCGAGAATGACCAATGACATCAACAGGCCAAGCCACGGACTAAGAGACAGCTGGGTAAAGAGCACACCAAAAGCTGCCCCCAGTGGTAAGTAGCCAAACATGACTGGCAATGTCTGCCGCAATGCTTGGCGCCACAGTGCGCGATTATCACGTGGTACGGCTTGGATACTGCAGTCAGCGTCGGCAGACGATTTGCCAGGCGCAATAGATGTTGTGGTGGGCATTGGTGGCATGAGGCTCAGTGGATTCCAGACAGCACTACGGGCAAAAGCCTGTGTTAATCAATGTCAGCATATAATGCACTTGAGCGATATGCGATGCGGCCAAAGTGGCAGTAGGCAGTGAATCTCTCTGAAAAATGAATTCCATGGTGCCTATTGATATGGCGCTAGTGTGGTTTCATGAAGTAATCCGCTTATGCCATGACGATGGGGCAGGAGTAATCGTCAGTAGGGCAGCGATGATGGTGTGATGGATCAGTCACGGAGATATCCCGATGTCCAACAATGATGAAAAGCCACCTCTCACATGTTACGTACCTGTCTGGGACTGGGCAGTACGTCTGTTCCACCTCGCGCTGATTCTGGCCGTTGCCGGGCTGTGGTATACCGTCGAATTCGGCACAGGATTGGACTTCCCAATGGAGTGGCATGCTCGCCTGGGTTACTGCGTACTCGGATTGGTCGTGTTTCGATTGATTTGGGGCGTGATAGGGGCAGGCCATGCGCGCTTCGCCAGTTTCATGGTGTCACCAGTAAATGCCTGGCGTTACGGTAGCGCTTTTTTGGCAAAGCGCCAGCCTCGTTATGCGGGCCACAATCCGCTTGGTGGCTGGATGGTTGCTGCATTGTTGTGGACCCTGCTGGTCCAGGCCATCAGTGGACTATTCGCTACGGACGATATCTTGTTTGATGGACCGCTGCGGGAATGGGGGACGCCTGCATTGCTGACCGCGTTCAACTGGCTGCATCACAACAACATTACCGTGTTGTGGGGATTGATCACGATACATTTGTTGGCGGTAATGTGGCATGCCTTACGCGGCGAGAGATTGATTGCTGCGATGCTGACAGGGAAGAAACCCTTCACTTCAGTGCAAGATATCCATGATGTAGGGAGGGGATATCAGCGACGTATGCCGATGGTGCCGCTGTTACTGGCGGTATTCATGATAGGGGTTGTAGGCGGCGTTATCTGGCTGACTCGTTAGCGAGGCCGCATAGCCACCAGCACCTGTTTAAAGACACTGGCGACTATTCAATATACCGAACTGATAAGACGTGTAGTTGGAGCAGTTGCTAAGAGAGGGGCAACAAGAGGACACGATCAGTCTGCACGATACTGTTGGTGACAGCTTTTGCAGGCCTTGGCAGTGGCGGCAAATTGCTCACGAATTTTCGCAAAATCTTGCGTGGCCGCGACCTCTGACAATGTCTGGCTCTCATCCATCAATGCCTGCGCATGTTTTTCAAATCCTGCCTTATCAGTGCTGATCTTGCTGAGTGCATCCGTATCCCCGTCGTATGATCCTTCGATAAAGCCTTCCCAAGGTAGTTGCGCAACCAATGCCAAGCGCTCGGCCCTGGTCTGGAATTCAGTCGCGTCATAGTCCTGTTTGCCTTTGGCCATTGCGCCCATAGGACTGAATTGCCAAGCAAGTGTGTGGAATACCGATTGACGATATTGAATGGCATCTTCCGCGCTATCAGCACTGGCGGTTGTTGAAAGCAGTAGGCCCGTCAAGAGTAATGTGGAGGCAAGGGGCAAGTAGGGGAAACGACGTGTCATCAGGTCAGTCATATCGGAGTTCTCTTTTATAATTGATTGTTATTTATTTGGCAGTCTTACCCTGTGTCTTTATCTCATGTGCTGCAATCGCGCGCAGGTGTGGCGCACTACCCCTGCCAGTCTAGTGAATGCTGGACAAGCAGGAGTGGTGCGAAGCATCCAAGGGGATAAATAATCAGGTATCACCACGCAATGTGGCTTAGCGCATCAGAGATGTATTATCAAGCAGAGCGCATCATGACTGGCGAAGACGCTTCTGGTGGCGAGAGCGAAAACGCGCATATGCCACGCTGGAAACGAACAAGCCCACCGCGGCGAGTGCTTCCAGTACGCCCATCACAGCATGGCCTGGCACACTGGCCAGCATGACGCCTTGCATGATGTAGAGAAGGCTGACAAAAGCCAACCAGACGTGACCGCGTGCGCGACGTGTCAACACGGCCGGCAGAAATAGCGCAATAGGCAGCAAGCGAATCAATAGCGGTAACAGGCCATTGTTGTCGCTTTGCATCATCAATTGAATTCCTCCCACTAACAGCAGGATCGCTAGCGCAGTAAAGCTGAAGATGACTCCGCGGCGACTCTGTGCTTCCAAGGACTCAAGTCCTTTTTCGCGTTCTACTCGTTCAAGCCAGGCGCGCATCTATTTCTCCCTCAAGGGCAGCATGGAAAGAGCCAAGCGTGCGATACGCTTGCCTTGTGCGTGGGCCAGTCGACACTCATGTTGATCGACATCATTGTCACCACGCTTGCCGCTGACATGTGTCGTACCGTAAGGCGTTCCGCCTTGAGTCGTCTCGAGTAGCTCAGTGGCGCTATAGGGCACGCCCGCATAGACCATGCCGTGATGCAGCAACGGAATCAGCATGGTGATCAGCGTGGTTTCCTGACCGCCATGCAATGAGCTTGAGGCGCTGAAGGCGGTGGCGGGCTTGTCGATCAGTGCACCATTCATCCACAGCTCACTGGTGGAATCGAGGAAGTACTTGAGTGGCGCCGCCATGTTGCCAAAGCGGGTTGGGCTACCGAGGGCAAGACCGGCGCAGTGGCGTAGGTCGTCCAGCTCGACATACATCGCGCCGCTGTCAGGGATCTCTGCCTGTGTTTGCTCGCAGGTGGTTGATACCTCGGGGGCTCGACGCAGGCGGGCTTCGATGCCGCCCACTGACTCGATACCCGACGCGATTTGTTCGGCCAGTGTTTGTGTTGCACCGTGGCGTGAGTAGTAAAGCACCAGTACGTAAGGTGTTATGACTGACATGGATATCCCTTCAGATCAGGTGAACAGACTTCAGGCATCATCGAGGAGGGCAAGGACATCCTCTGGTGGTCGGCCGATCATAGCCCGGCGCCCGGTATCCAGGATGGGCCGTTGCATCAGCTTCGGTGTTGCGGAGATGGCATCCAGTCGTTGCGCATCGCTGGCATCAGTGAGCGTCAATGCCTTCCATTCGGACTCGTTCTCACGAGTGAGTGCACGAGCCCCACCCTCCAGGCGCGTGGCGAGTGCCGCCAGTTGTTCTCGATCAAGTGGGTTGTCCAGATAGCGAATGATCTCGAAACCCTCGCTGCCGAGGCGAGACTCCAGCAGTGCTAGAGCCTCGCGTGACTTGGAGCAGCGCGGGTTGTGGTAGAGTTTCAATATTGGCATGACTGTCTCCGTTTTCGGACAGGCTAATGGCAGAATGAAAGCGTCATGGGCTGAGACCTACGACAGCTTAAGAATTAGGCACGCATTGTAGAGGGGCGCACAAGAATGCCACAACTGCCAGGGATGCAGCGGGTGATGCTCGCTATCGGCGTAGTACTCAAGTTGGTGTCACGTTTCAACTTTCATGACGGTAAGAAAACAGCATCGGCACTGACATACACCACACTATTCGCCGTGGTGCCATTGATGACGGTCATCTATTCGATGTTTGCTGTGATCCCGAGCTTTGATGGTGTGGGCGATCAGCTCCAGACCACCGTATTTGCTCAATTTCTGCCGTCTACCGGCGAAACGATACTGCAATATCTCAACGAATTCTCTGGTCAGGCACGCAACCTGACCTCAGTCGGGTTGATCTTTCTGTTCGTCACGTCGGTGCTGATGATGATCACCATTGAAGGTGCTTTCAATGCCATTTGGCAGGTGCCAGAAGGGCGCAAGGGACTCTCGAGTTTCTTGATGTACTGGGCCGTATTGACGTTGGGTCCGCTGATGCTGGGCTCAGGCTTCTTGCTTTCATCCTACCTGACATCACTGTCCTTCTTTGACTCGGCGGCGTCACTGCTGGGAGGAAAGGCAGTGTTATTGCGTTTGTTGCCACCGTTGCTGAGTGCTGCGGCGTTTACCTTCATATTTGCCGCGGTGCCTAACTGCAAGGTGCGCTTGCGAGATGCAGCGGTTGGAGCACTGACCACTGCGCTGGCACTGGAGTTGGCCAAGGGCGGCTTCTCGATGTACGTGACGCACTTCCCGTCTTATCAGGCGATCTATGGTGCTTTTGCTGCTGTGCCGCTATTTCTGCTATGGGTTTTCCTGTCGTGGTGCATTGTACTGCTAGGGGCAGAAGTGGCTGCATGGATGGGGGAACGCTCGCATGCTGATTGGCATCGCTGGCCGCCGTTCTGGCAGACCCTCGGGGCGGTGATGTTGCTCAAGGATGCCCACGAACGCGGTGAGCCGTTATCAGATGATAGCCTGACCGACGTACTGGGCAGTCGCTATCGTCGAGTACTAAAACCGCTGATTACCGAGAATATTGCCAGTCAGACGCAAGATGGCCAATGGGTGCTGGGACGTGATCTCAATATCTACTCCCTCTGGGAATTGGCGCATGCGCTACCTTGGGATTTACCTGCAGGAGATGCCGGAGAAGCACCACATCCGCGCCTTGAACCACTGCGTGAAGCGTTGGCGATGGCGCGTGAGGCTGAGAAGGCACGGTTGAGTTGTGGTCTGACGGAGGTGCTGCCGGGAGTCAATGATGTCGAGTCTGAAATGACGCAAGCATTAGCTGCGGGTGAGTCAGATCCGTTGGGTGAATCGGCAACCAGACATGCAAAGACCAGCATGCACCGCTAGAACAGGACTGCATCTTTTTGAGATGTCTGTTCGTAATGAACAGAGGGTTTCGTGGTCAGCGACTGCATCATTCTTGAGACATGGTCGATAGCACCGACATGAAAAAGGCCCGCGGCTTCGCTGGGCCTTTTTCATGTCAGTCATCGGGTGCGCCTACCACAAGCCTGCCGATAGAGGACAATACCAACAGGCATTTCATTTCAGGAAGACGTCCATGATGTTATCTACGCAGAGTACTCCGGCGGTACGATATACCGCGGCTACCGGGAAGTTACGGAGCCGTTATCCAGTGCGCTCGTCAGCGATATTGTGCGCCGCCGTCATCATGTCACTCAGTGCTGTGATGGTGCCAGTGGCTGGGGCGAATGACGCGACCCAGGCAGGCCCCTTGGCCGGTGGTCAATCAGCGGATGTACTTGAGTCTACTGATGCTGTCTGGCCTACCAAGACGTATTACAGATATGCCATGGTAGAAGGGCAGCGTCTTTTCTATCGCGAAGCGGGTGAGCAACATGCTCAAACGATCGTACTACTGCATGGGTATCCTGCCTCTTCACATTCTTATCGAGAGCTGATTCCGTTGCTGTCGGGCCGCTATCATGTCATCGCACCGGATTATCTGGGGTCTGGCTATAGTGATCGTCCTGATCCTGAAGAGCAGCCCTATACCTTTGACCGTCTTGCGCGATATACCGAGGGGTTGCTCAAGGCATTGGGCGTCGAGCGCTATAGCCTGTATATCCAGGACTTCGGTGCACCCGTCGGCTTTAGAATGCTGCTCAATGACCCTGATAAGCTACAGGGATTAATCGTACAGAATGGCAATGCCTATCTGGCGGGACTGACGCCTGCCAGACAAGCCTTCTTCAAGAGGGCTCATCAAGACACATCACAGGCTCAACGCGACATGCTCTATGCATTCACTGGACAGCAAGCCATTGTTGAAAAACAATATCTGCGGGATGTGCCCACGATGCCTCATGTGATGAGTCCCGATAGTTGGACACACGACTTGCACTTCCTGGAAACGCGTAGTGATAGAATGATTCAGGTGCAACTACTTCAGGATTATTATAATAACTTACTTGATTATCCTGCATGGCAAGCTTATTTGCGTGAGCGTCAACCTCCGACCTTGATTGTATGGGGCAAGCATGACCCTGCCTTTATCGCGGCAGGCGCGGAGGCCTATTTGCAAGATGTTCCCAATGCTGAGCTGCACTTGTTGGAGGCAGGGCACTTTGCGGTTGAGGAAAAGCCCGTCGAAATCGCCAAGTATATCGTTGACTTCATGAACAGATTGCCGAAAGTAGAATGACCCTCTGATATATCGTGATTGATAGGCCTTGATGAGAGACGCCAGTGGCCAAGAGTCATCGGCGTCTTTTTGTCATGTGCTATCGCTACCGCATTGCATCCCTCTCATGGCTGAGATATCAGCACGTTTCTTGCGCGCAACGCCTGCGGTATCCTTTCTCGCAGGTGACTGATGGTCATGATAATATTCACTGCACATAAGCCGTTCAGGTAGCACCAGACCTTGCAGTGGTGTTGACAGGAATAGCACAAAGTTTGCGTATGGGCGCGCCTTGATCGGCGCGCCTTTCATGTATCAGGGAGGCGCTCGCGTTTCCCCTTGGAGGTGACAGCCTGCCGATGAAAAGTTCTGCTCTTGCGCCTGCCCCTCTGATCAAGCTGCGTTCCATTTCCAAGACATTTGGCGATCGCAAGGTACTTGATAACCTGGATCTGGATTTGAATGATGGTGAGTTCGTAACGCTGCTAGGTCCCTCTGGGTGCGGCAAGACGACCGTGCTCAGAATGATCGCCGGCTTTGAAGATCCTGACTCGGGCAGTATCACGCTCGAGGGTGGCGTCCTTCATGACATGCCCGCTCATGAGCGCCCAGTCAATACGGTCTTCCAGAGCTATGCGCTGTTTCCGCACATGAATGTCTATGACAACGTGGCATTTGGCCTGCGAATGGAAAAGGTCGCCAAGGCCGAGATTCATGAGCGGGTGCGCGAAGCCCTGGAAATGGTTCAGTTGGCGCATCTCTCGGATCGCCGCCCGGATCAACTCTCTGGTGGTCAGCAGCAGCGTGTGGCCATTGCCCGCGCTGTGGTCAAGCGTCCGCGCGTGCTTCTGCTGGATGAACCGTTGTCGGCTCTGGATTACAAGCTGCGCAAGCAGATGCAGAATGAACTCAAGCGTCTGCAGCGCCGGCTGGGGATTACCTTCGTCTTCGTGACACATGATCAGGAAGAAGCACTGTCGATGTCAGATCGCGTCGTGGTGATGCGCGAAGGCGGTATTGAGCAGATTGGTACACCGCGTGAAGTGTATGAATCACCGAATACTTTATTTGTGGCGCGTTTTGTCGGTGAGATCAATCAGCTCGCGGCGCAGATCATTCGACCACTACCCGCGGGGCGTATCGAGATTCAAGTGCTGGACAAGCGCCTTGAGCTCAGCAGTCATGGCCGTGAGTATGCAGGCGGTGAGGCCGTGCAGGTGCTGTTGCGCCCTGAAGACATGCGCCTGAAACTCGTCGATGCTACGGAAGGTTTCCCCGCGCGCGTCATTGAGCGTAACTATAAGGGGATGACACTGGATACTGTGCTGGAGCTCGATAGTGGCCAGCAGATGCTCGCCAGTGAGTTCTTTGATGAAGATGATCCGGACTTTGATTATCGGCTCGGTGAGCGGGTACGTGTCAGCTGGGTGCCTGACTGGGAGATCATTCTTCCGGACGATGAAGCGCCCGCTAGACCCGTATCTCCCGCCTCGACAGGAGCGGGTGCATGAGTCTGGTGCGCAACCCATTCAAGACTGCCACGCTGACCATCATCTGGGGCTGGCTGATTCTGCTGGTATTGGCACCTACGCTGTTGGTGGTGCTGGTGAGTCTGATGCCGGAAAGTACAGGGCAGTTGAATTTCTCTGACCTGAGTCCAGCAGTGCTGTGGCAAGGTTTCCTTAGTAACTACGGTCAATTGATCAGTCCGGTCTATATCGGTGTCTTTGGTCATTCGTTGTGGATCGGCCTGATCACGACAGTGATATGCCTAGTGCTCGGCTATCCGTTTGCCTGGATGATCTCACGCGCTAGCCCGCGTCTGCAGCCACTGTTATTGCTGCTAGTGATCATTCCGTTCTGGACCAACTCGCTGATCCGGATCTATGCCTTGCGTACCCTGATCGCTACGCGTGGTCTGCTCAATGACGTGTTGATGAGTCTTGGGTTGATCGATGCCCCCCTACGGCTGCTGTATACCGAAGAGGCCGTGATTGTCGGACTGGTCTATATGTTGCTGCCGTTCATGATTCTGCCGCTGTATGCCGTCTTTGAGCAGTTGAGTCGCGCAACCCTTGAAGCTGCGCGTGATCTGGGCGCCAATGGAGCTGCCTCCTTCCGCCATATCGTACTGCCGTTGACCATGCCGGGCATCATTGCGGGCGTGCTACTGGTCTTCCTGCCGGCGATGGGCATGTTCTACGTCTCCGATTTGCTCGGTGGCTCACGCCATCCGCTGATCGGCAACATCATCAAGGGCCAATTCCTGGAGGCCAACAACTGGTCCTTCGGGTCTGCCATCAGCGTGATGTTGACGATGATAATGGCCTTCCTGCTGCTGGCCTATTATCGCAGTGTGAAGTTGTTCAAGCGCGAGGCGACCTTATGAGCTTGCGTAATGCGGTGAGCCTGCGCATGTTCAGTCGTTGCTACATGACGCTGATCTTTACACTGCTGTACGTACCCATTCTGGTGCTGATCGGGATTTCGTTTAACGACTCACGGAATCCGTTTGCGTGGGGTGGCTTTAGCCTGCGCTGGTACGATAAGTTGCTGGGGAATAGCAATCTGATGGAGGCGGCAGTCAATACGCTATGGCTTGGAGTGACTGCCGCGACGTTGGCGACGTTGATCGGCACGCTGACCGCGACGGCACTTCATCGTTATCGTTTTCGGGGCAAGCCGTTGCTCAATGGCATGCTGTTCACGGTAATGATGATGCCGGACATCGTGATGGCGATTGCATTTCTGGCGCTGTTCATCGCCCTTGGCATTCAGCTGGGTTACTTCTCGTTGCTCGTCGCTCACGCCACGTTCTGTCTGCCATTCGTCGTCATTACGGTCTATTCACGCCTGTCGGGTATCAATCCGCAGTTGCTAGAGGCAGCGCGAGATCTCGGAGCCAGTGAGTCGCGTGCGGTATGGCATGTGCTAGTGCCAGCCTTGCTGCCTGCCATTGCTTCCGGTTGGCTACTTAGCTTTACTCTATCGCTGGATGATGTGGTGATCTCGACCTTTGTGACCGGGCCAACCTTCGAAGTGCTACCGCTGCGCATCTACTCGATGGTACGTCTGGGGCTAAAGCCTGAAGTGAATGCATTGGCGACCCTATTGCTGGGCTTGTCGTTATGCCTGCTGGTGGTTTCCCAGTTGTTGATCAAGGAGAAAAAGTAACATGCAATTTCTGTCTTCCCGTATCGCTCCCCGTACTGCGCTAGTCACTGCTGTAGCAGCGGTAACGGCCTCCTTCATGACGCTGGGTAGTGCAAGCCAGGCTATCGCCGATGATAGTGACAAGGTGTTGTATGTCTATAACTGGACTGAGTACATGCCTGATGAGGTGATCGAGCGTTTCGAGGAAAAGACCGGCATTGATGTCATCTACTCGACCTTCGATTCCAATGAAGCGATGTATGCCAAGCTCAAGCTGCTGGACAGCAACAACAGTTATGATCTCATCTTCCCGTCGACCTATTACATCGACAAGATGGCACGAGAAGGGCTGCTTCAGAAGCTGGATATCAGCAAGCTGGGCAACTTCAAGGATCTCGATCCGAATCTGGTCGATCGTGAGTTCGACAAGGGCAATCAGTACAGCGTGCCTTATATGTGGGGCAGTGCCGGTATCGGCTATAACCCTGATTACGTCGAGACGGGTGAGCTGAGCAGCTGGAATGATCTGTGGAATGACAAGTATCGCGACAAGCTGTTGCTGTCCAATGACATGCGTGAAGTCTTCCACGTCGCACTGGCAAGTCTCGGCTTCAGTGGTAACACCACTAATCCTGACGAAATCAAGGCAGCTTACGAGAAGCTGACCCAGCTGATGCCGAATGTGCGTGCGTTCAATTCTGACGCTGCGCGGGTACCCTTCATGCAGGGTGAGGTCGATGCAGGATTGATCTGGAACGGTGAGGTCTATCAGGCCAATGAGGAAGGCGTGCCAGTGGATTATGTCTATCCCAAGGAAGGCATCATCCTGTGGATGGATACCATGGCCATCCCGTCCAATGCACGCCACGTAGAGGCGGCGTATCAATTCATGAACTACCTGATCAGCCCGGAAGTCAGCAAGGAAATCAGTGAGTATGTTGGCTATACCACGCCGAGTCTGGCAGCCAAGAAATTGATGGCTCCTGAAGTGCGGGACAATCCGGTCGTCTTCCCGACCCAGGCAGATCTTGAGCGTGGTGAGTTCCAGACTGATGTGGGAGATGCCTTGCCGATTTATCAGAAGTACTGGGAAAAGCTCAAGACCGGTCGTTAAGTATCAGTACGACAAAATACGGTCAATGACTTGAGTCTGACCAACGCCCCGAGGCATGCTTTGTTTCGGGGCGTTATTGTGTATGGACAATGACAAGTGGATAGCAGGGGGCGGCAGGAAAGTGCGCTTCCGGAGCGACTCCCGCACACCGAAGTCTATTGCCAGTAGCGACCCCTCATCCTGATCGATCGTGGAGGGTGCCATGTCTCGTTTTTCCCCGGTGATGATATCTGCGTCGCGCGAAGTGAGTGGTGCCGAGGTGGATGACCTATTTCGGCGTGAGATGCTCGATGTCACACCACTGACGCGCGGCATTGATCGAGCAGATGTTGCTGCTAGGTCTCAGGGGCCTAGCAATGCGCAGCTTGTGCGTCGTGAGGACGCTCAGAAATCGCTCGGTAATGAACTCGATGGACTGTCTGATAGCTATGTGGAGCATCTGTCACCCCACGACCCCATCGAGTATCGTCGTGATGGCATTCAGGTGGGGGTGTTGGAACGCCTCCGCCACGGCGGCTATCCACCAGAGGCGCAGCTGAACTTGATACGCCGGCCTTTGATCGAATGTCGGCGAGAAGTACAGCGCTTTGTCCGTGATGGATGGGAGAGCGAATTACGCTCGTTGCTAGTCATTCATGGCAGAGGGCGCGATAGCGAGTCTCACGCAGCCCTCATCCGCGCCTACCTGGTGCACTGGCTAGAGCAGATCCCTCAAGTGCAGGCATGGTGCAGTGCTACGCCGCGTCATGGTGGGTTGGGTGCCACGCTCATCATGTTGCGCAAGTCGCGTTCAGCGCGCGACACCAACCGTGAGCGTCACCAGAAACGTCGCGGTTAGTGATGACGACCAGTGAGGTCTTTCTATTCTTGAGGCCAGCGGAACAAAAACGCTCGTTACATGGCGCTCGTGGCGGGCGTTTTTGTGTCTTATTGGCTCATGCCGACTCATCAAGCGTGTACTGCGTGCGACTACTGAACGCTGTACCCACGACCGGCCAGACAGGCGCTTAATGCACGGCGGTAGATATCGGCATTGCCTGCGGTAACAGGTGGGGCTACCGAGTTAACCTCAGCGTCACTCTGCTGGTTGGCCCAGCGATGGCATTCATAGCGATCACGAGCGATCTGGTCTTCGTGTTGGCCTTTGGAGGGGTAGGCAATGACATCCACTGCCGGTGCTGACAACGTCGCGGGTGCCGGTGCCTGAACTGGAAGATATTGCTCCTGACTCGCGTCCCAAAGATAGTAGGTGCCGGCGGCCAGGAAGAAGAGAGTCGCACCGACCCAGATACCTCGCGCGTTGCCAGGTAGGCCATGCCCATGCCCCGGGCCTCCTGGTGCCCAGTGAGCTGCTCTGCCTGGTCCTCCATGTCTTATCACGATGCCTGGCCCCACAATACCGTGCTCGTAAAATCCGCCACGGCCTGGTTCCGCCATGGCTGGAGACATGGGGAGGGCGGCGACCAATACCAAGGATATTCCTAGCGAGCGGATTGTGCTTTTTGTGGCCATGTTGACACCTCCTCTAAAACGCATGTCGTCATATTATGTTCTTTGGATAGAGTGGCAGTGTGTAAAAAGCAGGGAAAGAAACGTCATCTCAGGGATGAGAAGGGAGGAAGTGAAGGTTGCTGAAAAAGAAGATGCAAGGACATGGAAAGCAAGCGAGTCTACTGCGTTGGTTGTAGATACATAAGGTGGTACTATCCGCGCCAAAAATGATGGTTTCTTTGCTGCTAATACGATGTGCAGAGAATTCTTGCGCCTCGTCTTCCTGATAGTCTCACAAGGATATTTCCATGCGTTCTACCCCTGCTGCGGGTGGCGGCGACCCCGCCAATGCCCCGCTGCGTAGTGGCGTGTTTGCCAAGGTCAACCCGCCCGTCTTCTTTAGTGCCAATGCTATTATCCTGCTGCTGGTGATATTTACGGCTTTTTTCTCGGAAACTGCCGTATCGATGTTTGAATCAGTCCAGCATTGGATTACTGAGACTGTCAGTTGGTTTTATATCCTGTGTGTGGCCATTGTGCTTGTTTCTGTCGTTTATGTCGGGTTCTCACGTCACGGTGAGATACGCTTGGGCCCAGATCATTCTCTACCTGATTACAAGAACGTGACCTGGTTCGCGATGCTGTTCTCGGCAGGC
Organism: Cobetia sp. QF-1; assembly: GCF_002213105.1. Taxonomy (NCBI): domain Bacteria; kingdom Pseudomonadati; phylum Pseudomonadota; class Gammaproteobacteria; order Oceanospirillales; family Halomonadaceae; genus Cobetia; species Cobetia sp. QF-1. The sequence goes on from NZ_NBVS01000008.1 coordinate 42,243, forward strand.
ATGGGGATTGGCCTGATGTTCTTCGGTGTAGCCGAGCCCGTCATGCACTTCCTGAATCCGCCAACGGGAACTCCCGAACAGGTAGAGACTGCACGTGAAGCCATGAAGCTGACCTTCTTCCATTGGGGGCTGCATGCCTGGTCTATCTATGCCATCGTTGCGCTGATCCTGGCTTACTTCAGCTATCGCCATGAGCTGCCGCTGACCTTGCGTAGTGCGCTATATCCACTGATAGGTGACCGTATCTATGGCCCGATCGGGCATGCGGTCGACATCTTTGCAATCGTGGGTACTGTCTGTGGTGTTGCCACCACGCTGGGCTATGGTGTCGCGCAGGTCAATTCTGGGCTCTCGCATCTGACAGGACTGCCTAACAACGATATTACTCAGGTCGCGATTATTGTCATCATCACTGGTCTTGCGACCATTTCGGTGGTGACTGGGCTCGATAAGGGCATTCGCATCCTGTCCGAGTTGAATCTTGGGCTGGCGGTAGTGTTGATGTTGTTCGTGCTGCTGCTGGGTCCGACAGCATTCCTGCTCAAGGCATTTGTCCAGAATACCGGCTTCTATATGGCCGATATTGTTGGTAAGACCTTTGAGCTTTATGCCTATGAGCCAAATGACTGGATCGGTGGTTGGACGCTACTTTATTGGGGCTGGTGGATGTCTTGGTCGCCGTTCGTGGGGATGTTTATCGCACGTGTTTCTCGCGGGCGTACCATTCGTGAATTCGTGATCGGCGTATTGTTTGTTCCGGCAGGTTTCACTCTGCTATGGATGACTATCTTCGGTAACACTGCCATTTCGATGATTCTCGATCATGGCGTCACTGCACTAGTGGATACGGTTAACGATAACTACTCCTTGGCACTATTTACCTTCCTGGAGCAGTTGCCATTATCGTCCATTACCTCTGTAATCGCACTGGTGATGGTCATTGTATTCTTCGTCACTTCAGCAGATTCAGGCTCGATGGTCGTCGATATGCTGGCCTCGGGAGGGCGCGAAGATACGCCAACCTGGCAGCGAATTTACTGGGCCTTTGCGGTAGGTGTCCTGGCGATCGTGTTATTGCTGGCGGGTGGATTGGGCGCGCTACAGACCGCGACCATTGCGACAGCGTTACCTTTTGGCGTGATTCTACTGGCATCCATCTTTGGGCTGTTACGCCAGCTTAATCTTGAGTCGGTCAAGCGTCGTTCGCTGTCGGTGAATACCGCTGCGGCCACGCCGATGGGCGAGAAGGGCAACTGGCGCAAGCGCGCTCAACACCTGATGAGCTTCCCAACGCGTACGATGGTCCGCGGCTTTGTGCGTGGCACCGTCGCTGAGGGGATGCAGGAATTAGCTGAAGAGCTGCGCGGTCAGGGGCTTGAGGTTGAGGTGACGGTCAGTCGAGACCGCGTCTACTTCAAGGCGCGTCATGGCGAAGAATATGATTTCATCTATGGAGTGCGGATTCGTTCTCACCTGCGTCCGGACCTTGGGCTGGACCAGGAAGATGAAGGCGATGAAGAGGATTACTGTCGTGCCGAGGTATTTCTCAAGGAAGGTGGCCAGTCCTATGATCTGATGGGGTATAGCAGAGATCAGGTTATCAATGACTTGCTCGAGCAGTACGAGCGACACATGCATTATCTGCATCAGCTGCGTCTGAGCCACACGAACAGCTAAGGTCTGAGACTGGCTACCATCGCTGGTGATAAATCGCTCGCTATCACTAGCGGGTCAACATCAGCAGGTTGTGAACGGTACGCCTCGCCAAAATAACATGCCCTGCAGAGTCTTCTGTGGGGCATGCTGCGTTTCATGGTGTGAGTTTTATCTTGTTTCCTATTGTGCACTCCAGAGTTGCGCCTGACACCAAGGTCGCAAGGCGGCATGAAACAGTCGTATGTTTCAATGTGATAACAAAGCTGCTGAATCAGCCAACGGCGTTTGATGCAGGTTTGAGGCTATGCTTGCGTCACATGTCTGTGAATCATGCCTCTTGTTCAAAACAATAAAGTGGCGGGCATCATCACTCGGATGAGGCCACGCGCTGATATAGGAGACTTGCCATGCATAACGCCAGCGACGCCTCATCTCCCGAAGACAACTCGACACAGGATGCGCGCATGGAGCCCGAGACCATGGATGGAAAGTCCTGCATACGTTCGCCGGACGAGATTGATTTCACAGGTCTTGATTCGCTGATGGACATGCTTGAGCGTGCCTGCCATGAGCATGCTGAGCGCCCGGCCTTTACCTGCATGGATCGTACCATGCGCTTTGCTGAGCTAGAGGCGACCAGCCGCCAGCTGGCGGACTGGTTCCAGCATGAGACAGACCTCAAGCCTGGTGATCGCGTTGCGATTCAGCTGCCCAATACGCTGATGTTCCCGGTGGTAGCCTTTGCTGTCATTCGTGCTGGGCTGGTGCTGGTCAATACCAACCCGCTGTATACCGAGCGTGAGATGGAGCATCAGTTCAATGACTCAGGTGCTCGTGCCCTCGTGGTACTGGCCAATATGGCCGATAAGGTCGAGCGCGTACGTGCCCGGACTCAACTGGAGTACGTGCTGGTCTGTGAATTAGGTGACATGCACCCACCGGTGAAGCGTCTGTTGATCAATACGGTGGTCAAGCACGTCAAGAAACTCGTGCCGAGCTATCATCTGCCGGATGCGATTCCGCTACGCAAGGCGATTGCCTCAGGCAAGGCTGAGCGCTGGGAGCGCCCGACGTTAGCGCTTGATGATGTTGCTGTGCTGCAATATACCGGCGGTACGACGGGGGTTGCCAAGGGGGCGATGCTGACGCATCGCAATCTGCTGGCCAACATGCTGCAAGGGCGCATGGCGCTAACTCAGGGGCTAGTGGCAGGGCAGGAAACGCTGGTTGCGCCGCTGCCGCTTTATCATATATACGCCTTTACCATTCATCTGGCCTGTATGTTGGGTGAGGGAAATCACTCGTTGTTGATTCCCAATCCACGCGATATCCCCGGCTTCGTAAAGACGCTCAAGAGTGCTGATTTCACGATGTTCGTCGGGCTCAATACGTTGTTTGTGGCACTTTGCAATAATCCTGGTTTTCAGGCGCTGGACTTTTCGAAGCTCAAGATCACCACCTCTGGTGGGGTCGCGCTGACGCGTAAGGCGGCAGAGGAGTGGAAGCGTGTGACGGGCAGTGATATTTCGGAAGGCTACGGCATGACAGAGACATCTCCTATCGTGTCGTTTAATCCACTGGATGCCATTCAGCTCGGTACCATCGGTCGGCCAATGCCTTCTACTGAGGTACGACTCTATGATGAGGAAGGTGGGTTGGTGCCCATGGGTGAGCCTGGTGAGCTATGCGTCAAGGGGCCGCAGGTGATGAAGGGCTACTGGCAGCGTGAGCAGGCTACGCAGGAGAGCTTTACTGACGATGGTTTCCTGCGCACCGGTGATATTGCAGTCTTCCAGGACGATGGCTATATGCGCATTGTCGATCGCAAGAAAGATATGATCATTGTCTCTGGCTTCAATGTGTACCCCAACGAAGTTGAGGATGTCATCGTGCGTCATCCTGAGGTGCTGGAGACAGCCGCCGTTTCCGTTGCCGATGAACGAAGTGGTGAGGCCATCAAGCTTTATGTGGTGCTCAAGGATGGCAGCCGTCTGGATGCCGAGACACTGCGCGATTGGTCACGCAAGGAACTGGCTAGCTACAAGGTACCGCGTCATGTCGTATTCATAGATGAGCTCCCCAAGACCAACGTCGGCAAGGTGCTGAGGCGTGAGTTACGTGATTCTCCTCCCGAAGATGTTGAACATTAGACGACTTCTGGTGGATGACACCGGAGCCCTTGATACCGACTGGCCTGATATTTGACCATAAAAAATGCCCCGCTCATTGAGCGGGGCATTTTCATATCCAACCATCTTCATGACACAAGACGGTACCCGTGTAATTACTGCTTGTGCGGCGCGTTGTAGATTTCGAAGTCCAGCTCTTTCTCGGATTTACCGACCAACGTGGTGACCATTAGGTCGCCTGCCACGTTCACGGTCGTACGCGCCATATCGAGAATACGGTCGATACCTGCAATCACTGCGATGGCTTCCAGTGGTAGGCCGACCTGGCTCAGTACGATGGATAGCATAATGAGGCCAGCGCCCGGGACGCCTGCAGTACCAATCGATGCCAGCGTGCCAGTCAGCACGATCATACCGTAATCCATCATCGACAGTTCAATGCCGGTCAGCTGAGCGATGAAGAGTGCGACGACGCCCTGATAGATCGCGGTGCCATCCATGTTGATGGTCGCGCCGACGGGCAGCACGAAACCAGATACCCCTTCAGAGACGCCGAGATTTTTGCGTGCACAGCGGATCGAGATCGGCAAGGTGCCGGAACTGGAAGCAGAGGAAAATGCCACGACCAGAGCATCAAGGATGCCGCGTAGATAACGCACCGGATTGAGCTTGCCCAGCAATGCCAGCAGGCCGGAATACACCACCAGTACATGCAAGATGCTGGCAAGGTACGCAACGCCGATCACCTTGGCTAGCGGCAGCAGTACATCCATGCCGTAATTGCCGGAGACATGCGCCATCAGGCCGAAGACGCCAAACGGAGCAAAGGCCATCACGAATTCAGTCAGCTTATACATGACTTCCGCAAAGCTATCGAAAACGCGCACGACAGGTTCGCCCTTGTCACCAATCATGATCAATGAAATGCCGATACCAATGGCAAAGACGATGATTTGCATGATGTTGCCATTGGCCAAGGCATCAATCGGATTGCGGGGGACGAGATCAACGAGGATCTGCACCAGGGAAGGGGCTTCCTTGGCATCCATGCCTTTCTCAAAGCTGAAGTCCACACCAGCACCCGGCTGGAAGATGCTCGATGCGAGCATGCCAATAGTGATGGCAAAGGCCGTGGTCAGCAGATACAACGCGATGGTCTTACCGCCGATACGGCCCATCTTCTGCGGGTCGCGCATTGACGTGATACCCACGACCAATGTGCTAAATACCAGCGGTACGATAAGCATTTTGATGGCATTGATGAAGATGTCGCCCAGCGGCTTGAAGGCGCTAGCATCCTTGCCCATCAAAGCACCGGCCAGAATACCGAGCGCGAGACCACCAAGGATTTTCTGCCACAACGGCAGGCGACGCCACAGATTAGGGCGGGAAGAGTCACTCATGGGACTGTCCTTACTCGAGGAGGCGATGTCAGTCGCTATTGCACACAGGATGACCCGAGCGCTTTTGGATATGAAATGCCCAAAAGCTTGAGGCACTGATTTGGTGCGGGAAGGTTACCAGTCCACTCACTGACGCCATCTGCACCTTTAGTCTTAAATTTTGCTTGTTTAACGCAAATTCTGATGATCATGCCAATGTTGCATGCCCCCATGCCGCAAAAGGTTCAACCAAAGATGTAGTAAGTCAGCAGGACTATTCACTGCATTTGGGTGTCTTTTACGTTAACGTCAACTTCTAACCCTGTCGTGACAACTTCAACTACGCTGACAGATGACAGATGACAGATGCCTATTCGGATCTGTTGGCATGATGTTGCTACCGCCAGACCATCTGCCTGCCCGTCCTCACAAGGGGCTGGCAGGACCCTCAAGCACCTGATCGGTAAAGGGGATGATGAGCATGTCCGATACAAGAACAACAGGATCCGAGACAAGTGGATCAAAGACACGCACTCCTGACTCGGCGACGCGTTCAGTGGACGAGTTGACTGCGACTCCCACTGCCCAGCAGCTGTCACCTGACAGCGCCGATGTACTGCATCGTGTTGCCTTCATGACCGGAGATGAGCTGACCATTCCCATCTTCAAGCGTCTGCGTCAGGACGGCACTCTCTATCGTGAGGGAGATGAAGTCAGTCTTGAGCGCGACAAGGCGCTCAAGATCTATCACACCATGTTGTTCACCCGTGTGTTGGACGAGCGCATGCTGGCGGCCCAAAGACAGGGGCGCTTGAGCTTCTATATGCAGTGCACCGGTGAAGAGGCCACTGTCATTGGTAGCGCTGCGGCGTTGGAAGACGATGACATGATCATGGCGCAATATCGTGAGCAGGGCGCGCTGGCGTGGCGTGGTTTCAGCTGTGACGAGTTCATGAATCAGATGTTTGGTAATGAGCTCGATTATGGCAAGGGCCGTCAGATGCCGATCCATTACGGCTCACGTGACCTGCATTACATGACGATTTCCTCGCCCTTGGCAACGCAGATTCCCCAGGCAACCGGCTACGCCTATGGCCAGAAGCTGGCCGGTAAAGGCCGTTGCACAATTACCATCTTCGGTGAAGGCGCTGCCTCTGAGGGTGACTTCCATGCCGCGCTCAACATGGCATCCGTGCATCGAGTGCCGTGTATCTTCCTGTGTCGCAATAACGGCTATGCCATCTCAACACCGTCTAGCGAACAGTTCGCGGCTGACGGTATTGCTCCGCGTGCGTTCGGGTATCACATGCAATGCATTCGTGTAGATGGTAATGACTTGATTGCCGTTTATGAGGCCACGTGCGCTGCGCGCAAGATCGCAGTTGAGACTAACCAACCGGTGCTGATTGAAGCTATGACGTATCGTCTGGCCGCACACTCGTCTTCTGATGACCCCTCTGGTTACCGTAGCAAGGAAGAGGAAGCTATCTGGCGTGACAAGGACCCCATTCTGCGCATGCGGCACTGGCTTGAGGCTCAAGGCTGGTGGAGTGAAAAAGAGGAAAAGGCAGCCGGTGATCAACTGCGTCGCGAGGTACTGGAGTCGATGAAGCGTGCCGAGAAACTGGCGCCACCACCGTTGGACTCCTTGATCTCAGATGTCTATGACATGCCGCCGCCGTTACTTGAGCAACAGCTGAAAGACCTCAAGCAACACATACGCAAATATCCTCATGCCTATCCCAAGGGCGCCAGTAGCATGGGATTTAGTGCTCAGGAGATTGAACAGAGTCGCAAGACGCATGAGCAGTTGCAGCAAGGAGGCGAGCAGTCATGAGCGAACAACAGGCGATGTCATCTGCTAATGCAGAGCAGGCCGCTGGGGCTGCGAGAGAAGGGAATACTTCGCCCGTCAGCGGGACTGGCAGCAAGAAGATGAACATGTTGCAGGCGATAAATGATGCGCTTGATATCGCGATGGACGCCAACCCACAGGTAGTCCTGTTTGGTGAGGATGTTGGTGTCTTCGGCGGCGTCTTTCGCGCCACCAGTCACCTGCAAGACAAATATGGCCGTGATCGCTGCTTCAATACCCCGCTGACTGAACAGGGCATCATTGGCTTTGCCAATGGCTTGGCAGCACAGGGGTCAACGCCAGTCGCTGAAATCCAGTTTGCCGATTACATCTTCCCTGCCTTTGACCAGATCGTGAATGAGGCGGCCAAGTTCCGTTATCGTTCTGGGGATCTGTTCAATGTTGGCGGGTTGACCATCCGTACTCCCTACGGCGGCGGTATCGCGGGTGGGCTCTATCACTCCCAGTCACCGGAAGCCTATTTTGCACATACTCCCGGGCTCAAGGTCGTGATTCCGCGCAACCCGCACCAGGCCAAGGGGCTGCTACTGGCCTCGATTCGTGATCCAAATCCAGTGCTGTTCATGGAGCCAAAGCGCCTCTATCGCGCCTCGGTCGGTGAAGTGCCGGAGGGTGACTATGAGCTACCACTGGGTGTGGCGGAGGTCATTAGCGAAGGGCGCGATATCACCTTGCTAGGCTGGGGCGCGCAGATGGAAGTCATAGAAAAGGCCGCCGTCATGGCTGAGCGTGATGGTATCGACTGTGAGGTCATTGATCTGCGCAGTATCTTGCCTTGGGACATCGAAACCATATGTAAGTCCGTGCTCAAGACCGGTCGACTGGTAGTCAGTCATGAAGCGCCATTGACAGGTGGTTTTGCCAGCGAAATTGCGGCCACAGTCCAAGAACGCTGCTTCCTGTATCTGGAAGCTCCGATACGTCGCATCACTGGCCTCGATACACCGTTTCCGCTAGTGCTCGAGAAGGAGCACCTACCGGACGAGCTTAAGATTTACGAGGCCATCAAGCAAAGCTTGAGCTACTGACAGTCTGTTCATCCAATCTGTTGAGCAATGCTCATGCTTGAGTGACAGCTTATGTTTTCGTGAAAAGTACCAGGGAGTGACGTGCGCCATGAATGATTTCATCCTGCCCGATATCGGCGAAGGCATTGTCGAGTGCGAGCTGGTCAAGTGGTTAATCAAGGAAGGTGATCGGATCGAGGAAGACCAGCCGGTCGCTGAAGTCATGACAGACAAGGCACTAGTGGAAATTCCGGCGCCGCATGCCGGTATCGTGGTCCGCCTTTACTGTCAGGAAGGTGAGATTGCGCGTGTTCATTCACCGCTGTTTGCGGTGGATGATGGTGTTGGGGAAAGTGACGAGACACACCAGAGTGAAGCTGACGTGAGTGCCGATCACGAGAGTGCCGATCACGAGAGTGATACTGCTGTAATGGCTGGGCAGCGACAGACTCAAGCGCCCGAAGCTGCCATTTCATCGACGGCTCAATCCCAGATTCATACGTCTATTGTTGAGCGTCGCTCGCGAGACTTTATTTTGCCGGATATCGGTGAAGGCATTGTCGAGTGTGAGGTGGTGACCTGGCACGTCGCGGAAGGCGATACGGTAGAAGAAGATCAGACGATCGTCGACGTGATGACCGACAAGGCACTGGTGGAAATCACCGCCTCCGAGTCCGGCCGCATTGTACGCTTCCATTATGCTCAGGGAGAAAATGCCCGAGTGCATACGCCGCTCTATGCATATGTACCAGATGACATCTCCGAGGCAGAGGAACTCGGAGAATGTGATGATGGTGCCGCCGAGGCGGTGTCTCATTCAAGCCGTGCTCCGCAAGATAGTGAACGTCAGCCCGGCAACTCAGGCGCGACACCCGTGACCTCTCATCAGGCTCGGATTCCTGCCACGCCTGCTGTTCGTCGTCTGCTGCGTGAGCATGCTCTAGATATCACTGTCATCGCGGGCTCCGGTCGCAAGGGGCGTGTACTGAAAGAGGATGTACTGGCTTATCTGGCTCGAGCAGAGGAGGCCGCTGGAGACGCAAGCGTATCCTTTACCCAAGCGTCAGTAGGCAACCAGCGTGATGATTCGTCACCTGACCATGAGAAACGCGATGACATCAGACAGACGGCTCCCGTACGTCTTGAGGCTCGGCGTGTTCCTCTCAAGGGTGTGGCGGCCGTGATGGCCCGACGAATGGTGCAGTCCAGCACCCAGATTCCGCATTTCCATTATGGTGATGAGCTGGATGTCACGGACCTGCTGCTGCTGAGGGCGCGCCTAAAACCACGTGCGGAACAAGAGGGCGTTCGTCTGACGCTCATGCCATTCATCATGAAGGCGATGGCATTGGCTGTGATCGCAGAGCCTGTGCTCAATGCACGACTCAGTGAGGATGGTGAGTCCATCCATTATCAGGATTCCTGCAATATCGGCATGGCTGTCGATGGCGCCGCGGGACTGATGGTGCCTAACGTCAAGGGAGTCGAGCGGTTGAGCATTCTCGACATTGCGCGTGAGGTAGGACGATTGACTGAATCAGCGCGTAGCGGACGAGTGGCCCAGGCAGACTTGAAGGGCGGTACGCTATCGATTTCCAATATCGGCGCATTGGGCGGTACCTATGCGGCGCCGATCATCAATCAACCTGAAGTGGCGATTGTTGCGCTGGGACGCACGCAGCGTTTACCACGCTTTGATGCCGAGGGGCAGGTATGTGCCCGTGACATCATGACCATCACCTGGGCGGGTGATCACCGCATTATTGATGGCGGTACCATCGCGCGCTTCAGTAACCTGTGGAAGCATTATCTTGAGCATCCTGATGAGATGTTGCTGTCATTGGCGTAATGATTGATGCAGACATCCCGTTATCGACGGCTGGATAGCCACCCTCTGATCCGCGAGTTGACCGTATGAGCGATGCCCGCGCCCACGAGCGGCTGCAGCAGTTTTACATCCCAGAAGAGCAGTCCATCTATCTGCTCTCGCATCATGATGCCAAGAAACTGAAAGACTGGGTGGCACTATGTGTTGCCCAGTTGGAAGGGCTTGGCTACAGAGATATCCACCTGGTTGGCAAAGGCGCTTATGGCTTCGTGTTTGCCGGTTGGCGTGGACAGGGTGGCAGGGATGATGAAGGTGTCCGTGAGGAGCACGTCTTCAAGTTCACGCGGGTAACATTGCCACAAGCGTTACAGGACCGCCTCGAGGAAGAGGCTTATATGCTGGATCAGGTCGCGCATCCGCGTATTCCACGCCTGATCAGTTATCAGAGAGTACGTCGCCAGTCGATTCTGGTGATGGAACGCGCGCCGGGGATCAATCTGGAAGAATACTCGCTGCGTCATGGCCGAATGTCACCAAGATTGGTGGTCAAGATTGCCAGTCAGCTAGCGGATATTCTCAAATCACTGCGCGGGACTGGCCCAGGAAGTCGCTCTGGCGTTGGCGCGGCGTCGAGTACGCCTCACAACAGTCGTCCTGTGGTACACGGTGATATCAAACCTTCCAACCTGGTATTTGATGCTGAGCAAGAGCAGGTCGCGCTGATTGACTGGGGAAGTTCAGTGTTCGCTCAGCTGGATGAGCGGTTGCAGTTCGTCACGACAAACGTCATGCAGCTGATGTCGGACAACCTACAGCAGACCAATGCGCGGTTAGGTGATGTCTACTTCATCGGCGAGGAGCAGCTAGGAGGCGCACTCTCCTCGCCGCGCTTCGATGAACAGGGTGTCGCAGCTACGCTCTATGCACTCGCATCCGGACAGTCATGTCGATTTGGCGTACAGGCTATACCAGCTGTCTCACTTGGGTTGCCGAGAGAGTTTGCACGTCTGTTGGATAGCTTGCTGTCAGATATCCCCGCGCAACGAATGCAGGCTGGGGACTATTTTTTGCGTGAGATGCCCAGGCTGGCCCGGCTTGTCATGCCAGAGCTCGGTTTACCCTCATCGCAACCTTTGCTACCGGTCTGGGTGCGCCCCGCAGTGCGTGACATTGATACGGTTGTCTACACCTCTCGCAAGTCGTTTTTGCGGGAGGCTTTTGAACCGGCAGGTTATCAGGGCAATAATGTGCTCGATGACGTTAATGATGTGCAACTAGATCGTTATTACAAGAATTTCATGCAGGGCATGGGAGAAACGGAAAAAGCCTTTCTTGCCGCGGTCAGCCGACTGGGAAAGTATCCCATCGTTGGTGGATTGGCGATTCGCTGGGAGCCACAGGGCATTTATATCGACACGGCCCTGCATCTTCATGACCCCACATTGAAGGCTGCCTTTGTCGTCGCGATCAATAACATGGTGGCATTGGCACGCGCTATTTATCGGCAAGGTGTGTTCAAGGCGTGCCTCTTCAATGCCCGCGACACGCTGCATCTTGAACGTGAAGATCCTGATACCGCTTTTGTCTTCTCCCAGTATTCGGTTGGTAATGCGATGCCGAGATTGCCCTACGAAGTCAGTGCCGTACCAGAACTTGAGGACGAGTCACGCATTCATTCGTACTTCGAGGATGGGCCAGATCCTGAAGAGCTATTGGCATTGCCTGGCGAGATAATGAGCGCGCTGGCGGAGCTCAATCAGATTCACCACACCGGCATGCTCATTTTTGAGGCCTTGCCACATCACCTCAAGATTCACAGTTATTATCGACTGCTGGATCCAGCACGCGAGGCCGATTTCGCCCGCCTACTGGCAGCGATACTGGACGCAGTGCCGCTGATTTCGGGGCTTGGTATATCAGGCTTCATGAAAATGCCTTACAAGAACACTAAACATTTTCATCACGTTGAGTCGCAGCCAGAGGATTTCTATCCACGTGATCCACGTGAGATGGCACAGTAGTCGGATGAGGTCATGCTTAGAAATAAGAGGGAGGAGGATGTCAGAGAATTATTGATGCAATAAATAATACTGTGCATGACTTCTCGTTAGGGATGTAAAGGTTATCTGGTAGGTAGGTCGATATTAATATAGCATCGCAGCTGTCGATATCGTTCGACACATTTACATCTATACCTATAAAACAGGGAACGTCTATGACTTTGTTCAATCGTGTATCACTAGCGATCTTGCTAGGAGGCCTTCTCGCTGGCTGTAGCGCCAATACGACGATCAGTAGCCCATCCGAAACCGCGAAAATTAATCTCAAGGATGTCAGTCGTAACCAGTCCACGGTTCAGCAAGAATTGCCGACCACTAGTTTTGGTAATTATGAATTTGAAGTGATGGATGAGCAGAAGGCACCGATGTACGGCATTCTACCGCTGAAGTTCAACGGTGGTTATCTGGCACTCGACATCCTCTTGTTTGCACCGGGAGCGTTCTTTAACTTGCGTGAAGTTTATCCCTATTATGAGATTGACCACGATCAGGGCGTGGTACGTTATCGAAGCGAAAAGGGTGGCGAGTGGACCACCTATACGCCTACGCAGGAAGAAGCTGAACGGGCACGTAAATACTTCGCTGCACAGAAAAGTGCCAGTCAGTAGTCGTTTCTCGGTAGTGTGAGGATTGGTATCAGAAAACGCCGCATCAGCTCACTGCTGATGCGGCGTTTTTGTGTGTGTGACTTAACATGGAGATAAGTCGTCGAAAGACATTAGTCTTTCATCTGACGAGGGCGTGTCATGGCCTGCGGTGAGAGAAGCGCCTCGAGTCGTGCGTCATCAAGCAGACCTTCTTCCCGTACCAGTTCTAGTACACTACGGCCGCTGACAAGAGCTTCCTTGGCGATACGCGTCGCATTGTCATAGCCAATATACGGATTGAGTGCGGTGATCAAGCCGATAGAATTATTGACCAATTCGGCGCAGCGATCGCGATTTGCAGTGATACCAATGACACAGCGGTTCCTGAGCATTGTCATGGCGCGACTTAGCTGTCGGATAGAATCGAATAGCTTATAGGCGATCAGTGGTTCCATCACGTTGAGCTGTAGCTGGCCCGCTTCTGCCGCCATGGTCAGTGCGGTATCGTTGCCGATAACGTCGAAGGCGACCTGGTTGACGGCTTCTGGAATCACCGGGTTGACCTTGCCTGGCATGATCGAACTGCCCGGCTGTTGCGGAGGTAGATTGATTTCGTTAAAGCCGGTGCGCGGGCCGGAAGACAGTAAACGCAGGTCGTTACAGATCTTGGACAGTTTGACCGCCAGGCGCTTGAGCATGCCGTGGAACAGTACAAAGGCTCCCATGTCGCTGGTAGCCTCTACCAGATCAGATGCTGGGCGGAAGTCGATACTGGAACGGCGTGCGAGCGCTTCGATGGCCAGTGCGCTGTAGCGTGGATCAGCGTTAATTCCGGTACCAATGGCGGTACCGCCTAGATTCACCTCTTTCAATAGCTCATTCAGGTTGGCGATACGCTCGACATCTTCGCGTAGAGTGTTGGCAAAGGCGCGGAACTCCTGACCCAGGGTCATCGGCACTGCATCCTGCAGCTGAGTGCGGCCCATCTTGACCACATCGTCAAACTCCAGTGCCTTGGTGGCAAAGGCGTTGGCCAGCTCGCTCAGGGCATCGACCAGCATCGAATGACTGCGCAGCAGTCCCACGCGAATAGCGGTGGGGTAGGCATCGTTAGTGGACTGCGCCATATTGACGTGATTGTTGGGATGCAGTTGCTGGTAGTCTCCTTTTTCCAGGCCAAGGTACTCCAGGCCAAGATTGGCGATTACCTCATTGGCATTCATGTTGGTAGAGGTGCCGGCCCCTCCCTGGATCATATCAACCACAAACTGGTTATGATGATCGCCGTTCATCAGGCGAGCACAAGCATGCTGAATAGCATCGTGTTCGCGTGTCTCAAGATAGCCAAGTGCGTGATTGGCTTCGGCGGCGGCAGCTTTCACCAGTGCCAAGCCCTCGACCAGTCGTGGGAAGTGTGACAGGGGCACGCCTGATAAATGAAAGTTATTGAGTGCGCGTTGCGTCTGGATGCCGTAATAGGCATCAGATGGCACAGGTTCACGCCCGAGCAGATCCTTTTCGAGACGGAAGCCGTTGGCCAGTGCCTCGCGCTCGGCATAGTTCAGGTCTGTGAGCGATGATGAAGTCGTGCTGGCATTGGAGACTGGGGTGGCTTCCGGAAGACTGTTCACTTGGGCGGAACTCCTGGCTGAAGTACACTGTTGCGCTTGAATGGCGGTTGAGGTGGTCAAGGGTAACCAGCCCAGCACCACGCCGACCAATGCCATTCACTGCTGCCGTATACGCGAAACGCATAAGACGAAGGTGGTGTCACGGGAAGTACCGTCAACCACCAGTCATGAGACCCTGCATGCTCGGCCTGTGGAATCTTATCCGGCATGTTCGAAATAGATGGGAGTTTGGGTGAATCTGGAATCAAAATGGCTGGAAGACTTCGTCGCGCTGTCCAATACGCGCAGCTTCTCTGCCTCGGCGCGTCAGCGTCATGTCACCCAACCTGCATTTAGTCGCCGAATTCGGGCACTTGAACAGGCCGTAGGTACCACTCTGGTGGATCGCTCTACCACGCCTGTCAGCCTGACACCGGAGGGGCAGCTATTTCTGGTGACGGCGCGCAACCTCACAGAGCAGCTTTCGGAGTGTCTCGCGCATCTGCGAGGGCTGAGCATGGCCAATGAGACACTGGACATTGCAGCAGCGCATTCGTTGGCTTTAGCGTTCTTCCCAAAGTGGATATCTCGACTTCAGCAGGGTCTAGGCGAGTTGCCGACGAGGCTCTCGGCGATGAATGTGGGGGATGCCATTCACTCGTTGCGCGAGGGCAATTGCGATCTGATGCTGGCCTATTACGATCCCTATGCCAGCATGCAGCTCGACGCGGAGGTCTTCCCGTCTTTCTCGGTGGCGAAAGTCAACATGCTGCCGGTCTGTGCTCCTCTTGAGAATGGCGCCCCGCGCTTTCCACTGACGGGGCAGGACGACACCAGCCAAGACGTGATTCCACTGCTGTCTTACACCCAAGGGGCATTTCTGGGTCGCAGCGTGAAGATGTTGCTCAAGAACGATCCGTTACGTTTGCGGTTACGTACCGTCTTTGAGATGGCGATGGCAGAAGGACTGAAGGGCATGGCGCTGCAAGGTGTTGGAATGGCCTGGATTCCGGACTTCTGTATTCGTGATGAGCTCTCGAGTGGCAAGCTGGTGCGTGCTGGCAATGAAGCATGGGATATCCCGCTGGAGATTCGCCTTTATCGCTGCTCATTGGTCCACAAGCCCGGTATTGACAAGCTTTGGAAGCAGCTGATGAATCTGCCGCGTGACTTTCTGGAAGCTTGATGATGTAGATCTCGCCGGTATGGGTCACCATGCACCAATAGAAATGGTAGGCCATTGGCCTACCATTTCTATTGGTGCCGCATAAGGTGTAGAGCCGTCATGCAAGGTGTCGCGGTGTAAGGCTTGAAGTCAAAATCCTGTCTGGCCAGCATGTAGCCCGAGAAAGTTCTGAATGATAAAGAAATGGTCTTCGAACAGAGTATCTGGCTCTAGATCTGCTAGCGCGACCCAACGGGCTTGCTCCTCGCTTTCTTTACCACCACTGCGCAGTCTCGGCAGTTGCTGCTCTGGTCTTAGTGCGAAATAGAAGGCTTCTGCCAGCGTTCTTCCTCGCCAGCTGCGATGCGGTGCATCAAACATGCGCTGACCACGCAGAGAACCCCGCAAGACAGGCTCTGGCACCTTTAGGCGCACTCGCTCTTTCAGCTCACGTAGGCAGGCATCCAGCAGGCGTTCTTGCGGCTGAACAAAACCGCCGGGGAGGGCATAAAGCCCCTTGCCAGGGGCGGCACGGCGAGTCGTGAGCAAGACATGCCCTGACTGTACGACGACAGCGTTGACCGTAATGAATAATGGCGGGTAGGGCGCATCGCTCCAAGCGGTCCTGTACTGCTCCAACAAGCGTCGTTCTTCGACCAGTCCTTGCCATGCCGTCTCGTGTAGAAAACCGTGCAAGTGTTCAGCAACTGAGGCTGGCAGCAGCTCACAGCCTTCGTTGTTCAGCCAGTCTTCGGCGCGTGCGCGTTCGGTAAAGATGACTTCACGAATACGGCTGGCCACCATGCCTTCGCGCAGTGATACGGCGACGGATTCCCACTGAGGAAACAGGCTGAGGTAATAGCTTGATTGCGTACTGCTGTCGTGCCGATTAGCGCCTATCAGCGCAATGCGCGGCATTCGATTGGCTTGAGGGCGGGCAATGTCACGCACCTTGCGCTGTACATCGCGCACCCAGACATCGTCGTTGTAGAGCGCATCCAGCAGCGGGACGATTTCAAGGCGCGTATTGGCAGAATCGCTGAAACAGCTCCGGATCATACGGGTACGTTCATCGAAGGTAAAAGGATTGCGCAATGAACGCGCTTGCCAGGCCGAACCCACCAGAACGATCACCTGCCGAGCGATACGTAGTGCCTCCTCCATGACGGCGACATGTCCGTAGTGAACAGGTTGGAAACGTCCAATGAAGACAAGACAATCATACTGATAGTTCTTGGATCTGGGGTGATCCTCCGTACTGACCGATGACTGGTGATGTGTTGCAGGCAGAATGGAGGACGATGGCATATGAGGCTCCGTAACCGTGCAGGGAATAAAATCGGCCTCGCGTAGAGTCGCAGGTTATCACTAGCGTATCAGATTATCTGCATGCGACGAACGACATTGAATCCTGCTGACGAGTCACTATCTCGATTCGTTATTTATAGCGTTATCTTGCAGTGGAAAGATACTCAATCTATTAGAGTGCTTAAGTCATCGTGATTATGCGAAAGCTGCAACATTAGGGATGTGCGAGGGGGCAATGAGAAAGAGTGATTCATCAATGCACGAAGGGCCCCCGAGCAAGCCATTCAAGCACTTGCTCGGGGAGTGCGACCGTCATATCAATAAACGGCGATCATCATGGTAGCGATCAAGCCGTTTTTGCGGTCAGAACGTCAGTGATCCATTCGACCACCTTGTCGCCCTGTGCATTGACGCAGACATCGACGAGTGGAGTCTGAGACCACTGATTGCCCAGGAATTCGCGTCCTTCAGGGGCGAACAGGGTCTGGCCTTCTGCCAAGCCTTCAACTTCGACATTTAGATGGCCACGTTCGACAGTGAACATCTCCGGCTTCATCAGCCAGGCCAAGGCGCAGCTATCGTGTGGGCAGCAGCCGTCGATGCCACGCGCTTCCTTATAGAAGGCCTTGTAGAACTGATAGCTGCCAGAGAGCACTTCACCCAGCGCGCCTTGTGCGACACGAATGCGCTCGACATGTGCCGGCGTGAGTATGCAGCGATGAGTGGCGTCGAGACCGACCATGGTCAGCGGCCAGCCAGCGGTCAGCACTTTCTTGGCAGCATGGGGGTCGTTGAAGATGTTGGCTTCGGCGACAGGAGAAACATTGCCACCTTCACGGATGGAGCCCCCCATGACGATGACCTGTTTGACCTTGCTGATGATACTTGGGTCTAGTTGCAGAGCAGTCGCCAGGTTGCCGAGCGGACCGACAGCAACGAGCGTGATTTCACCGGGACGTGCATTGACCTGTTCAACAATGAACTGCGGTGCACTGATGGCAAGCGCCTTGCCCTTGGGTGTCGGGATATCCATGTTGCCCAAGCCGTTGGCACCATGGATGTGTGCGGGTGCCGGGAACTTATCCTTGACCAGCGGCTGAGAGGCACCCTGTGCAACAGGAATACTCTGACCTGCCAACTCGCCCAACAGCAGAGCGTTTGAGGTGGCTGTTTCGATGGTGACATTACCGAAGGTCGTCGTCATGCCGAGGAATTCAATGTCTGGATGTGCCAGACAGATAGCAATGGCTTGCGCGTCATCAACGCCCGGATCGGTATCGAAGATAATAGGAGTGTTCATGATGTCCTCTTTAAATTGGATCTGCACATCTTGGCAGTATGTCTGGCAGCGGTACCTCCCCGCTGCAGATGAATTGCAACGAAAAGATGCGAAACGAGTCAGTGGCACTTGGCTCGCAGGGCGTTGTTTAGTTGCTCAGGTTTTCAATTGCCCAGGCGGTCAATGAGTTAGCATATCCAGTGCCGGCCATTCGGCCAGCGCATCAGCAACATCACTGGCGACAGGAATGCTGGGTGCAGCACCTTCTCTGCTGACACATAAAGCAGAGGCGGTACTGGCACGGCGCAGACTATCCTCGATGCTCAATCCTTCAATCTGACTGGCGAGATAATAGCCAATAAACGTGTCGCCAGCCGCCGTGGTATCGACGGCTTTCACGCGATGTGCGGGAAGTTGAATGCGCAGTTCGCCTAGCTGATAGCAGACGCCTTCACTGCCAAGTGTCATCACGACCTCGGTATTAGGGAGTCGTGAATGCAGAGCGTTGAGCAGGGTGTCGACCGGCGCGCTTTCTTCAAGTTCGACCAGTTGAGCCGCTTCGCCGCGATTGAGGAAGAGAACCTGGCAGTGTTCTAACGGTAAACGCAGTACCTCTGCGCCCATCGGGGCCGGATTGAAAGCGATTTTCATCTGTTTGGCATGTGCTAATTCAATGACCGTGCCAAGCGCGTTGCATTCATTTTGCAGTAGCAGCCAATCGCCTTGCGCCACACTTGAGAACAGCGTGTTCAAGTGCTCATCGATAAAGCCGTGATTGGCGCCCGGATGCAGGATGATGCTGTTCTCGGCGTGGTCATCAACCTGAATGATGGCATGGCCACTTGCATTGGCACTGAGCTCTATCTGTGAGGTGATGACTCCTGCGCTTTCCAATGACTCAAGAGCCCAGCGATCGCTGTTGCCGAGACGGCCCCAGTGAGTGACGCCTCCTCCGGCCCGTGCGAGCGCAAGGGATTGGTTGGCACCCTTGCCGCCCAGTACCTGACGGTAGGAGAGGCTCGCTAGGGTTTCACCGGGCCGCACAAGGTGGGATACCCGATAGACGTGATCAATATTGATAGAACCGTAGTTGTAAAGCATGCAGCCTCCTTGGGGTCGAGCATCCTAGCAAAGCCTTGGCCGCCTGTCCCCAGTCCTGTTACCAATGTCTGACCTGTTGGTCATGTTTGAGCGTTGAAGTCAGTAGACTCTCAGAACGCAAGGGAAAGCGCATACTCTTTCTATCGCAGCAGGACTCAGGATATTGGCCCATGCAGGCACCGACACGTTCCACTATTACAATCAAGAAGTGGGTTTGGCGTGCGCTCTTTACCAGTACCATGATCCCGTTATTTCTGGTAGAGATGGCGCTGGTCGGGGTGTATTTTCTGTCGAATGATGAAATTCGCGATGCCAACCTCAGCTATCTACAGGCGCAGTCCAGTAGCGAACTCAATCTGGCGGTATTACGAGAGGCCGGATCGCTTGATCGTCAGTTGGAGCATGTTCAGAATCTATCCAGCAGCATGGCCTCACAGGCAAGCGATATTGCAGTCGATATGGATGTTGTCATCGCGCCTGCTGAGTTGGCACGTCACGCCGCACGCGCCAATGGGGTATGGGCGACACAAGGCAATAATGGTAACCAGGCCAGCGGTTATTATCCGCGCTTGCCACAGTCAACTCAGGATATTCCGCTGGCACTAAGAATGACGGGCATTGATCCCATCATGCGCAATATCGTGTCCTCGCATTCTTCAGTCGTGCAGACGTTCACGACCTTGGCCGATTGTTATGTGCGGATCTATCCCTATGTGAACCTGGCCGAACTCGTGCCGCCCAATCACGATTGTCGCAATTTCTCTTTTTTCTATCGTGCTGCACCTGATGAGAATGCTGCCCGCAGGACCATCTGGACTGATGTCTATGAAGATCCGGCCGGGAATGGCTGGATGACATCGGCCGTGACCCCCTTTTATGTCGATGATCACTTCCTCGGTGTCGCGGGTGTCGACATGACGTTGGATGTCATCGTCAATCAGATACTCGCGATGGAATTGCCCTGGAGCGGCTTCGCCATGCTGTTTGATCAACATGGGCGTTCATTGGCAGTACCTCAGCGAGGCGAAAGCCTGCTGTCGTTGATGCCAATTGAACGGCCCGATGTTCAAGGGGTACTGGAAGAGGATGTTATTCGTCCCGCGCAGCTGGAGTTGGAGCAGCATGTCGTCTTCGCGAATCTTGCGACGGAAATTCTGACACAGCGGCGTGGCTCAAGCAGTGTCCTGGTGGAAGGCGCGCCCTATAAAGTGGCGTGGGAACATTTGGAGAGCAATAACTGGATCATGCTTAGCATGGTGGCAGAAGATGCCGTGTTTTCGCGTACTGCCGAAATTGGGCGTAACTTCCAGTTGGTTGGTATGGCATTGGTCGGTGGACTGATCCTGTTCTATTTTAGTTTTTTTATTCTGATGAGTTGGCGTACTCACCACATCAGCCGTCGGCTCTCAGTGCCGCTGGCAGAGTTGTGTGATCGCCTACATCGCATCGGCCTAGGGGCAGAGGTCGAGTCAGCGGGTGCCAGTGGCCTTGTCGAGCTCGATGAAGCCAATAGCACTGCGGAAGAGATGTATCGGCGCTTGCGACACACGCAAAAGGAATTGCAGGCTAGTGAAAGACGTTTGCTGGATTCCTTGGAAGCCAGTGGCGACAGCCTGTGGGAGATGGATATTCCCGAGCGCATCATTCGTATCCATCCGAATCTCTGGAAGATGTTGGGTGCCAGTGGTCATGAACCTTTGGTCATGCGTGAGATCGATTTTGATCGTTTGATACACCCTGAAGATCTTGAAGGGGTGCATATGCTGCGTTATAAGGTTTTCACTACTTTTGGCGAAAGTTTTGAATGTCAGTATCGAATGCGCGCCCCGAGGGAGGAAGATCTGCAGCATATTGAAGATATGGGGGTGGCTAATAGCGCCTCGATCAGTGATGAGGCAGACAACGTCGAAGTCGCATTGCCCGCAGAAGAGCCAGCACTTTCGTTCGAGGAAGAAGTCGAAGAGGATCAGACGTGCTGGGTACTGCTTAGCTCTCGAGGGCGCGTAGTATCATGGGATGCCGAGAGGCGCCCGCTCAAGGCGGCAGGCATGCATATTCTTATTGATCAGAGTGTTCGGCTACGGCCGGTGTCCTCGTAGAGATGTGCTAGACGTAATATCAGAACAGTGCACTTTCCGACATGGCCCAGTATTTGGGTGGGGCACGACTCAACACATGTGAATGTGAGTCGTGCTTGCTGTCGACGTTCCAACAACTATCCTTCTGGCCGGCCTTACTCTCTATGCGTTATTACCTGATTCAGACCACTCACTTTCCTTGCTTCAGGTTCTCGCCAGACGCCTTGTTACGCAAATAGGTGCCAATGTTGGCCAGGCTCAGATTCAGCATGTTCTGACGGGCTTCCTGGCTGATCCATGCGTTGTGTGGTGTAACGATCAAATTCAGCGCCTTGCTCTGATCGCGACGCATGTCTGCAAGCGCTGACAGCAACTCATGGCCTTCCTTGGGGGGTTCTACCGGCAGGCTATCCACTGCAAGCCCCCCCAGTCGACCAGATTTCAGTGCTTCAAGGGCTGCTGACTCGTCAATGATGCCACCACGAGCACAGTTGACCAGTAATGCACCGGGCTTCAGTTGCGACAACGCCGTTTCATCAATCAGGTGCCGGGTTTCTGGCGTCAACGGGCAATGCAAGCTGATAGCATCTGCCTCGGGTAATAAACTTGCAACGCTGGGCCGCTCGGCTGTCGGCTCACTACCCGGGCGAGCGGCAAAGGTCACGCGCATGCCGAAGGCCTCACCCAGCTTGCCGACAGCACTGCCAAGCTCGCCCTTGCCGACGATGACCAGGTGTTTGCCAGCCAACTGGATGACTGGGCGGTGCATCAGGCAGAACGTGGCGCTACGTTGCCAGTCACCTTCCGCGACATCTGTCTGATAGCTGGCTAAGCGCCCCGCCAGTGCCAGCAACAGCATCCATGTGTGCTGGGCCACGGATGCTGTGCCGTAGGCATTGACGTTCATCACACGAATTCCCTGCGCCTCAGCGGCAGCGATATCCACATTGTTGGTGCCTGTCGCCATGACAGCGATCAATTCAAGCTCGGGTAACTGCGTAAGATGATGTGCTTCCAGGCGTACCTTGTTCACCAACACGATAGGTACGCCTGTCAGACGTTCAACCACTTCATCGGGCTGAGTTGCTTCATGGCAGATCAGCCCATTCACGCCTGCCTGCAACTGGCTGAAGTCCATGCCATCACCCAGTGAGGCTGCATCGAGCATTACCGCTTGCGGGAGAGGAGAAGTCAGGCTGGAGGACGGAGTGGAATCTACCTGAGAAGTGCGATTTTGATCAGACATCTTGTTCCTCGTGACTAGGTGAGGTTGCAGGATAGAGTCGGCAATGAGACCTAGCAGACAATGCCTTGTGAGGGATTGTCTGAGGGTGTTGCCCCGCACGGGGCCGAGCACGCTATAATGTGCCCCTTTCGCTTTGACTTGAAAGCCGCTCAACTGGCCTTATGTACGTGTGCTAGAGGCATCGCCCGTGAATGTTGCGACATTGGGGCATTCGCGGCGCACTCAAGCTTAAGGTACGCCGCAAGGCATAACTTTGTCATGGTGTGTGAGCTGCCCCTGCAGTTTTCGCCCAGTATTGTCAGGAAAGAAAAACCATGCCGATCTATGAATACCACTGTAAGGCCTGTGGCCATCGGATGGACAAGTTGCAGAAAATCAGCGCTGCGCCGCTGACGGAGTGTCCGGAATGCAAGGCAGATCAGCTTGAGAAGCTGATTTCTGCCGCCGGCTTCCGTCTCGCGGGAAGTGGCTGGTACGAGACGGATTTCAAGTCCGGCAACAAGAAGAATCTGGCCGGTGGTAATGACAGCGCTTCGTGACAGCACTTTCTGAAAGTCAGTGATGGAAATCAGTTATCACAGACGTCATTACCAACGGCCACTGAGACAGGTACGCAGTGCGCGTATCGATCACGAATTTGAGCAACAAGGAAACAACATGCGCAGCCACTATTGCGGCAAACTGAACGAGACCCTGATCGATCAGGATGTCACTCTGTGCGGGTGGGTGCACCGCCGTCGCGATCACGGTGGCGTCATCTTCCTCGATATGCGCGACCGTGATGGTATCGCCCAGATCGTTGTCGATCCTGATACCGTCGATGCCTTCGCCACTGCCGACAAAGTGCGTAGCGAGTATGTTCTGCGTATCAAGGGCCGTATCCGTATGCGGCCGGAAGGTACCCAGAACCCGAATATGCCGACAGGCATGATCGAGGTGCTGGCCAAGGATGTTGAGGTGCTCAACACTGCACAGACTCCACCGTTCCAGCTTGACGACCACAACAAGGTCGGTGAGGAAGTTCGCCTCAAGTATCGCTACATCGATCTGCGTCGTCCCGACATGATTGAGAAGTTGCGTCTGCGTTCACGCATTACCCACAGTGTGCGTGCCCAGCTTGAAGCACTTGGCTTCCTCGATATCGAGACGCCGATCCTGACGCGCGCTACGCCAGAAGGTGCACGTGACTATCTGGTGCCGAGCCGCACCTATGCCGGCAACTTCTTTGCACTGCCGCAGTCTCCTCAGCTGTTCAAGCAGCTATTGATGGTCGCGGGCGTTGACCGTTACTACCAGATTGCCAAGTGCTTCCGTGATGAAGATCTGCGTGCCGATCGTCAGCCGGAATTCACCCAGATTGACCTTGAAGCCAGCTTTGTCGACGAGCAGGACATCATGGGCATGACCGAGACCATGATCAGTGGCCTCTACAAGGAAGTGCTGGGTGTCGATTTCGGCAAGTTCCCGACCATGCCGTACTCTGAAGCCATTCAGCGCTTCGGTTCTGACAAGCCGGACCTGCGTATTCCGCTGGAACTGGTCGATGTCGATGACCTGATGAGCAGTGTGGACTTCAAGGTCTTCTCCGGTCCGGCCAAGGATGACAAGGGCCGCGTCGCGGCGCTGCGTGTTCCGGGCGGTGCTAGCCTGTCGCGCAAGGAAATCGATGCCTACACCAAGTTCGTTGGTATTTATGGCGCCAAGGGTCTGGCATGGATCAAGGTCAATGAGCGCGCCAAGGGCATCGAGGGGCTGCAATCGCCGATCGTCAAGTTCATGGAAGACGTGGTTGATGAAGTGCTGGACCGCTGTGGCGCCGTCGATGGCGACATCGTGTTCTTCGGTGCTGACAAGTCCAATATCGTTGCCGAAGCGATCGGCGCGCTGCGCGTCAAGCTGGGTGAAGATCTCAACCTGTATACCTGTGAGTGGGCGCCGCTGTGGGTCATTGATTTCCCGATGTTTGAAGCCGATGCCAACGGCCGCCTGAGCGCGCTGCATCACCCGTTCACGGCGCCGTCCTGCAGCCCGGAAGAGCTCAAGGCAAATCCGGAAACTGCACTGTCACGCGCTTACGACATGGTCATCAACGGCACCGAATTGGGTGGCGGCTCCATCCGTATTCACGACCAAGCCATGCAGCGTACCGTGTTCGAAGTATTGGGTATCGGCGAAGAAGAAGCGGAAGAGAAATTCGGCTTCCTGCTCGACGCCCTGAAGTTTGGCGCGCCGCCCCATGGTGGTCTGGCCTTTGGTCTCGACCGTCTGGTAATGCTGATGACTGGCGCGAAGACCATTCGTGAAGTGATTGCCTTCCCGAAAACCCAGAGCGCCGGCTGCATGATGACTGACGCACCGGGTGAAGTCAGCGGTGAGCAGCTCAAGGAGTTGAACATCCGCCTGCGTCAGAAAGCGAAGGTAGAAGAAGAAGGCCAGGCCTGATATCTAGCAGGTCTGTCATACGATATCGCGGGCAAGTCCAAGGGTAGTGTGGTCGTCCGCGATACCGTTGGGTTCAAAGCCCATAGGCGGTGTGATACTGAGCCCTGGCAGAGAATGCTGGGATAACGGTGTTGCACCGCCTTTTTTATGGCATGGTGGCTGGTTATATGAACAGTTGTTGGGAAGATGTTATGAGCAACTGCAGGAGATTTTAGTGACTTCGACTGACGAGAGCGTCGCATGATCATTCTTGGAATTGACCCTGGCTCGCGTTTGACCGGTTATGGCGTGCTGGACGTGTCGGCAGCGCAACCACGCTATGTGGACAGTGGATGTATCCGGATGTCGCAGGTCAGTCTTGATCAGCGCCTCGCGCAGATCTACGCCGGTATCAGCGAAGTGATAGCTCTGCACTGTCCAGCCGAGTTCGCCATCGAGCAGGTCTTCATGTCAAAGAATGCAGATTCTGCGCTCAAGCTAGGTCAGGCACGCGGGGCTGCCATTGTCTGTGCTGCCAATCATGGTTTACCTGTCTCCGAATACGGACCGCGGCAGATAAAGCAAGCGGTGACCGGCTCTGGAGCGGCAGACAAGCTACAGGTACAGCACATGGTCACACATACGCTGAAGCTCTCGGCCACGCCGCAGGCAGACGCTGCAGATGCCTTGGCGATTGCTCTGACGCATTGCTTTGCCCGTCGTCGTCTCACGCCGAGTAGTGCTCAGCTAGAGACGTTAGGGCTGGGTGCCACTGGCAATCGCAAGGGCTCACGTATACGACGTAGTAGTAGCTGGCGGGGATTCGAGCCAGACAAGTAATGTGCCTATCAGGTATAAATACGATATTGTGCTCAATAAATGCCATTTATTCAGTCACTTGTAAGCCTGCTGCCGTGATAGTGCGCAGAGAATTGCGCCGCTTGTTGATACGATAATGATGAAGCGTCAGGAGAGTGTTCCTGCTGACTGTCATGATCGTGCGACAAAATCGTCTTAACACTCGGACATGCCGCCGACGCTTCATCTTTGGTAGGCTTGCCCGCAATGTCATCATCAGAGCAGTGAAGGGGGGCTGGGAAATATGCCCAGTACACATCACTGTAGAAAAGGACTGACTGAAACATGATTGGACGTCTAACCGGACGACTGCTTGAAAAGCAGCCTCCTCATCTGGTGCTTGATGTGCACGGTGTGGGGTATGAGCTTGAAGCATCGATGAATACCTTGTTGGGACTGCCGCCGGTAGGTCAAGACTGCCAGCTTTTCACGCATCTTGTGGTGCGTGAAGATGCTCAGTTGCTGTATGGCTTTGGCAAGGAGCCAGAGCGCCGTCTCTTTCGTGAGCTGATCAAGATTTCTGGTGTCGGTCCGCGTTTGGCGCTCGCCATTCTCTCTGGCATGGAGCAAGGTGATTTCATTCGTTGCGTTCATGACGAAGATAGCCGTGCACTGACGCGCTTGCCGGGTGTCGGCAAGAAAACGGCTGATCGTCTGATCATTGAAATGCGTGACCGTCTCAAACATTGGACCGTGTCGACAGATGATGGTCTCAATGAGATGGAGCGCGCTTCGCAGCCTCAGCCGCCGATCACGCACCCACTGGCGGATGCCGAAGCCGCGCTTGTCTCGTTGGGATACAAGCCCGTTGAAGCAGCCAAGATGCTGTCCGGGCTTGAATCAGGTGCCTCTACGGAAGCCCTGATCAAAGCTGCACTGGCACGCAAGATGGCCAGCTAGGCCTCATATTATGTGGCTGATAGTTTTGCTTTGAGAAAGCAGGCAATGTGATTGGTTTTATTGACTAGGGAGTGACGGATAAGTGGGATAGAAAGTGCGCGCTCTGACGTTAAAGCGCAAGATCGTTGCACGCTCCCTGCCATCCGTCTCTCGTCACTGTCCCATACATGCAACATGGGGCATCAGGAGTTGAGCAAGTATCATGATGGAGTCGGACCGACTGATCTCTGCAGCGACGCATGACCCGGAAGAACGGGTAGACCGTGCCAATCGCCCGCGTACGTTGAGTGAGTACATCGGACAGCCGGTGGTGCGTGAGCAGATGGAGATATTCATCAGCGCAGCCCGTCAACGTGGCGACAGTCTGGACCATACCTTGGTATTCGGACCGCCCGGACTTGGCAAGACAACGCTGGCGCACATTATTGCGAGCGAGATGGATGTCGATATCAAATCGACATCAGGACCAGTGCTGGAGCGGGCAGGGGACTTGGCTGCCATGCTGACCAATCTTCAGGAAGGTGATGTTCTCTTCATCGACGAAATTCATCGTCTGTCACCGGCGGTCGAGGAAGTGCTGTATCCCGCGATGGAGGATTATCAGCTTGATATCATGATTGGTGAAGGCCCTGCTGCACGTTCGATAAAGCTGGAGCTGCCACGATTCACGCTAGTGGGTGCAACCACCCGCGCGGGTTTGCTGACGGCGCCGTTGAGGGACAGATTTGGCATCGTTCAGCGTCTTGAGTTTTACGATATCGAGTCGCTGACCAGCATAGTGGCGCGGAGCGCCAAGCTATCGGGAATGGAAGTCGAGATGGACGGTGCGCTTGAAATCGCCCGCAGATCACGAGGTACTCCGCGTATCGCTAATCGTCTACTTCGGCGTGTGCGTGATTTCGCCGAGGTGCGTTCAGACGGACGTTTGACGCTTGAAGTGGCCGATAAAGCGCTCAATATGCTCAATGTCGACAGTCACGGATTGGATAACATGGACCGTCGCTTGCTGCTCGCCATGATAGAGAAATTTGATGGTGGGCCGGTAGGCGTAGACTCTCTCGCCGCCGCCATTGGCGAAGAGCGTGACACAATCGAGGATGTGTTTGAGCCGTATTTGATTCAGCAAGGCTTCATGATGCGCACGGCGCGTGGGCGTCTTGTCACGCGTTCTGCTTATCTGCACTTTGGTATCACGCCTCGCGAAGACCAGTCGCGCCTGTCTCAGGACGGATGTGATGCGTCATGACATCCAGGAACGAGAAAATGTCGTTAATCAGTGATGCTCCATGTTTTCGTCACATTGTGCGTGTCTATATCGAGGATACTGACGCTGGCGGCATCGTCTATTACGTGAACTATCTGCGCTTCATGGAGCGTGCCCGTAGTGAATGGTTGCGAGAGCGTGGTTTCTCTCAGCAAGCATTGCTTGAAAAAGGGATCCAGTTGGTAGTGCACAGTGTCACAAGTCGTTATCTTCGTCCGGCGTATCTGGATGACCTTCTGACAGTTACCGCATTGGCCGGCGAGCTTCATGGTGCGCGCTTGACCTTTCAGCAGCAATCACTCAGAGAAGGCACGTTATTGTGTGAAGCCGAGGTAGTGATTGTCTGTGTTGATGCTGCCTCCTTCAGGCCGCGTCGCTGGCCAGTTGAATTGCTGAGTGCACTTGAGGTCTGAAGAAAGCAAGAGATGCAGAACTCGCTAGTGCGAGATAAGTATTTCAGCCCATTTTTAATGGTGTCACTGAGAGTCAGTGGCACTCACTGAACCAAGTAAAGAGGGAATTCCGTGGAAGATTCGATGTCGATCATTTCGCTGTTCGTGAACGCCAGTCTGGTGGTTCAGGTAGTCATGGTGATACTGCTGGCGGCTTCCATTGCCTCCTGGGTACTGATTTTTCAACGTGGCATGGCCTTGTCGCGCGCCAAGAAGGCTTATACAGCGTTCGAAAAACGCTTCTGGTCAGGCGTTGATCTGAATCACCTTTATCGTGAATTGCCTAGTGATGAAGAAGCGACTCCCGGTGCTGCGGGCGTGTTCCGTGCCGGCTTCCGCGAATATAGCCGACTCAAGCCAAAATCGGATGATGCACAAGCCGTGATGGACGGTGTGCAGCGCAGCATGCGTGTCACGCTGTCACGCGAGGAAGAGCGCCTTAACATCAGTTTGCCGTTTCTGGCGACAGTCAGCTCTGTTAGCCCTTATGTGGGCCTGTTCGGGACGGTATGGGGCATCATGGGCTCATTCCAGGCGCTGGGTACTGCTCAGCAAGCGACACTGACCACGGTGGCACCCTGGATTGCAGAGGCACTGGTGGCGACTGCCATGGGTCTGTTCGCGGCGATTCCTGCAGTCATCTTCTATAACCGTCTTGCCAGCCGTGCTGATCAACTATTGGGGCGTTATGAGGACTTCGCAGAAGAACTCCACTCCATTCTGCATCGTAATCTGCACAGCCGTGGCAGCAACGACGCTTGAAAGGAGGTAGGCAATGAAAGGACCGTATAGCAGAGGACACAAGCGTAAGCTGTCCTCAGAAATCAATGTGGTGCCCTTCATCGACGTCATGCTGGTGTTGTTGGTCATTTTCATGATCACGGCCCCCATGATGACGCAGGGCGTTCAAGTCGAACTCCCCAAGGTGACCTCCAAGCCCATCGATAATCCGGATGATGTCACGCCACTGATCGTTTCACTCGATGATAGTGGTAATTACTACATCGACATGGGTTCTGATGAAGACAAGCGCTCTCCGGTAGCACTGGATGAACTGGGTAGCAAGGTTGCGGCGATTGTGGCTGAAAAGCCCAAGACGCCGGTGCTGGTCAAGGGTGCTAAAACGGCACCTTATGGAGATGTCATGGGGCTGATGAGTACGCTTCAGGGCGCAGGTGTACCCAATGTCGGGCTGATTTCAGAACCACCGAATGAGGGCTGATGCATGAGTCAGCCGGAAATCGAGCAACGGGTCGGGTTAGGGCTACCAGTGGTGCTGGCCGTAGGCCTGCATCTGGTGATCCTGATTCTGACCTTGGTAAGTTGGCCAGAATCTGAGCCGGAACAGACCAGTAATACCATCGTCAATGCCACGCTGGTCAGTACCGAAACCACGACTAACCAAGCTCAGCAGGCCAAGGCCAGCAAGGCGCGTGATGCTGCAGAAAAGGCCAATGAGCAGCAAAGCGCCAAGGAAAAGGCGGCGAAGGAAGCTGAGCTGGCAGCACAGCAACAAAAGAGTGCTGCTCTTGAAAAAGCTTCTGAGTTAAAGGCACAGCAACAGAAGGCTGCCGAGCAGGAGAAAGCAGAGGCACAGGCCGAGGCTGCTGAGCAGCTGAAAGCCGAGCAGAAGGCGGCAGCAGAAGCTGCTGCGCAGGCCAAGGCTGATGCCGCGCGTCGTGCTGAAGAAGCCAAGGCGATTGCACTTGATCGCAAGAAGGCTGAAGCTGAAAAGCAGGCCAAGGAAGAGGCGCTGAAGAAAGCCGACGCTGAGAAAGCTGCCAAAGCCAAGGCCGAGCAAGAAAAGGCCAAAAAGGAGAAGGCTGCTGAGGAGGCGCGCAAGAAAGCGAATGCTGATAAGGCTGCTAAAGCCAAGGCCGACGCTGAAGCCAAGAAGACAGATGCCGATAAGGCAGCCAAGGCAAAAGCCGCTGCGGAAAAGGCTGAGAAAGATAAAGCCGCCAAGGCCGCAGCTGAAAAAGCGGCGAAAGAGAAGGCTGCCAAGGAAAAGGCTGCTGAGGAGTCGCGTAAGAAATCAGCTGCAGAGTCTGCGCGCAAAAAAGCATTAGCGGAAAAGGCAGCTCAGGCATCCGCAGGTTCGCTCGACAGTCTTATCGATAACGAAAGTGATGCTATCAGTGGCGCGAAGCAGGCAGCCCAGGCTGCCAATGGCTTTGTAGACCTGGTCAAGAAATATGTTGGCCAGAACTGGAGCCGCCCGTCGGGCACTACGCCTGGCAAGACGGTAACTCTTCGGGTTTCATTATTACCGACGGGTGAGCTGGTCTCGGCTGCGGTAAAAAAGAGTAGTGGTGATTCCGTCTTTGATCGCTCAGCGATTCAAGCGGTACAAAAAGCCGCCCCGTTTACGGAGTTGCAGCAGCTACCTTCGGGAGCGAGAAGCAAGTTCCGAAACTTTGATCTGTACTTCAATCCAGAGGACCTGGGCCGATGAGACGATTGACCACATGGATGATGGCGGCCGCTCTGCTGGTAGTCACCAGTATGGCAAGGGCTGACCTGACCATTGAAATTACCAAGGGCAATGACAGTGCTACGCCGATTGCAATTGTGCCGTTCGAAAATCTGACCGGTGGGAGTCTGCCTCAGGATTTGGCGCGCATTGTCTCGGATGACCTGGCGCGCAGTGGCCAGTTTGAACCGATCAAGCGCGATAATCTTGTGGCATTGCCCGGGACGACCCAGGATGTCTTTGTCAATGACTGGAAGCGTCTAGGCGCCAGCTATATAGTGGTTGGCCAGGTTAAGTCCGCTAGCAACGGCGGCTATAGCATCCAGTATGAGTTGATGGATGTGCTAGGCAACAAGCGTATGCTTGGTGAAGTCATCACCGGTAGCAATGGAGAATTGCGCGCGCGTGGTCACTACATTAGTGATGAAGTTTTTGAAGAAATTACTGGGATTCGCGGTGCTTTCTCTACAAAAATCGCATACATTACCGCCAATGGAGTAGGTGACAATATCCGCTTTGCGTTGTATGTTGCCGACTCGGATGGTCATAATAGCCAAGAGATTCTTGCTTCTGATGAGCCGATCATGTCTCCGGCCTGGTCGCCTGATGGCAAAAAATTGGCTTATGTGAGTTTCGAGTCTGAGCGTCCTGCCATTTATGTCCAAGAGCTCGGCAGTGGACGTCGCGCCAAGCTGACGGGTTTCCGCGGCATCAATGGTGCTCCTGCATGGTCACCTGATGGCCGCAAGCTTGCGATGGCACTCTCGAAGGATGGCCAGCCAGAAATTTATGTGATGGATATTGCCAGTCGCCAATTCAAGCGTTTGACCAATAACCCTGCCATCGATACCGAGCCGGATTGGCTGCCAGATGGTAGCGGTATGGTATTTACGTCTGACCGTGCAGGATCGCCACAGATCTACCGTCTTGATCTGTCCGGCGGCACTGAACGCCTGACGTTCACTGGCAATTACAACTCTCGCGGACGCCTGACGTCTGATGGAGAAACCCTATTCATGATCAACCGCTCAGGCAATGGTTATCAGGTTGCCAAGCAGGATCTGAAGACCGGCCGGGTGACATCCCTGACAGAAACTCAGTGGGATGAATCACCAAGTATTGCACCGAATGGTACTATGGTGATATATGCCACTCAGCAAGGAACCCGAGGGGTCCTGGGCGAGGTGTCGGCAGACGGAAGGGCTCAATTTTCCCTGCCGTCACCACAAGGCGATGTGCGTGAACCTGCGTGGTCGCCGTACCTGAACTAAACCACTAGAATGCACCCGAGCCACTAAAAGAAAGGCTTGGCATTCGTACCCATTAGAGCAAGGAGTTTTACAATGCAGTTCACCCCGTATGCAAAAGGTCTGTTGGTTGCCCTGTCCCTCAGCGTCATGGCCGGTTGTTCCAGCAGCGGCGGCGCTCAGGACGGCGACATGGATTCTGCCAATAGCGGCGCAAACACTGCCGGTATGAACTCTGGTGCCAACACTAGCGGCAACCAGATGGGCGACGCGTCCATGCCTAACGTGCGCACTATCTACTTCGCATTCAACAAGGACACCATCCGTCCTGAATTCGAAAGTGTCCTGATGGGTCACGCTCAGTATCTGAAAGCCAACACCAGCGCTAATGCTGTTCTCGAAGGTCACGCTGATGAGCGCGGCACTCGTGAATACAATCTGGGTCTGGGCGAGCGTCGTGCCAAGTCTGTCGCACGCTTCCTGACTGTCCAGGGTGTTTCTCCGTCACAGATCGAAATCGTGTCTTACGGCGAAGAGCGTCCGGCTGTTCAGGGCCATGGCGAATCTTCCTACGCCAAGAACCGTCGTGTGGTCTTCGACTACTAAGTTCTGCACTCTCTCTGACCACATCTGAGATGTGGCAGGAGACGCTAGGAACTTGTGTTGAGCAGGCCCGGGGGAAAAGGTTGCCTTGATTCCCGGGCCTGCTCACGCGATACCATGATGATTCGGCGGAGCCGACAGCATGAAACACAGCCTGAAATGGTTGTGCGGTGCGGGAGCCTTGTTGCTCCCGTTATCCGTTATGGCCGCACCCGCGGTCGAGGATCTTACCGCACAGTCAAACTCCCTCTATCAGCAGGCCAATACTCGCTTGAGTGGTGGCGGCACCCTGACCCTTCTCAACCAGCTTGATGAACAGGCACAGGAAATTGCACGACTTCGTGGTCGAGTCGATGAATTGGAATACCAGTTCAAACGGATGACCGAGATGTCGCAGCAACGATATCTGGATCTTGAACAGCGAGTCTCTGGCGGAAATTCTGCCGGTGAGAACGGTCAGGTCGTCGATGCACAGGCCGCATCAGCGGTCAGTGGTAGCGCGAGTACTGCCAGCAGTGCAGCCAGTAATGGTGATGCTCAGAAAGATTATGAGAATGCGTTTGCCAAGGTTCAATCCAGGGACTTTGATGGTGCTATTGTCGCCTTCGAAGCATTCGTGGTTGATCATGGTGATTCCAACCTCGCTGCTAATGCACATTATTGGCTGGGTGAGTTGTATTCTGCCAAGAATCAACTGGATGCCTCTGCACAAGCCTTCGATACAGTGATCAGTGAGTACTCTCAATCCAGCAAGGTGCCGGATGCGATGTATAAGCTGGGCCTGGTCAAGGCACGCCAAGGTAAAGCGCAGGAAAGTCGTACGTTGCTCCAGACTCTGGTAAAACAGTATCCGGACAGCAAGGCCGGTACTATGGCCAAGGACTTCCTCGCCTCTGGTGCGTAAGACAGAATGTATTCCATAAAGCCCGTCTTGTTAGAATAATCCGTTATTCTAACAAGACGGGCTTTATGCGTTCTGACATGTGCTCGCATGTCATGATTCACTACATCCGCTTGCTTGTGCGACCTTGTGGTGCGCGAGGCGGGCGGCCAGGACGGGATATCACCATGGCAGAATGCAAGATCAACTATCATGCGCCAGAAGATTTGCTGAAAGGGCGTGTCATTCTCGTGACGGGGGCAGGGTCAGGCATCGGACGTGAAGCAGCAGTTGAATATGCGCGCCACGGTGCCACAGTGATATTGCTGGGCAGAACCATTGCCAAGTTGGAAGAAGTCTATGATGACATCGAATCGTTAGGTGCCCCACAACCCGCCATTTATCCGCTTAACTTCGAAGGCGCTACGCTGAAAGATTATCAGCAGATGGCAGAAACGCTGGACAAGGAATTTGGACGCCTCGATGGCATACTGCATAACGCTAGTCTACTGGGAAAGATCACTCCCTTTGAGCAATATGATCCTGCCCTGTGGGAGCAGGTCATGCAGGTCAATATCAACGGTCCCATCTGGATGGTGCAGGCGCTGCTACCTCTGTTAAAGGCCTCTAGTGATGCGTCTGTTGTGCTGACGAGTTCGAGCGTGGGTCGTAAAGGACGCGCCTTCTGGGGGGCTTATAGCGTCTCCAAGTTTGCAACAGAAGGGTTTTCCCAATTACTGGCTCAGGAGCTGGAAAACACCAGTCAGGTGCGCGTCAATACGCTCAATCCTGGTGGTACACGCACGGCAATGCGAAAGTCGGCGTTTCCGGCGGAAGATCCGCAAACACTACGGACACCTGCCGATATCATACCGACCTATTTGTGGTTGATCGGACCCGAGAGCCGAGGGCACACTGGCGAAATGTTTGATGCACAACCGCCTAAAGCTTAAGACGCATCAATATTCCTTGAGCTATGGCTGCAAGTTTTCAGCCTCGATATAGAAATGCGCCGTCGGCAATTGCCGCGGCGCATTTTTGTTAAGCAGAGCAAGAAGGGCACGTCACCGAGCGGACTGATAATCTACTAGGCGATGATAGGGAGGACACCGTTGACCCGCTCATGACTCAATGTAGTCCGGCAGCTCTCAGGGCTGCATTGACCACT
Source organism: Cobetia sp. QF-1 (assembly GCF_002213105.1). Taxonomy (NCBI): domain Bacteria; kingdom Pseudomonadati; phylum Pseudomonadota; class Gammaproteobacteria; order Oceanospirillales; family Halomonadaceae; genus Cobetia; species Cobetia sp. QF-1. The sequence goes on from NZ_NBVS01000008.1 coordinate 76,821, forward strand.
TCTTCCGAGGTGTCAAACCAGACATCAGCAGGCCAAGCATCCACATCATCTCCTATACGAACATAGCCATAGCGCACTGCCACTGCGAGCATGCCAGCAGCGCGTGCAGCTTGCATGTCACGGTCGTGGTCCCCGAGATACCAGCATTCAGTGGCTTCGGCGTTCAAGCGTCGCGCCGCCTCCCATAAAGGTTCTGGGTGTGGCTTCTTGACGGGTAGGTCATCGGCACAAAGAAGGCAACCTGGCGTCAACTGTAGCGCTTCGATCAAAGGAGCTGCGAATTGGCGTGGTTTATTGGTGACGATGCCCCAAGGGAGTGAAGCGCGTTCACATGCCGCGATAAGGACATCGTAGCCGGGAAACAACACGCTTTCGGCGGCGACATCATTGGCATAAAACGCGAGCAGGCGTGTGCGTTCTTCAGCGTGCTGAGGATGTTCAAGTGCGAAGCCAAGCGCCAGCATCACAAGAGCACTCCCACCGTGAGAGACTTCGGCACGAATGACGTCATAGTCGAGTAGTGGCAGCCCATGATGCTGGCGCAGCTCATTCGTTGCACGTGCGAGATCTGGCGCGGTATCGACGAGAGTACCGTCCAGATCAAAGATCAATGCTGCTGGGCGAGGCAGTGCGGCGGGGAGGCTCATGCCAATTCTTCTACAGTTGGGCGTCGCGTGTGCATCAGATAATTGACCGACAGATCTTGGGGATTGAGGCGATATTTCCTGGTCAGCGGGTTGTAGGTCATTCCGGTGCTGCCTTCCATCTTGAGTCCCGCACTGCGCACCCAGTTACCCAGCTCAGACGGACGAATGAACTTGCTGTATTCATGTGTACCGCGTGGCAGCATTTTCAGCAGATACTCAGCGCCCAGAATGGCGAAGGTATAGGCTTTGGGGTTACGGTTGATGGTCGAGAAGAAGACCTTTCCGCCGGGCTTGACCAGGCGTGCACACGCAGCGATGACCGATGATGGGTCCGGCACATGCTCGAGCATCTCCAGGCAAGTCACGATATCGAACTGACCGGCCATCTCTTCTGCGGCGGCTTCCGCTGTTGTCTGGCGATAATCCACTTCGACCCCGGACTCCAGTTGGTGAAGACGTGCCACCGATAGCGGTGCCTCACCCATGTCAATCCCGGTCACCTGCGCACCACGGTGCGCCATGGCTTCAGACAGGATGCCGCCGCCGCAGCCCACATCAATCACTCGTTTACCGGCCAAGCCAGCATGAGTGTCGATATAGTCGACGCGGAGGGGGTTGATGTCGTGTAGCGGTTTGAATTCACTGTCGCGGTCCCACCAGCGGCTAGCCAATGCGGAAAACTTGGCAATCTCACCGGCATCAACATTACCCAGGTAATCCGGAGTAGTGGCATTGGCATCTTGCTTGGCGTCGCTATGACTCATCATCGGATCCTTACCGTCACGGAAGTGCTGCATGTGAGCGTGCTGGGCCTGTACAGGCGCGCTACGCTCGGGCACGATTCCTCCATTCTAATCCGCCAGTCGTCGCGGGTCAGCGGTATGGGGAAAAAACTCGTTGCAACGGTGACTTGCGTTGTTGACGTTATGCACCTGTCACGAATGATATCGGTGCATTCCCATCATTATGTGCATCAACAGGGAGTGGTCATGAGCCTGATTCCGATCCGCTGGGTTAGCCAGCAAGCACGTTCCAATGCTTTAGAACGTGACATTGTCAGGCTGGCATTGCTTGATCAGAGGTTATTACCCGGAGAAACGCAGGAAGTCTTGCTTGAAAATGCTCAGGGCGTTGCATGTGCGATCACTGACATGGTGGTGAGAGGCGCGCCGGCTATCGGTATTGCGGCTGCATATGGTGTCGCGCTGGAAGCCTCGGTCTCTCTACGTGAAGCTGATGACTGGCAAACACGTCTTGCCACGGCTTGCGATGTTCTTGCGTCCTCGCGTCCTACGGCAGTCAATCTGTTTTGGGCACTGGGGCGTATGCGCGATGTGATCAAGGCGCATGGTTCGAGTACGAAGGCGCCTTATGACGCCTTGCTGCGCGAGGCCAAACGCATTCATGAGCAAGACCTGGAAGATAACCTGCGTATGGCCGAATTTGGCGCGCAGGTCATTGCTGCCTCCCTCGAGGATGGCGTGACACAATGCGAGGTGATGACACATTGCAATACCGGTGCGCTCGCCACGGGGGGACATGGGACGGCTCTGGGCGTCATCCGTACGGCATATGCTCAAGGGCTCATCACGCGGGTGCATGTCAATGAGACCCGACCCTGGTGGCAGGGCTCCCGCTTGACGGCGTGGGAGCTGGTCCAGGAAAAGATTCCTGCTCGGCTGGCTGTCGAGGGTGCTGCCTCATTGATCATGCAGCAAGGTGTGCAGTCACCGCAGGGGCTGCGCTGGTTGATCGTTGGTGCTGATCGTATCGCTGCCAATGGTGACACTGCCAACAAGATAGGCACCTTTTCGCTTGCAGTGCAGGCGCGGGCGCATGGTATCAAGGTCATGGTGGTTGCCCCCTTGGCGACCTTTGATGCCACGCTGACCAGTGGCGATGACATTCCCATCGAGACGCGTGACGCCAGTGAGCTCCGCCAGGCAGGTAATCGCCAGATTGCCCCTGATGAAATTGAAGTCTTCAATCCGGTGTTTGACGTCACGCCGCATCACTATATTGATGCTATCGTGACCGAGCACGGCGTTGTGGAGTCTCCAGATAGCGACGGTGTTGGGGCGCTATTGGGCCGTGCGATGCGCGGCTGAGAAAATCGAGATGTCATTAACACGCTGATATGCAGGGATTTCGCACTTGCGGCTCAAACTGGCATAATCCCTGCGTATATTTAGGGATAGTCGTCGAATGGTTTCGATGGCGGTTACTCGGCATTGCTGTTCGCAAGCTTTTGCCATGACATAGACACAAGGAAGACGCTTCATGATACGCAAGGCTGTTCTGCCGGTTGCCGGCCTCGGCACACGTTGCCTCCCGGCCTCCAAGGCTATCCCCAAGGAAATGATCACCATTGTCGACAAGCCGGTGATCCAGTATGTGGTGGAAGAAGCGGTGGCGGCGGGTATCAAGGAAATCGTGCTGGTAACGCATTCCAGCAAGAATGCCATCGAGAATCACTTCGACAAGCACTTCGAGCTGGAAACGACGCTGGAAGCCAAGGGCAAGTTCGAGCTTCTCGAAGAGTTACGCAACATCATTCCCGATGATGTCAAGATCATCAGCGTTCGCCAGCCAGAGCCGTTGGGGCTCGGCCATGCAGTGCTCTGTGCCAAGCCTGTCATCGGTGATGAGCCGTTCGTGGTCCTGCTACCTGACGTACTCGTTGATGGTGAAGGCCTCGAGAAGAATGATCTGGCACGTATGATAGAGGCCTATGAGGCCACCGGTGCTGCGCAGATCATGGTCGAGAACGTGCCGCAGGACATGGCGTACAAGTACGGCATCGTCGCCATCGATGGCGAAACACCAGAAGCGGGCAAGTCTGCGCTGATCACCGGCATGGTCGAGAAACCGGCGCCAGGTACTGAACCCTCCACTCTGGCTGTCATCGGGCGTTATCTGTTGCCAGGGCGCATCTTTGAGTTACTTGAGCAGACTCAACCAGGCGCTGGTGGTGAGATCCAGCTGACTGATGCCATCGACGCGCTACGCGATGATAAAGCTGTCGCAGCATATCGTATGGCGGGTGACACCTATGATTGTGGCCATCAGCTTGGCTATCTCGAAGCTATCATATCCTTTGCCAAGCGCCACCCGAAGTTCGGTGAAGGCTTCCGTGAGCTTCTTGCTCGCTACCAGGAGAAATAAGCCATGCAGGTGCTGGTGCACGGAAGCGAACTAGCGGCGGCAACGGCTAGCGCCGCTCTGGCAAGTGTGGGTCATCGCGTCTGGTGGTGGCCGCATGAAGATATGGATTGGGCGGCACTTGATCGTGTCGACTGGCTGAATAGTGAGCCTGGACTGCGTGAGCGCCTTGATCGTCATCAGCAGCGGGGAGACCTGACGCTGGTGGAAAGTCCTGATGAGTTGCATCGGATCGATATTCACTGGATCGCCGTATCACCGGACCAGCGTGAAAGCGCGCTGACACGTCTGGAACAGATGGTGGCGATACTGGATGAGCCGATGATCGTGATCAATAACTCCACCTTCCCGGTAGGGACGACTGAACGCTTTGAGGCGCTGCTGCCGCGTGATGACCAGTTTGCCGTCGCCTTGCCTGACATGCTCGAAGAAGGTCGCTCACTGGAGACGTTCGAACGGCCAGCGCGCTGGCTGCTGGGGAGTGAATCTGAGATCGCAACGCAACGGGTTCAGGAGCTACTGCGCGCCTTCAATCGTCGTGAAGATGTCTTCCAGATCATGCCACGCCGTGCCGCGGAGCTGACGAAACTCGCCATCAATGGCATGTTGGCGACGCGCATCAGCTACATGAACGAAGTGGCGGGGTTGTCGGACTCTCTTGGTGTTGACGTGGAGTATGTTCGTCAGGGTATGGGAGCTGATCCGCGTATCGGGTTCGGTTATCTGTATCCTGGCTGTGGCTTCGGTGGTCCCAATTTCTCACGTGATTTGATGCGTCTGGCAGATGTTCAGCACCAGACCGGACGTGAGTCGATGCTGCTTGAGCATGTCCTTGACATCAATGAGGCCAAGAAAGAGACGCTGTTCCGCAAGTTGTGGCAGCACTTTGATGGTGAGTTACGTGGACGCACGGTGGCTATCTGGGGAGCAGCATTCAAGCCAGGCACGGCGCGTATCGATCATGCTCCTGTGCTGACATTGCTTGAAGCGTTGTGGGCGCAGGGCGTCAAGGTGCGTGTTCATGATCCGGCGGCATTGTCGGCACTGGGCGAGGCCTGTGGTGCTCATCCGTTGCTGGAACTAGTGGATGGCAACATGTATGGCGCGCTGGAAGGGGCGGATGCATTGATGCTGGTGACAGAATGGAAGTGCTACTGGAATCCGGATTGGCAACGTCTCAAGCGTGAATTGGGTGCTGGTCTGATACTCGATGGTCGCAATATCTATGACCCGCGCTATGTCGCGAATCAGGGATTGATCTATCGTGGCATCGGTCGTCGTGCGACACCTGACTGAGACTGACTGTATGGCACTGTTGTCAGCGCCATATATGATTGACCCATCAGTTACGCAATAAAAAACCCCGCCAATTGGCGGGGTTTTTTATTGCGGCATCATCAGACTCGCAAAGGGTGAGCCGAATGCGATACGAGATATCAGGCCGCGAAGTTCTGGGCAGCGAAGTCCCAGTTGATGATGTTCCAGATGCTTTCCAGGTACTTCGGACGCGCATTGCGGTAATCGACATAGTAGGCGTGCTCCCACACATCGACGGTCAGCAGCGGCGTCAGGCCAGCAGTCGCGATCGGGGTATCGGCGTCGTCAGTGTTGACGATGTCGAGCTCGCCCTGAGCGTTCTTGACCAGCCAGGTCCAACCAGAACCGAAGTTGCCGGTTGCAGAAGCATTGAAGGCTTCCTTGAAGTCGGCCACTGAGCCCCACTTTGCAACGATGGCATCTGCCAGCGGTCCAGTCGGCTCGCCACCGCCATTAGGGGACAGGCAATGCCAGTAGAAGGTGTGGTTCCACACCTGAGCTGCCTGGTTGAACAGACCGCCTTTGGCGCTCTGGATGATTTCTTCCAGGGACTTCTCTGCGTCTGCAGTACCTTCAACCAGGCTGTTGAGCTTGGTGATGTAGGCCTGGTGGTGCTTGCCGTAATGGTACTCAAGCGTCTCGGCGGAGATAGTCGGCTCGAGTGCGTTCTTTTCGTACGGCAGTGCCGGAAGTTCAAATGCCATGGGGGTCAGCTCCTTTTCCTCACCAATATGATCTTTCTCTGACTTCGTGGGGGCGGGGGTCAGTTCTTTCAAGACCAGCGCCATTCCTTTTCCTCGTGTCAGGCGACTTGCGAGGAAAAGGAATCTTGTGACCCACCACACGCCATGCAAGCGCCATCAAACAACGCATAAAATGTGCAATAAGCGTGAAAAACCTTGTGAATCCAGATAGCTACGAAGGCAGAGGCTGCGCGTATCGCAGTGCTGGCACTATAGCACCCACACACCGACAGGCCAACGACAGTGCGGATAAGGTTGTGACTGCTGAATGGCAGCATTAGTAGAGTTGCAATAATACGTGCAGGACGGGATGTGGGCGTATTGAGCACATCAGGGGAACCTGATGAGATGGCCGAGGTCACCTGTTAGACTCAAATCATTGCCAGACGCATGCAGCACGATGTTTTAGTGAGTACTGGTTTTTTATACAGTGGCGTAAAAAAGCTCTCCTCATCGACAATGGTGGCGAGTCTCTTGCTGTGTTTCTCAGATTATCGTGCGCCATCCATGGAGCCAGAATGCGGCCTGAAAGCTCTGAACCTTCTCTCAATGACAATGCGGGTGATGCTTTGATTGCACGCCCTGACGATGCATTGATAGCGCATTATCAGTCACCTCCCAAGGCGCGACGCTGGCCACTATGGCTTTGTATCCTGCTGTTGGGCAGCATCGTGGGCTGGCAGCAATGGCAGCTCCAAGGGTTGGAGGATACAGGTGGAAACCAGCGTGATCGGCTGACGTCGCGTGTGACGGAGATAGAGCGTGCATTCGACAATAGTGCTCAAGACAATGCCAAGGCACAGGTGGAGACATCTTCACGAATAGACAGCCTCAGTCAGCAATGGGAGACAGCTGTTCTGCCCGCACTTGCCAAGATTCGTCAGGCAAACGCTGCCCTGGTGGATGAGGCTGCAGATCGGCATGCCCAGGTACAGCAACAGCTGGCCGTATTTGACCAGCGGCTCTCTGAGCGAAGTGCTGACATGGCTGATCTGTCCGCTACGCTCGATACTCTCAAGGCCTCAGCAGCAGAAGCCCGTCAATCGGGTGAAAATCGCCAGACCTTGCTGACCGCACTACAAGGCTCAGTCAGTGCTATTGAGTCATTGGGTCGTGATGGCAGGGCAGTATTGAAGACACGGCTCGATATTCAGGCGGATGCGCTGACACATCTCGAAGAGGTCAATGTACAGACTGACCAGCAGCTCTCGCGTATCGCTGAGCAGCTTGAGGCACTGGCAGGTAAGGTGGAGCAATACGCTGATCGTCTTGACAGCCTTGCCTCAGAACATGGTGAGTCGGGCGAAGGAGTGGTGGCATTGAAGCGTGAACTGACACGAGAGCTGACAGCGCTCAGGGCACGCCTTGCGTCGCAACAACAGTTGCTTGACCGTTTTGACAAGACGTTGGACACGCAGTCAAACGCAGTTGCAGAAGTGGACAGAACGGCGGTCAATCGTCTCATCGAGGCACGTGTATCGCCATTGGCCAAGGCACAGACCTCTCTGGAGTCTCAGGTGGGAGACCTTCGGCGTCAGCAGACCGCGTTGAGCGCTGGCCTGGAAGCACAAGGACAGAGTGATGGTAGTAGTGACCAACTTCGCTCTCTGGACGCTAGCAGGCGCCAATTGAGTGGCCGTGTTGCCTCATTGCTGGGCCAGATGTCGGAGTTGCAGCAACGAGTGACACGTCTGGAGCGCTGAGCTGAGCGGGGCGGTATGACGAACCGCGCATACCATGTTGTGTGCATACCTTGTCGTAACCCTTGTCATGAATAATATGCCGTAAATGCCCTGCGATTAATTGAGCGCTGTAGAAATATGATAAATGGCAACGATGGACAGTGCTCACGTAATGAAGCACTCAACAAAGGACGTTCAATGAGTGGCGACAAACATCTGCCGACGCTGCACGGGCAATGCGGCAACGAGCGCCGCTATCTTCGCTGGTGCCAGCCGCTGGTCTTGTGCGGCGGACTTTGGCTAGCCCCCCATGTATTGGCCCTAGACGCTGAAGTCAAAGGGCTCAAGGGGCCAGCGGCTACCAACGTCGCCAACTTCCTCGCAGGCCTAACACTTGAAAATGAAGCCCCTGCTGAACGCTACGAAGACGAGATCATCAGGCGCAGCCAAGAGGCATTACAGGCCTACGGTTACTATGACGCCAAAATCACTCTCAGCTACCCCGCCAAGGGCTTGCTGGGTGGAGATGATGTCGTCGTCACGATTGACCCGGGCAATCCGGTCTTGATCAAGACGTTGGTGATACGTCTGGAAGGCGATGCCGCCAATGACAAGGTGATGAAGAAGGTCGTGGCAGATGCCGACCTCAATGAAGGCGATGCGTTGCGTCATCAGCGCTACGACAGCCTGAAGAACAAACTCACCACCTTGAGCCTTGAGCGCGGATACTTCGATTCAAATTTCACTCAACATCGAATCGAAGTCCGTCCATGGGAGTCCTCGGCGTCCATCTACCTTGTGTTTGCCAGTGGGCAACGCTATCGCTTTGGCGATATCCGTTACCTCAATAGTCAGATTGAGCTTGATCGCGTCAAGATGATGCAGTCGTTCAAGGTGGGGGATTACTATGAGGCAGGCAAGCTGTCTCAATTCAGCCAGCGCCTCAGTGAAGCGGGTTGGTTCCGTTCTGTCGCCATCAAGCCCAAGTTGAATCAGGATGATGTACTACAGACCACCAGCCCTGATGCCGCAATTCCCTATACACAGGCGCCCGGATATAGCGGGAGCTGGCTTTCAGATACGACGCTGGCCAGCGATGACGCCGATTCGGACTTTTACTCCGGCAATGCTACCGAGCCAGACACCTTGGATAGCAGTGCTGTCGACGCTGATGCCAGGGACGAGAAGGCGGGAGCCGAGAGCATCGCAACACTTGGTGCTGGCAATGATGATGTGAACAAGCCAGTACTGACGACCGAAGCCCTTGAGGCTGCCGTCAAGGTGGCTGAGGGAGGGCAGGTACCGATCGATATCGCACTGGTGCCGGCTGATCGTCACAAGTTTGAAACCGGCATCGGCTTTTCCACTGATGTCGGACCACGCTTGCAGTTTGGATGGTCAATGCCGTGGGTCAATCGCTACGGCCACAGCCTCAATAACAAGCTTTTCCTGTCGTCTCCAGAGCAGACCTTCGAGGGGGAGTACCGCATGCCGCTCGCGGACCCGCTCAAGGACAGCTACGTACTTGAGTACGGGATGTCGAATACCGACGACGATGATACGGAAAGCCTCGAAACGACCGTGCGTTTCACCCGAGAGTGGAAGTTCGATAACGGTTGGACGCAGCGTGTTTTCTTCGGCTCGACCTATGAAGATTATGTTCAGGCCGATGATTCTGGCACGGTCCTGTTGCTTTACCCGGGTGTCAGCTGGAGTCGTGCTCGTACGCGGCCCAAGACGTTTCCGATGTGGGGAGACCGTCAGCAACTGACGATCGAATACGGCAACGAAGCCTGGGCCTCCGACGTGACCTTCCTGCGTACGCAGTTTGATACCAGTATCATCCGCTCTCTTGGTGATAACCATCGCTTCGTCGCTCGCATGGGCCTCGGTAATGTCTCGACGGATAATTTCGATGATATGCCGCCGTCGATGCGCTTCTTTACGGGGGGCGATAACAGCGTGAGGGGGTATTCCTACGAAAGCCTGTCGCCGGAAGATGACGATGGCGATCTGGAAGGGGGGAGTTCCTTGCTGACTGGTAGCCTTGAGTATGACTACCGTGTCACAGGGGATTGGTGGGGGGCTGCCTTCTATGACGCCGGTGACGCCTTCAATGGCTGGCCGCCGGAGGACCTCAATACGGCAGCTGGCATGGGGGTACGCTGGATCTCACCCGTCGGGCCTATCCGCCTGGATATCGCGCATCCCTTCGATGACGATGATAACGACTACCGCATTCACTTCTCGATCGGCCCTGAGTTCTAGGCGGTTGAAGACGAGTACAGGACCGTCAGCCTGGCTCATGGGCTGATAAAGATACGGAGATGCTTGATTTGTCTAATCCCTATTTACGTCGGGGCGGCCTTTTGATTCGGTTGCTGGTATGGCTGCTCGTCTTCTTGACGGGGCTGGTGATGTTGCTGGTCGGGGGCGTGCTGTCGCCCTGGGGCACGGGAGTAGTGCTTGATCAGGCGCGCTCGCGCGGATTCATTGACTACTCCAGCGCTCAAGGCTCACCGCTTGAAGCGTTGGCACTGAAAGATGTCTCGCTGAGCCTGCCAGGCCTGGCACTGAAGGCGGATGCCTTGTCTCTTGCTTGGGGTGATGACTGTTTGCTCAAGGGATCGTTATGCCTTGATACGCTCACTGCCGAAGGTCTGGATGTCGCATTGAGTGATAGTGGTACCGTCAGTGAACCTGAAGAGGAGAGTGCAGGGCTGCAAGTCCCTCTCGTCGTGCCATTCCCGATCACGGTCGGACAGGTTGCCGTCGATGACTTCGCTCTGACGCTGGCCGATGGCAGTCGTATGACCTTCGATCACTTCCATACGTCTGCCGAGTTGGCTGTCAGCACACTCACGCTGGGTGAGACGCGCCTGGTCACTAGCCGCTTTATCCCGGCGTCAGCAGCTACAGAAGATGCACTCACTGCTGACAGGCTGACGCTTGAAGGTGTCAGCATCACACCTCAGGCGCAGTTGGCGGCACACACTATCGCGGGTTCAGCTACTCCGCAGACAGACTCTACGGTGATCGGAAAACCGACGGCCACGCCAACAGCCCCCATCGATGCACAGGTCGCTGAGACTAAAGGCTCGTCATCACGCATTGCCTTGCCTGAGGTCTACCTACCGCTGACCATTGATGTACCTGACCTGGCCATCGAGGATTTTCGCCTGGAAGGTGAAAGTCCGTATGACGTCAGTCAGTTGTCACTGGCGGTACATGCAGAAGGCCACGACGTCACGCTCTCGAAGCTGAAGGTGGCATCGCGGGACGTGAATGCTGATCTAGTCGCTGAGGTCACGTTGAGCGGTGATTACCCATTGTCGATGACACTCAATGCTGAAGCGCTCATTGAGCCAGTGCGTCATGAGAAGCTGACATTGACACTGGCGGGCTCGCTGGCGGACCTGGAGGCCAATCTGAAGGCGTCGGGCCCACTTGAAGCACAGCTGGAAGCCAACGCTGATGTTCTGGCATCAGAGCTTCCGTTCACTGCACGCCTGACGTCGCGTCGTATCACCTGGCCCTTCACTACCTCGGCAGCAGGAACGGCGACGTTGGCAGCGCAGACGTCAGAGGTGAAAAAAACGCCCGCCGCCACGAGTCCGGATTATCTGATCGAGAATCTGGAACTCGTCGCGAAGGGATCGCTAGACGGCTATAGCACGACGCTGGACGCCATCATTGAAGGGCGTGATATTCCGCGAGCCACACTCTCGTTGGTCGGTGATGGTGACTTGGAGCATTACCGCTGGCAGCCACTCAAGATTGCGCTCAAGCGTGGCTCGGCAACCACCAAGGGCGAAGTTCACTGGAAGGAAGGTATCCAAGTCGCCGCTCAGTTGATGCTGGATAAACTGCACCCGGAAGACCTGTTGCCCGCGCCAGCAGACGGTGGGCAAAAGGCGGTCAGGGGCGAGTTGAGCGGTGGACTTAACGCGACATTCAAGCAGCCGGCCAGTGGTCCGTGGGCGCTCAATGTCAGCAAGCTCGATATTCATGGCAGCCTTCTGGAGCGTCCGTTGTCACTGACAGGCACGCTCTCCGGTGATGCCAACATGCATTGGGACATCAATACCCTGGAGCTACGCCAAGGCGATAACCGACTGAGTGCCAATGGTCGTATCAGCGATACCATCAAGCTGGCGGCACGACTGGACTTTCCTGCGCTCTCGACGCTGGCGCCTAACCTTGCCGGTGAACTCAAGGGGCAGATTGATGCCAGCGGTACACTGAAGAAGCCAGTGGTGATCAGCAACTTTGCTGCCCAACGCTTGAATGTCGGAGATAATCGCATTGGTGATTTGGCGTTGTCGGCTGGGCTGGATGCGCGAAAGCGCGGTATTGACGATCCGAGTCTGAATCTCGCACTCAATGCAGACCAGTTGCGTGCTGGCGGACAGCAGATTGCGACGGTTGCGCTGGTACTTGAAGGCTTCCTTAGCGAGCATACCTTGCGGCTGGATAGTGAGATGGCCGGTGAACTGCCGCTCTCACGTATTGGCATGATGCTCAAGGGCGGGCTCAACAAGGCGCGCGACCACTATCGTGGCGCATTATCGCCGCTGACCGTCAATACCGATTACGGTGACCTGTCCTTTGATTCGCCGGCAACCTTTGATGCCAATCTAGCCAAGGGCAGCGTCGCGGTGCAACCGTTCTGCCTGAGTCGTGAACAGGGTGGCAAGCTCTGTGTTGCCGAGCCGTTGACTGCCGGCAATGAAGGGCGTGCGGTGGTGACGCTTGAAGGTGTGCCGCTGGATTTGGCGCAGAGTGCCATGCCGGAGCAATGGACGATTGGTGGCGCGACGGGCGGCAAGGTCACGGCAAGCTGGAAGCAAGGCGGCAAGCGCTGGAACGCTGACGCTGAACTCGCCGGAAAGTTAACGCTCGAGGGGGAAGATGCCGATGGCAATGCTTGGTCATTACCGGAAACCACCCTGCAACTGGCACTGGATGCGACACCTGAGAAAGCTGATCTCGATACTCAGATTCGCCTCGATAGCGCTGGCGGAATCGGCCTGACGCTAGGGATTACTGATCCTGCGGGCAAAGGGTTGTTGGACGGCACGCTGGCCATTCGCGACATTGATCTCTCTCCCTATCGTCCGTTGGTGGCTGGCATGACACAGCTTGAAGGTACGCTTGCTGGAGACGTCAATATCGGTGGTGACCTCAGTCTGCCAACTCTGACAGGGCCGTTGGCATTGACGGCTATCAAGGTGCAGGGAGAGGGACTTCCACTGGCATTGGATGATGCCGAGTTCCGGCTGGCCTTTGCTGGTGATAGTGCCGATATCGATGGCTACCTCGTAGGCAATGGCTCACGTTGGAATCTGGACGGTAACGCTGCCTGGCCGACATTGGACAAGTGGACCGCCTCGCTTAATCTCGACGGTTCCAAAAATCCGCTTGAGCTCAACATTGCAGGTATCGGTCGCCTGCGGGTAGCGCCGGATCTGGAGATCAATGCCAATCCTTCACTGCTCAAGCTACGCGGTGACGTGAAGGTGCCGTGGGCGCGTATTGAGGTCGATCAGGTACCACCATCTGCCGTATCACCCTCGAGTGATACGATCATCATCGAGCGTCGCACCGAGCCATCACCCTCTAATCCAGCTGACATTGCCGATGGCAGTGATACTGCAAAAGCACTCAATGACGCTGGCATGTCACTGGATGTACGCGTTGGTGTGCATATCGGGCCTGACGTGCAGCTCAAGGCAATGGGGCTTGAGACCAAGCTGAAGGGCGATATGGACGTGCGCCAGGGCAAGAATGGTGTTCAGGTCTTTGGTGAGGTCAACTTGGTCGATGGTACCTACAAGAGCTTCGGGCAAGATTTACAGATCCGAAAAGGGCAGATACTGCTGTCAGGGCCGCCCTCCAGCCCACGTTTGAACATCGAAGCGATTCGAGATCCGGACAATACCGAGGATGATGTTACTGCAGGGGTACGTGTAACAGGACTGGCGGAACAACCCAGCGTAGAGATCTTCTCTGATCCGGCGATGGATGAGTCCTCGGCACTCAGCTATCTACTGCGCGGTGAAGGCCTGGATGGTAGCAGCAGTAGTGACAGTGCTGTGACATCCGCCCTGATCGGCATGTCACTGGCCCAGAGTGGTAAAGTGGTAGGTCAGTTGGGGCAGACCTTCGGTATCCGTGATCTCAGCCTTGATAGCTCTGGCAGTGGGGATGATAGCCAGGTCGTTGTCAGTGGTTACATCGCACCGGACTTGAAATTGAGTTATGGCGTTGGGCTATTCTCGCCGATTGCTGAACTGACGCTACGCTATAAGCTGTTCCGCGATTTCTATGTACAAGCGGTATCAGGCGCTGCACAGGCGGTTGATCTGCTTTATAGCTTCAGCTTTGGACGCAGCGAACTGGCACCACGGCTGCGCCAATGAGGGTACATTGATGACGACAAGGCCTCCGCAGTATGACTGACGGAGGCCTTGTCGTTTCTGGATGCAAGCGCTTGGCAACTTCAGCTAGCCGTGGCTATTTACCCGTGGCTATTTAGTCATGCAACAGCGCTTCATCTTCTTGCCGCTTTGGCATGAGCAGGCGTCATTACGACCTACATCGAGTGTCAACCACGTGGCATCCCCATCGATATAACGCCAGTGATGGCCGTCATGCCGGAAACGACTAAGTTCCTGCAATTGTTGGAAGTTTCCTTGCTCGAAGAAGGTCGCCTGAAAGCGTACCATGCCATCATTGCCACACTGCTCACTCTCGATGACCTCCAGCGCAAGCCATCTTGGCCCCGGTGCCTCAAGGCTTGCACGTGATGGACAGCTGGTAGTGTCCCAGCTATCTATCAGGAAGTCGGTCAACCCCAGGCAGAAGGCACTGAAGCGTGCACGCATCAGTCTTTCAGGGCTATCTGCACAGCAAATGTCAGCATGTATCGGTTGGCAGCAGTCGCCATAACGCCGGGCACTTGAGATGGCAGGCTGACAGGGGCAGATCTTGGGGGGCACAGATGACATCATTGAACCTATAGACAATTGCACGATGCAACACAGGAGAGAGGCAGCCATGTGGATAACGGAAGACAAGCAGACCATTCCCACAGCACAGGACAGCTTGCCGGGACGCAGTGAAGCCGTGAAGATCAGCGGTATTCATCACGTCAATGGCCGCTCGATTGTAGCCCCTTTTCCAGCAGGATGTGAGGAGATCGTGCTCGGACTAGGGTGCTTCTGGGGCGCAGAACGACTGTTCTGGCCGCTGCCGGGCGTGATGGCGACAGCGGTAGGTTATGCGGGGGGGCATACCCCGAATCCGACCTACGAAGAGACTTGCACCGGCAAGACGGGTCATACTGAAGTCGTGCGCGTGATCTTTGACCCGACGGTGATTGGTCTGCCGGAGATTCTACGCGCCAGCTTTGAAGCGCATGACCCAACTCAAGGCATGCGTCAGGGCAATGACATTGGTAACCAATATCGTAGCGCGATCTTCCATGTTGATGAGGCGCAGTGCGAAATCATTGAGAAAGGCCTGGCCGACTATCAGCAGGCGCTTGATCAGTCGGGTCTGGGGCGCATCACTACTGAGGTCGCGCCGCTGACTGAGTTCTACTACGCCGAGGAATACCACCAGCAGTATCTGGCCAAGAATCCGGGCGGTTACTGCGGCTTGAAAGGCACCGGTATCAGCTGCCCGATCGGGTAAAGCGTCTACGCGTATCGATGTTGCTGATCAAACATTAGTCATTGAAGCCCTTTGCATCACTGGAACGAAAAGCCCCTGACCTTCGCAAGGTATGCGGATGTCAGGGGCTTTTTTATGGCGTCGAATTGGCGGTATTGAGTGAATAGGGAAAGCTCAACGATAGCGCTGTCTGTCCTGTTCGGCCTCGGCGAAACGGTCAATCCACTGGACCAGTGCACCATCACCCGCCACGTTACAGGCCGTTCCGAAACTGTCCTGTGCCAGATAAAGCGCCATCATGAGACCCACTGCCGCTGCATCAAATCCCAGCAGCGTCTGGAGCACACCGACGGAGGTCATGGCAGCGCCGCCGGGCGATCCCGGCGCGGCAATGATGGTGACTCCCAGTGCCGCAATAAAAGGAAGCAGTGTGATGACATCAGGGGCAGGCAAACCGGGGGTTACCAGCATGACGCCTATCGCGCAGATGGTGAGCGTAATTGCGCTGCCACACATGTGGATGGTTGCGAGTAACGGGATGGCAAAACTCGCTACGGAAGGCGATATATGGTTCATCCGACACTGACGAACCGTCACTGGAATCGTGGCGGCAGACGACATGGTGCCAGCCGCCGTGAAGTAAGCGGGTAGCATATGGCGTAACGCCTGTACCGGTGCACGACCGGTACTCATGCCACTGGTGACATAAAGTAGCGTCAGCCATAACCAGTGCAGCGCCAACGCCAAGACTAAAATCATACCGAAGCTTTTCAAGGTATTGGCTACTGTGCCCGCTACGGTCATTTCACAGAACAACCCCGCGATGTAGAACGGTAGGGCAGGGATAAGTGCCTTGGCAATGAACCATTCGACGATATCGCGACCACCATCTGCCAAATTGCGCATGCCTTCATGTGCCGTTGCAGATATCCCTATTCCGAACAGAAACGCCGTGACCAAGGCGGTACTGACGTCCGTCAGCGGGGGGATATCTAGCGTAAAGTAGGGAAGCAAGACGACAATTTGACTGGCAGGTAGCTGGCCGTGATGCACAATATGCGGTACCAACTCCACTCCTACGATCGCTGACATGAGGCCCGCAAGCGTGGTGGAGGCATAGGCCAAGGCGATGGTGAGTACCAGTAAACGGCCGGATGAGCGTTCTAACCGGGCAATCCCGCTCATGATAAAGAACAGGATAATCAGTGGGATGGAGTATTCCAATAGCTCACCGAACAGCACCTTGAAGGTGAGTAGGGCGCGAATCAGTGAGTCAGGTGCCCACTGGCCAAGCATGATGCCGACAACAATACCAAGCACCAAACGAAAAATAAGGTTCATTATCAAGTCTTTAGCGGTTGAATCGGGCGTGCAGTCTATCATTCTCCGTGGGTCACGACAGTGACTTACCTCACATCAATTTGTATACCGTTATCTTCAATAAGATATAACAACAAGATTATCTATTTGTGATCATCGACTGACATAGGGGAAGCGCAGCTCACTAGCTTTGAGCGCGCTATCATACGATTCAATGAAGCATATCGCATGCTTCGGTCAATGAGCTTCGCTTTGCGCCTCGGAAACGGCTTGCGGTTTGGGCAACCCACTCCAATCCGCGAGTTGTCGTGCCACGCGTCTTGCCAGCCACGAAGAAAGGCGACCACGATGCCACTCGATGAAGCCAACATGGCCACCACGGTCGCTCAATTCTATGCGTACCGCTTCCGAAGGCTGACTAAAGCGGGAGAACAGATCACGTGGCATGAAGGGATCATCCAGAGACTGCAACACTAGGGTAGGCAGTTCTATTTCACTGAGTAAGCGTCCCGCAGACGATCGTGCATAGTAATCGCTGGCTGAGGAGAATCCATGCAATGGCGCAGTAACTTCATTGTCGTAGGCCCAGAAGCTGTTGAGCTGGTTCAATTGGTGCGCACCAATGGAGACCGGAAGAGGGCCATTGGCCAATTTCGCCGCTACCTTTGCCTTCAGCCCCTTGAGCAAATGGCGCTGATAGACACGTGAAAATCCCTGATTGAGCACATCGGCACTGGCAGCGAGATCCAGTGGGGCACTAATGGCAATTGCACCGGCCAGATCCAGACCATCTCCACCTTGCTCGGCTACCAGCTTGAGCAGCATGTTAGCCCCCAGTGAGACACCGCAGGCGACCTTGAGGGCATGCGGATAACGTCGGCCCAGCTCACCCAGTACCCAATAAGCATCAGCTGTGTCGCCGCTATGGTATGCACGGGGCAAGCGATTGGGAGATTGACCACAACCTCTGAAGTGCATCATCACCGGGCGCCAACCCAGCTTGGCCGCCGCGTTGAGCAAGTCCCGTGCGTAAGGCGATTTCAAGTCGCCTTCCAAGCCATGGAACAACACAAACAATGGTGCATCATCCGACAGTGGCGTTTGGCGTTCATGTCGGCTGCCGCCGTCGCTGGTAATCCAGGCGAGCTCAACAAAATCGCCGTCAGGCAAATTGATGATTTCAGTGCATCGTGCAAGTGGCGCAAGCGACATGAATCTGGGTAACAAAGTCTGAACATGACGATTGCCAAAACCGAACGCTGGTCGGAACTCGGCAGTAAAGATGGAATGAGGCATGGCAATGACTCCGAAGGCAGAACGATTAGCGAACACAACGACCTTCAATATCAGATGACGACTCGCATCATTTCATCATCCATCGTCAACCGCTAGTTGCAGCGCAGCATGCTGATGCCAAGCACGTAAGGATAAACAAACGATAAAAACCGCCATCGATACAGGACCGAGGCGGCTTTTAGACAATCAACTGACTAAACCCGAGATTAAAGCCCTGTCTCCGGCACACGTGTCAGGTTGTGCGCTCCGTCCGCAGTAATCACCAGATTATCCTCGATGCGTACACCGCCATGAGGAGCGAGCGCTTCGATGAGCGACCAATCGATAGCCTTGCCGCGCGCATCATTGCGCAATGGCTCCAGCAGCATGGGAATGATGTAGCAACCCGGCTCGATGGTAATAGCCATGCCTTCCTGAAGTTTGCGTGTCAAACGTAACATTGGATGGCCGGCAGGCGGATGACGCATATCACCGCTGATGAAATCAGGAATACGCCCTGCCACATCGTGAACCTGCAATCCGAGTAGATGCCCCAGGCCGTGCGGGCAGAATGCAGCGGTGATGCCTTGTTCGACCTGTGCTTCAGCCGATAGTGAAACGATCCCTAACGTGCGTAATAGCTCAGCCAATTCACGATGCATCTCGAGGTGAAGTGCCACGTAGTCGACGCCAGGCGCAAGCGCCGCGATCAGACGTTTCTGCAGGGCATCGACGCCCTCCACCAAAGCACGATAGATCGGCAATGCATCATCGCCAGCCCAGCTGCGGGTGATGTCCGAAGCGTAGCCATGCACGCTGGCACCAGCATCGACCAGTAAACTATGACGAGTTACCGGTGTTTGAAGCGCGTAGTGCTGATAGTGCAGTACGGCGGCATGTTCATTCAGGCCGACAATATTGCCATAGGGCACATCAGATTCACGCTGGCGCGAGGCACCAAGGTAGGCGAGCTGAATATCCAGTTCGGCACCGCCATCCATAAAGCGACGACGTGCTGCCAGGTGCCCCCGCGCTGCGCGCAGACTGGCTTCCTCAAGGCACGCGACCTCGAACTCACTTTTGCAGACACGGCCTTCATCGAGCTGGCGCAGTAGGGCGGCAGGATTGGCTTCAGCATTGAGTGCTTCGACGACATCCGGCTGCAGTAACGCTATCTCGCCGAGTAACGCAATACGGCCATTGGGGCGTGTTGGCAGCGTCGGCTTGCGTAGATGAACAATCTCGAAGGCTTCAGACCACGGCGCCGCCTCTGGCGTTGGCAATGTCGGAGATAGATGCCAGAAATCATCCGGAGCATAGAGATACAACAACGGACGCTCACCGGGGCGAATGACCAGCCAGCTATCGCTCAGTCCGGCCATCGGTACCCAATGCAGGAAATGCGCATGTGATTTGAAGGTGGCGTCCTGATCATCAGCGAAATGGCGCTTTGGTTTGCCGCTGTGGAGCACGATGGCATCCAGCGCATGCTGTTGCATGGCTAACTCATAACGGTGCTGTAGCGCAGTCAAATGAGTACGCTGCGCATCGGCATGCGTGAGGACGGGGTCGTTCAGATATATATCGGACATGCTGATTCCCATCGGGTCGTGATCTGTTCAACAGCTGACAGGCTGCTGACAGGGGGTGATAACGCGTAACACAGGCGATAATAGAGTCGATGTTGACGCCGGATAACGGCTTACTCAATTGACGCGGGGCCAAGGCAGCTTTCCAGGTGTTGCCATAGCTCACTGACGCTGTCATGGCGTGGTTCACGTGGGCGATATAGACGAATATGAATCGGTACATCCCAGCGGGCATCACCGGCACGCACCAGTTGGCCGCTGGCAAGCTCAGCCTCAGCCAGGCGTAGTGGCAGCCAGCCAATCCCATAGCCCTGCAGCACCAACTCCTTGATGTTGGATGCCTGGATGTTCTCATTCATGGTAATCAAGTGCGCTTGCACCGGCACCTGAGCAAGATGCGCCGTGAGTGTGGCTGCGATTACAGCGCGTGGATGCGGGCTGATAAACGGCAAAGGCGAGCGGCGCGTGCCCGGTAACGCGTAACGTGGCGCACCATCGCTGTGCGGCGCGCAGACCGGGAGGAAAGCTTCTTCACCCAGAATCAGGTAGCGGTAGTGCTCCAGCTCGAAGCCGAGATCCAGTCGGGCTTGTGGCCAGTAACACATGGCAAGATCACATTCGCCCCGGTCGAGGCCGTGGAAGTAATCCGCTGCCAGCCAACCGGTAGCACGTAGATAGGGCAGTACTTGGTCACGTAGCTGATATTGATCAAGCCACTGCGGCAGGAACTGTGAAATCAATGACTGCGGTGCTGCCAGGGAAATCTTGCTGGCCTGCTGTTGTGCCATCGCCTGCAAACGTTCACGCGTAGTGCGCACGCGCTCGGTAATCTGTTCACACAGACGCAGAAACTCGTCACCCGCAGGGGTCAGCGACAAGGGCAGGGTCTGGCGATTGATAAGAGTGGTACCCATATCTTCTTCCAGCAATTTTATCCGCCGGGAGAAGGTGGGCTGTGAGACATTTTGCGCCTCGGCCGCCCGCGAGAAATGACGGGTCTTGGCCAGCACGATGAAATCTTCCAGCCAGCGAATTTCCATGTATAGAAGTTGCCTCGACGCCTGGAAACAGGCTTTGTCAGGAGCTCAGGCTGGCTATCTCTACGGATAACGCGCGCCCAATGTCAGGATACAGCTATCAACTAACGCTCGGGCCCATCTTGAACGTCACTGATACGCTCAGAACAGGCCCGAAGCTGACTATTTAGTCAGATTGGCAGAAATGTGACGATGTTGCCTTACCCGGGGTCCGAGATGCAAACCCACTCATACATCGCTTTGCGTCGGTTCATGAGGCACGTTTAGTCGATGCGTCCTTCCTCTACCGCATGACAGGCCACCTGACCGGTATCTGTCGTGATCAGGCGCGGAATCTCGATACGACAACGATCATTGGCATGTGGGCAGCGGCCATGGAATACACAGCCTGGCGGCAGATTGACCGGCGTCGGCACCTCGCCTTCAAGGCGGATGTGATTGGCCTTATCATCATTCAAGCGTGGGATGGCTGACATCAGTGCTTGGGTATAGGGATGGCGTGGGCGGGCGAAGAGTGAGCGGGTATCCGCCAGCTCGCACAGCGTGCCTAGATACATGACGGCGACTCGAGTCCCAAAGTGTTCTACCACCGCCAGATCGTGAGTGATGAACAGGTACGTTAGATCACGCTGTTCTTGCGCTTCCATCATCAGGTTAAGCACCTGAGCTTGAATCGACACATCGAGTGCGGAAATGGGCTCGTCGGCAACGATGAACTCAGGATCTACCGCCAGTGCACGTGCAATCGAAATACGCTGGCGCTGACCGCCCGAGAACTCGTGAGCGTAGCGCTTGCCCCAGTCGGGGTCGATCCCGACTGAGCGCATGACGTCTTCGATCTTGTCGCGAATTTCACCATTATTGAGTGTTGGCTGATGGAAACGTAGCGGCTCTTCCAGTGTCTGCTGAATCGTCATGCGGGGATTCAGCGAAGCGTAAGGGTTCTGAAAGATCATCTGCATGCGGCGGCGATACGGCAGCAGATCACGCGGCGGCATATTGTCAATGCGAGTACCGTCGAAGCACACCTCGCCACCGCTGGGCTTGAGCAACCCCATTACGGTGCGCGCTACCGTGGACTTTCCGCAGCCGGACTCCCCCACCACGCACAGTGCTTCACCGCGCTTGACGTCAAGCGTCACACCATTGATGGCATGTACGTATTCCTGCTTGCGACGCAGGCGACCCTTTTCAAAGGTCAGTTGCTCCAGAAAGTCACCCGACAGCGAAAAACGCTTCTCGAGATCACGGATTTCCACCAATGTTTCACCAAGCGCCGCACTGTCGTGTGTGGCGAGTCTCTGCTCAGGAGTGAGAATAGCCTGGCTCATGCGTTCACCTCCGGGAGAGGGACTGTCTTTGTGACGGGTTTATCAGTCAAGATTGGCGTCCAGGGCTGACCTTTGACCATCGCATCCACCATGTGACACGCCACTTTGCAGTTACCCGAGCCGACAAAATTCGGCACCTCTTGCAGACAGATATCACTGGCGAAGTCGCAGCGCGGATTAAAGGCGCAGCCAGCCGGAATCTTGGTCAGTGTTGGCATCGAACCGCGAATCTGATTCAAGCGGCTACCCGGCGTCGCCATCTGGGGCAGGGCGTTGATCAATCCCTGGGTATACGGATGTTGAGCGTCGTTGATGATCTCGCGGGTCGGCCCCTGCTCGATCACGCGTCCGGCATACATCACCAGCGTGCGCTGAGTGACCTGACTGACAACGCCAAGGTCATGCGTGATCAGGATCAGCCCCACGTTGTGCTTTTCACACAGCAACAGTAGCAACTCCATGATTTCAGCCTGAATCGTCACGTCCAGCGCGGTAGTCGGCTCATCGGCGACAATGATGTCAGGGTCCAGCAGCAGTGCGATGGCGATGATGATGCGCTGGCGCATTCCGCCGGATAGTTCATGCGGATACTGATCAAGACGCTTTTCCGGGGACGGAATGAAGACTTGATTGAGTTTGTGCAAGGCGATGGCGCGCGCATCCTTGGTCGAAATGCGCCGGTGAGCCTTCAGGCACTCAATCATTTGTGCGCCGATGGTCAGCACAGGATTGAGTGTCATCATCGGGTCCTGGAAAATCATCGAGATCCGATTGCCGCGGATGGACTGCAACGCCTTGGGCTTCATTGTGTTGAGCACAGCGCCATCGAACTTGATCTCGCCACCCGCAATGTAGCCCGGCTTGGCGATCAAGTTGAGGATGGTGAAGGCAGCCACTGACTTGCCAGCACCCGATTCACCCACAATTCCCAAGCGCTCACCGCGCTCCAAAGAAAAACTGACGTCGCGCAGGGCGCAGACTTCGCCGCCTCGCATGGCGAAGCGAACATCGAGGTTATTGACTTCAAGTAATGCCATTTCAGCGTTCCTCGTGGCTTCAGCCCTTGTAGAGACGGGGGTTCATGACATCACGCAGCCAGTCGCCCAGCAGGTTGATGACCAGTACCAGCAAAATCAGCACACCACCGGGAATCAGCGTGATCCACCAACTACCTGACTGTAGGTAGTCAAAGCCAGACTTGATCAACGAGCCCAGTGACGGCTGAGTTTCCGGCATGCCGAGGCCGAGGAAGGACAGTGCTGCCTCCGAGATGATCGCGTTGGCGATCTGCACGGTGGAAATAACGAAGATAGGCGACAGCGTATTGGGCAGGATATGACGGAACATGATGCGGCGTGAGCGGAAACCCATCACACGAGCGGCATCGACATATTCCTTGCTCTTCTCCGCCAGTACCGAGGCGCGCACGGTACGCGCGTACTGCGGCCACTCCGCCAGCCCGATGATCAGTATCAGCAGCACCAATGCGTAGTCCGAGAACACTGCGCCACCGAATGTCGCCTTGATGATGGCACCGACCACAATGGCCACCATCAGTGTCGAGAAGGACAGCTGGATATCTGCCATGCGCATCAGGAAGGCATCGACACGCCCGCCCATATAGCCCGCTAGCAACCCGAAGGTGACGCCCAATAGCGCTTGCAGAATGACGGCCCCAAAGCCGATCAACAGGGAAACGCGTGTGCCGTAGAGGATGGTGGAGAGCAGATCGCGGCCCTGGGAGTCAGTCCCCAACAGAAAGTCAGGATCGCTACCTTCCATCCATACCGGTGGCAGCTCAGAATTCATGATGTCGATGGTGGCGAGATCATAAGGATCCGCCGGCGCGATCAACGGGGCCAGAAAGGCGCCTATCACCATGGCCACGAAGATCAACAAGCAGACCTGCGCCATCCAGTCACGCTTGAAACTGTAGATCAGATAGGACTCGCGGAAGCGCTGCCAGCGTCCTGGCACAACGATGGAGTTGGTCTTGGGTGTTGTCGCGCTGGCCGTAGCCGCAGAAGGAGTCGTCTGGCTCATGCTGGTTTCCCCGCAAGCTTGACGGTGGGATTGACCAGACCGTAAATCAGGTCGACGAGAGTATTGGTGACGACGAAGATCACGCCGACCATCATCAAGTAGGCCACGATCAGCGGAATGTCAGAGCGTGTGATGGCTTCAAGGAACATCAATCCCATGCCTGGCCACTGGAAGACGGTCTCGGTCAGGATGGTATAGGCCACCATGGTGCCGATCTGCACACCACCGACGGTGATCACCGGCAACATGGTGTTCTTCAGTGCGTGCAAGAAGTAGATGCGTCCAAGACCAAGGCCCTTGGCACGTGCGAACTTGATGTAGTCCGATTGCAGGACCTCCATCATCTCGGCGCGAATCAGTCGGATGAAGAGTGGCAACATGATGGAAGCCAGTGAAATCGCCGGCAGTACCAAATGCCACAAGCCATCGGCGGTAAAGAAGCCGCTGCTCCAGCTCCCCGCTACATGCGTCAGCTCACCACGACCGTAGGAGGGCATGCCACCATCGGTCGATAGCATGCCATTGAGGATGCTGCCCCACTGGGTATCGCTGGGGAACCAGTCAACTGTTACCCCAATGGCAAATACCTGAATCAGCAGAATAGCAGTCAGGAAGACCGGTACTGAGATCCCGATGATGGAAGTTCCCATGAACAGGCGTGACAGCCAATTGCGCGGCCGAATGGCAGCAAATACGCCAATAGGGGCTGACAGCAAAATGATGATCAGGCTCGAGGCCATCACCAGCTCCAGCGTCGCCGGCAGGTGCCTGAGAATCACCTCGGTGGCCGGTTGTTTGTAGAAGTACGAGGTGCCGAGATCCCCCTGAAGAGCATTGCCGGCAAAACGTAGATATTGGGTGATGAAAGGGTCGTTGAGGCCCATTTCATCGCGCATGACCTCACGCTGGGCTTCAGACACGGCTTGGCCGGTCATTTCGCGCAGCGGATCACCCAGATTGTCCTGGATGGCGAAGCTGATGATGCTGATCACGAACATGACCAGTACGGCGTGCATCAGGCGTTTGATCAGAAAGGCAATCATGGATCGCCACCTTCCTCGTGAACATCACGTTCCAGCGCGCAACAAGCCACATTGCGCAGAGTGTCAGGGACTCCACCTGCTCACCTGGCCCAACGAGGAGCAAAGGCTCCCCAACCCATTGCGGAGAGGCAATGGCGGGCGGATCACAAAGGAGGGTATTTATCGTTTTGACTTGGTGGCCACGACTGGTATCGGTAGCCAGAGTCAGCACATGAGCTCCCGCCGGGGCAGGCGGGAGCTATTTACCGATCGCGCTTTCAGTAGTGAATGATCAGTCCTGCTCGATGACCAGGTCACCCAAGTACGGGAAGTTCATCACGTTGAGCACCGGTTCGATCTCGATGCCATCACGTGCACCCCAGGCCAGGTTCTGCCAATGCAGCGGGACAAAGCCGGCATCGTCGTAGACTGCCTTCTCGGCAGCCTGCAGCATCTTGGCGCGCTTCTCGGTGTCAGTCTCCAGATTGGCATCATTCACCATCTTGTCGACGTCCGGGTTGCAGTAATTGCCGGAGTTGTACTGGCCGACGCCACTGTCTGCATCCGGGCAGTAAGTCAGGAATTCGAAGAAGTTGGCGCTATCTTCAGTATCCGAGTGCCAACCGATCATCATCATGTCAGCTGAGCGTGCATCGAATTCCGGCCAATACTGCGCTTTCGGCAACGTCTTGAGATCAACCTGGATGCCTATCTTGGCCAGCATCGAAGCGACCGCCTGAGCAATCTTGGCATCGTTTACATAACGGTTGTTGGGCGCCGTCATGGTGATTTTGAAGCCGTCTTCGTAGCCCGCTTCTTTCATCAACTCCTTGGCCTTGGCCACGTCATAACGCGGCTTGAGCTCCGGGTTATGTCCCTGATAGCCATCTGGTGACATCTGGGCGGCAGGTGTCGCGAAGCCTTTCATCAGCTTCTGAGCGATACCTTCCTGGTTGATGGCGTAGTTGACGGCCTGACGGACACGCTTGTCCTTGAAGGCCTCAACACGCTCCTGATTCATCTGGAAAGTGATGATGCGAGTACCGCCCATCTCGACGAGGTGAACGCCATCCTGCTTGCGAATGCGTTCAAGATCCGTCGGCGGTACAGGAGCAATGAAGTCCATGTCGCCAGACAGCAGGGCCGCGACACGGGTGGCATTTTCCTTGATCGGCGTCAGCACGATCTCATCGACATTACCTGGAGATTCGGTATCCCAGTAGTCCTCAAAGCGATCGAAAGTGATACGAACGCCTTGCTGACGATCGGTCACCACATAAGGACCGGTGCCGGACACATTGCGTGAAGCAAAGGTATTGGACGCCTTGGCGATCTCATCCTTGGCCTGGCCGTCGTCAGTGTCACCGGAATAGAACTCGCTATCCATCGGGAAGATGTAGGTAGCAGCATTGAGGACCAGCGGGAATGGCTTGTCGGTGACAAGCTCTACCGTGTAGTCATCAACGGCCTTCACTTCACTGAATGGTGCGAAGATGGCTTTGAAGTCGGCACTCTTCTTCAGGCGTTCCACGGTCCAGACCACATCCTTGGCGGTGAAATCATTGCCGGAGTGGAACTTGACGCCTTCGCGCAGATGGAAGCGCATGGTGTTGTCGTCAACACGCTCCCAGCTCTTGGCCAGGCGACCATCGAAACCAAGCTCCTTGTTCCAGCGAATCAGCGGGTCATACACCATGTGCGACAGCTGCAGGGTCCCGCCGGAGAGCTGCTCGTGAATATCGAGCGTAACCGGATCAGCGTCGTAGGCCATACGCAGAGTGACATCTTCGGCCATGGCCGGAGCCGTCATGGCCAGTGTGGCGCTGCCGATCAGCGCGCACAGGGTCTTCTTTTGGAAGAGGGACTGGAAGGCATTCTGACGGGTCATGAGCTTCCCTTTGCTTGTATTGTTTGGTTGTTCTTGTAGCTATCTTCGAATCTACCGCACCAAGAGATGGCGGCGGGGTGAAGACAGGAGATGCACCCTAACAGTAGAGAGACACTTGGCAACGAGACAATCGAAATGTTGAGTAGCCGGATTCAGGTCATGAATAGCCCTGTCTACAGAAACGCAACACTAGCCAGGATGGTGCGCTGAGCGACAAGAGAAAATCTTGCAAAATAACGAAGGGATCATCAGAAGCACAGGCAGTATTTCAGAAGCCAAGAATCATGTGGATGATCTTGATGGTGACAAGCATCCACGATCTTTTAAATAGCAATAAATCATTAACTATCAGATAGATACACCTATTAAAAAGAAAGCGCTATCGTCGATTGTTCACGATTAATGGCGAAGGAAGCGCGTTGCGCGCATGCACAGAAGGCTCGTTAGACCACTGAGCGGAGTTAATCGAGTCTTGCGAACAAATATCGTTAGGCCGCTCAATATGCAGCGCTGATGGGCGTATTCTTCTCTGGCTGATTCAATGTGGTGCAACGCCAAAACCTATCCCAAAGTCTAGGTCTGTAAGGGCCTACCGGAGCCTTAACGTATAACGCCTCCCGACAAAGGAGGCGTTATACGTAGAGCGTTTCTTGAATGCTAGATGGCTATACACTCCGCAATGCTAAAGGTGCATTCATTCAGAAATGAGCGGTAGCGGTTCGAGGCGGTCAACGCGGTAAAGGTGCGGCACCTGTGACAGATCGCTGATCGTGCAGTCCAGATTGTTGACTCGACCATCAGACAGTCCATATACCCAGCCATGAACCTGTATTTTCTGGCCACGTTCCCAAGCACGCTGCAGGATCTTGGTGCGTGCGAGATTCTGAACCTGAGAGCGGACATTCAGTTCGCACATACGATCGACGCGC
Organism: Cobetia sp. QF-1; assembly: GCF_002213105.1. NCBI lineage: Bacteria > Pseudomonadati > Pseudomonadota > Gammaproteobacteria > Oceanospirillales > Halomonadaceae > Cobetia > Cobetia sp. QF-1. The sequence goes on from NZ_NBVS01000008.1 coordinate 104,483, forward strand.
TCGCCCAGTGGCAGCCCCATGATTTCAGCGTAATGCAGGTTGTAGAGTTCTCGCACGCTGTGTAGCCAGTAATCAACGATGCCGTTATCGCCGCCGGTAATGGCGGCGCGTACGCCTCCGCAACCGTAATGGCCGACGATCATGATGTGCTCGACCTTAAGGACATCGACGGCGTACTGAATCACTGACAGCGCATTCATGTCATTGTAGTGAATCAGGTTGGCGACATTGCGATGAACAAAGACCTCACCCGGCGGAAGGTCGATGATCTGGTTAGCGGGTACACGGGAGTCCGAGCAGCCAATCCATAAATAGTCCGGATTCTGCTGATTAGAGAGGCGCTTGAAGAACTCGGGGTCACGCTCGGTCATGGACTCAGCCCAGACCTTGTTTTGCTCCAGCAGTTTTTCGATATTGCTCATGGCAGAGAGACCACTTTTTTCAGGATGACGGGGCAGGGGAACAGTCTTGTACAGAGGCTCTTTGTTCGTAGCGCCGATTGAAGCTGCGCAGAGCGAGGCAAACAGCCACTTTTAATGGCATGTTGTAACTTTTGTCTAACATGCTCCTCTAGTGTTTTTACCGTGCGATGACCCATAGGGTCAACCTGCGGCGTCAAGGGCGAGTAACAGTTACCCCGGCCACGGGACTCCCGAGGGCGCTGGAGTCCTGATACCATGTCGGCAATTTACCAAGGAGATTCCCGTGTCCGATAAGACTACTCAGCCAGCTACAGGCAGCTTTGACTTCGATTTATTCGTCATTGGCGCCGGTTCCGGTGGCGTTCGCGCTGCGCGTACCGCTGCTGCCACCGGCGCGCGCGTCGCTGTCGCAGAAGACCGTTATCTTGGCGGCACCTGCGTCAACGTGGGTTGTGTACCGAAGAAGCTCTATTCCTACGCTGCGCACTATCATGACAGCTTCAAGGACAGTGCTGGTTTTGGCTGGAATCTCGACGAAGCACCGCGCTTTGATTGGGCGACGTTGCGGGATCGCAAGACTGCCGAAATTTCACGCCTCAACGGCATTTACCGCAACATGCTCAACAATTCCGGCACCACGCTGATTGAAGGACGTGCCACCATTGCGGATGCCCACACTGTAGTCGTCAATGGCGAGCAGCACACCGCCGCCAAGATTCTGATCGCGACGGGTGGCTGGCCGTTTCTGCCAGACTTCCCTGGCCGCGAACATGCACTAGACTCTAATCGCATCTTCGATCTGGAAAGCTTCCCCAAGCGTTTCTTCGTCATTGGCGGAGGCTATATCTCTGTTGAGTTCGCCAGCATCTTCAATGGCCTGGGCTCCGAGACTCATCTCAGCTATCGCGGCGACCTGTTCCTGCGTGGCTTTGACAACGAAGTGCGTGAATTCACGCGTGACGAGATGGCCAAGAAGGGCGTCAACCTGCACTTCAATACCACGGTCACGTCCATCGACAAGCAAGGTGATGTCTATCACGTGCTACTCAATGACGGCACTCAGCTTGAAGTGGACTGCATTCTGGCCGCGACCGGTCGCAAACCGAATATCGATGGTCTTGGCCTTGAAAATGTCGATGTGGCCCTGAATGTCGATGGCACCGTGCGCGTCAACGAACGCTTCGAAACGACAACGCCGTCCATCCTGGCGCTGGGCGACATCATCGGTGGGCCAGAATTGACACCGGTCGCCTTGGAAGAAGCCATGCATCTGGTGCGCGCGCACTTTGGTGATGGTGTTGTCGGTGGTCTGGATTACACCACTATCGCTACCGCGGTGTTCTGCCACCCCAACATCGGTACCGTTGGATTGAGCGAGGAAGAGGCACGCACCACCTTCGACAGCATTCGCGTCTATACCGCTGACTTCCGCCCGCTCAAGCACACCCTGTCAGGCAGCGACGAGCGTAGCCTGATGAAGCTGATCGTAGACGATGCAACCGACAAGGTTGTTGGCGTTCATATGGTCGGAGACGAGGCTGGTGAAATAATGCAGGGCATCGGTATCGCGGTGCGCGCAGGGCTGACCAAGACTCAGTTTGACCTGACGGTCGGCATTCATCCGACAGCAGCGGAAGAGTTCGTCACCATGCGTAGCGTCACACGCACCTGATGACGACGCGACGCATGGTGAGTTAAATGACCGTCTTGAGACGGAGCTAACGCTCGAGACAGCCTCACATGAAGTTACAAAAAGCGCCTCACGACGATGTCGGGAGGCGCTTTTTTGTGCCTCTATTCAGTGGGACTTGTAAGTAACGTGACTCCCTCTTGCAAGCAAGCTTAAATCACGAATCACCACATGACGTACGAATGAATAAGGCAAATAAAGCGAAGTTTTCTATTACGCCGATACACTGTGGAAGTAGCCTTCTCACATGTTTCTGCCAGCACATACATCTTTCGTAGCATAAAGCATTTCAGGCCCGTACCAGAGAGATCAGCTATGCTAGTCTGCACCTAGCGTCATGCACCTCAAGTTACTGAAATATCAACCTTGTCCTAGGTAAGTAACCGCTTCTCAGCCATTTTTACCGCTGCATGAGCAAGCAGGTACGGATTTCGTGCCAGGTGCAAGACAGTAAGACCAATAACAAGCCAGCAAAGGGAGTTACAACATGACCATGATCAAGAAGTCGTTGACAGTAGCGGTCGCGGCCGCAGGTCTTGGCCTGATGGGGATCGCTGGAGGCGCAAATGCCGCTGAACAGACCTTCGTCACCATTGGCACCGGCGGTGTAACAGGCGTTTACTATCCGGCCGGTGGCGCGATCTGCCGTCTGGTCAATCGTGGCAAAGCGGAACACGGCATTCGTTGTAGCGTCGAGTCTACCGGTGGCTCCGGCTACAACTTGAACAGCATCCGTACCGGCGAACTGGACATGGGCGTTGCCCAGTCTGACGCGCATTACAATGCCTACGAAGGCGAGGGTGACTTTGCTGATTTCGGTCCTAACAAAGATCTGCGCTCTCTGTTCTCGCTACACCCGGAACCGTTCACTGTCGTAGCTCGCAAGGACAGCGGTGTGACCGAGTTCGATCAGCTGGAAGGCAAGCGCATGAACATCGGCAACCCGGGTTCAGGCCAGCGTTCCACCATCGACACCTTGCTGTCTTCTCAAGACAAGGACACCAGCATCTATTCAGTGGCGTCTGAACTGAAGGCATCCGAGATGTCTTCTGCTCTGTGCGACAACAAGATAGATGGCTATGTCTATGTCGTCGGCCATCCGTCCGGTTCTATCAAGGAAGCGACAACGACCTGTGACGCGAACATCGTCAATGTCACCGGTGCTGCGGTCGACAAGCTGGTAGCAGAGAAGCCCTACTTCTCCGTCGCCACCATCCCGGGCGGCATGTACCGCGGTAACGATGATGACGTCACCACCTTCGGTGTGCGCGCTACCATTGTCTCCAGCGCTGCTGTCGAAGATCGCGTGGCTTACGAAGTCGTCAAGGCAGTGTTCGACAACTTTGATCAGTTCCAGCGTCTACACCCGGCCTTCCAGGTTCTGAAGAAAGAAGAGATGGTCAGCGCATCTCTGACTGCTCCGCTGCACGATGGCGCCAAGCAATACTATAAGGAAGCTGGGCTGCTGAGCGAGTGATGCACTTGCTGATCTCAGCACTCAACACGCCTGATTGAGCTTCATCACAGGGACCGCACTCGTTGCGGTCCCTGTGCATGCGGACGACAGAGTTTGTCGCCGTGCATGATCGGGCCATGCCCGAGGCTTGAGCAGGGGAAAGAAGCCTGATTTCAGCCAATTAATGGAAACATCTGTCAAGCCGGACATACTGAAGATGTAACCAGCTTGATAAGCATGTGGTTAGGCAATGTCACTCCTGTATTGAACCGTGTCGCGCGGCTTGTACGCATGACCTCCAGATGACATTGCCGACCATCGCCTGACTCGCGTAGATCGGATCACATAAAATGACCAAAACTCAAACTGCAGCAACGTCTGAGGCGCCTGGCGCCAAGACGGACCATGATGCTGAAGTGCTGGAAATGCTGGAGTCGGAAACCGGTGGGCGTCATCCCACTGGTTTCGGACGCCACTTCATGTGGCTTGTGCCCCTGGCATGGTCATTGTTCCAGCTGTATCACGCATCACCATTGTCCTTGCTGAACTCCGACACCGCGCGTGCCGTGCACCTTTGCTTTGCCATCTCATTGGCGTTCGTTGCCTATCCTGCTTACAAGGGTGCACCGGCCAACCGTATCCCGCTATATGATTGGGCGCTGGCGATCTTCGCAGTGGCTGGCGTTGCCTATGTCCTGATATTCAGTGATGAGCTGGCACGGCGTGCTGGCGCTTATACCACGGTAGATCTGGTGTTCTCGGGCATCGGTCTGACGTTGCTGCTGGAAGCAACACGACGTGCGCTCGGGCCACCACTGGCAGTCGTTGCCAGCGTCTTCCTGCTGTACAGCCTGTTCGGCGCTTACATGCCGGATGTCATTGCGCATGCCGGCGCTAGTCTTAACAAGCTGCTAGGGCATCAGTGGTTAACGACGGAAGGGGTCTTTGGGGTTGCGCTAGGCGTATCCACAGATTTTGTTTTCCTGTTTGTTCTATTTGGCGCCTTGCTTGAGCGTGCTGGTGCCGGTAACTACTTCATCCGCATGGCCTTCTCGATGCTGGGCCATATGCGTGGCGGGCCAGCCAAGGCAGCCGTGGTTGCTTCTGGACTTTCCGGCATCATCTCCGGGTCATCAATTGCCAACGTGGTGACAACGGGTACCTTTACCATCCCGCTGATGAAGAAAGTGGGCTTCCCTGCAAGCAAAGCCGCTGCCGTGGAAGTGGCAGCGTCGACCAACGGGCAGCTGACTCCCCCTATCATGGGTGCTGCCGCTTTCTTGATGGTCGAATATGTCGGCATTCCGTATCTTGACGTCATTCGTCATGCACTACTGCCAGCGCTGATTTCCTATATTGCCCTGATCTACATCGTTCATCTCGAAGCCTGCAAGGCGGGTATGGAAGGGCTGAAGCGGACTCACAAGACCAGCCTGATCGCGACACTGTTTACCTTCCTGACCGTCTTTATCGGCATGAGCATCCTGACACTGGTGGTGTACTACGGTATTGGCTGGATCAAGACGATGGCCGGTGATAGCGCTGTCTATATCGTGTTGCCACTGCTGCTGGCTGCCTACGTAGGATTGATTGCTTACTCTGCTCGTTTCCCTGAGCTGGATCATGGCGACATCGATGAGCTGCCGCCTGTCGGCCCGACCGTCAAGGTAGGTCTCTACTTCCTGCTGCCTGTTGTCGTGCTGGTCTGGTGCCTGACTGTCGAACGCATGTCTCCAGGACTATCTGCCTTCTGGGCCGTCCTGTTCATGATCTTCATCACCGTCACACAGCGTCCGCTGGTCGCCATTTTCCGCAAGGAAGGTAATGTCCCAGCTGCGGTACAATTGGGCGGGGAAGATCTCTTTCATGGCTTGGTGATTGGCGCCAAGAACATGATCGGTATCGGCGTTGCCACTGCTGCGGCGGGTATTGTCGTAGGAACCGTGACATTGACGGGCCTTGGCCTGAAGATGACCGCCTTCGTCGAGTTCATCTCGGCAGGCAACCTGATCCTGATCCTGATTTTTACCGCCGTTATCAGCCTGATATTGGGTATGGGACTGCCGACCACGGCTAACTACATCGTGGTCTCGACGCTGATGGCGCCGGTTATCGTCAATTTAGGCGCAGAAAATGGCCTGATCGTGCCGTTGATCGCGGTCCATCTGTTCGTGTTCTACTTCGGGATATTGGCGGATGATACGCCACCGGTGGGGTTAGCGGCCTTTGCGGCCGCCGCAATTGCCAAGTCGGACCCTATCAAGACCGGTATCCAGGGCTTTACCTACGACATTCGTACCGCAATTCTGCCGTTCATGTTCATCTTTAACACCAATCTGTTGTTGATGAATATTGATAGCTACTGGCATCTTGCGATCACCGTGGCTTCGGCAGTGGGAGCGATGCTGGTCTTCGCGGCCGCGACGCAAGGCTACTGGCTGACCCGTACCCGCTGGTATGAAACGGTGGCCATGTTGTTGATCACCTTCACGCTGTTCCGCCCGGGGTATTGGTGGGACATGATTTACTCGCCAGTCACGCTGATTCCACCGCAGCAGATCGAAACGATAATGGCTGAGGCACCCGCCAATTCTGATCTTCGCATCCATGTCTCCGGAACCAACCTGGATGGTGACAGTGTCTCCAGAACCATGCTGTTGCCGGTGACTGATGCCGAAGGAGGCGAGGCACGTCTGAGTGATGTGGGTCTGACGCTGGATATCAGTGACGAGAAGGTCGTGGTGAGCATGGTTGAATACGGTAGTGTGGCCCAGCAGGCCGGTATCGATTTCGACTTCACCATTGATGATATTGAACAGACGGCTGAACGTCCGCCAAAAGAAATTGCCATGCTGCCTGCCATCGCACTGTTGTGGTTGATTGGTTGGCTACAGGTAAGGCGCCGTCGCCGCGAGGCGATTGCCGCCTGATAGGGTATTTGACCCTGTGGTATAAACCGTCAAGCAGTTCATGACAAAAAGCCGCCCCGGCATGCCGGGGCGGCTTTTTTATGGCATCTGGATGGCGGGGCCATGATCGATGAAGAAAGTACTGCAGGCCGTTAGCGGAGACAAAGTATGCGCTTGCGTTGCGTGACCTGTCATTAGTCTCAGCGTGAAATTGGCGAGTGATTTGAAACACAATCGACATATTCAGCATGCTAGTTTCAAAGGGCACACTCCAACGGAAGGCACGTCGCCAATGGTAAGAGTCGAGAAGCAGTCCCACCGCCTGTATGTCCTCGATACCAATGTGCTGATTCACGATCCCTCGGCCATTTTCCAGTTTGACGAGCACGATGTCGTCATTCCGATGACTGTCCTTGAGGAGCTGGATAAGCACAAAAATGGCAATAAGGAGATCGCCCACACTGCTCGTCAAATCAGTCGTACCTTGTCTGATCTCACTGCCGACATCACCCCTCAGGAAATCCTGCGCGGCATCCCGCTGCCAGGAACACTGAGCGGCTCCGGTCATCTTCACTTTCTCTCTGGGACTGTCGATCAAAGCGACGCCTGCGCTGATAATCGTATTCTTGCAGAAACTCAAAGCCTGGTGGCACGTAGCCAGGGTATCTCAGTCATCCTAGTGACAAAGGATATCAATCTCCGTATCAAGGCTGCTGCGCTGGGCATGGCGGTAGAAGACTATCTGACCGATAGAGCCTTCACCGACAGTGATGCCATGATCGAGGGGGTCAAGCTCTATCATGAAGCTGGGCCTGACGGTCAAGGTGTCTGGGATGATCTCAAATTTGATGTCACTGTGACACGCGAACATCATCGTACTTTCTACCAACTCTCTGGGCAGATGCCGAGCGACTGGTATCCCGGCATGCTGATTGCCGACTGTGATGTCGGGGCAAGCTTCGAGGCTATCGTGCGTGAGCTGGGGCATGATCATGCCACGCTCGAGGTCCTGCAGAATTACCGTAATGAACGGAGTGCCTGGGGTGTCAATGCTCATGACAGCCGTCAGAACTTCGCCCTTAATCTACTGATGGATGAAAGCATCGACATGGTGTCGATCGCCGGTAGCGCAGGCACAGGCAAGACTTACATGACCCTTGCAGCAGCCTTTGAGCAGACACTCGAGAAAAAACGCTTCGAGCGCATCATCTTCACTCGCGCGCCGATTGCGATGGGCGAAGAAATAGGCTTTCTGCCCGGCACAGAGGAAGAGAAGATGTCGCCCTGGATGGGGGCCTTCCACGACAACATGGACAACTTGCTGCGTAAGGAGGGTGAAGGCACCAGTGCATGGAGCGAAGAGGCAACACGGGCGTGGATCGGTAATCGCGTGCAGATTCGCTCACCGTCTTTCATGCGCGGACGTACCCTGAGCGATACCTTCCTGATCATTGATGAAGCGCAAAACCTGACGCCCAAGCAGCTTAAAGGGCTGCTGACGCGAGCGGGAGCAAATACCAAGGTGGTATTGCTGGGGAATGTTGGACAGATCGACACACCGTATCTGACAGCCAACACCTGTGGTCTTGCGGTAGCAGTGCAACGCTTCGCCAACTGGCCACATGCGGGACACGTCACGCTAAAATGTGTTGAACGCTCGCGTTTGGCACTAGTGGCAGAAGAGCTGCTTTAGCGAGCAAGAGATCATCTTTTGCCCAATGAGAATCAGCAAGACGCCGCCCATAAGGGCGGCGTCTTGCTTTATCCCACCAGTAGCGGGCACGCCTGGAGCTTCATGAATCATGATGCTGAAAGGGGGCTGCTCAGCAAACGAATGGCGGCAATGGTGCGTGCGATAGGCGTTCCTGCAGCATGCGATTTTCGTGATTGACCTGTACCAACTGGGCCTCGACGCGCGACTGCTCCGCAGTTGAGTGCTCTAGTTGCGCCCGCAAGCTCTTGAGCTCTGAATCACGCTGCTGGCGCAACGTCGCCTCTTCAAAGCGGCGACGCTCTTCTTCCTGCAGCAACTTACGCTGCTCTGCCGTCTGAGCATCAAGACGCTCGATGCGTTTCTCGAGCTGTTCTTGGCGACGACGATGCTGCTTGTCGAGTTCATGCTTCTCGAGGCGTGCATCATCGAGCATCTTCATCAAGCGCGTCTCACTCGCCTCATGGCGCGACTCTTCCTGCACCAGTCGTTCTTTCCATTCAACATCCTGATCTTGCAGCGCCTGCTGATGTCGCTCGTTATCGTGCTCACGCGAGCGTTCCAGCGCTGTGGCATCTTCCTGCGCCAGCGTCAGACGCTTTTCTAACTTTTCCTGGTGTTGCTGCCAGTGCTCCCGCTCGTGAGTCAGGGTTGCAAGTGCTTGTACTCGTTCTTCAAGCCGCGCCTGCACCTGCGCCAGTTGCTCCGATAAAGCACTCAGTCGCTGCTCAGCATCTTCCGCGCGGCGCTGCGATTGGGCCTCAGATTCGCGGGCAGCACTCGTCTGCTTGTCCGCTTCATGTCGGTAGTGGACAAGGCTCTCATTTGCCAGACCTTGAGCTTCCTTCCACACCACCGCGAGTGTCTCGGTCAAGCTATCCGGCATTGCCTGACTCAAGGGCTCATCACGCTTTTCCGCACGTCGCTGACGCCACTCGCGTAAATGATCGCTGATGGTAGTGAAGCTGCCCGTGCCGAGCACCTCACGAATTTTCTGCACGCTTGGGGCTTCGCCCCGCGCCATCAGTGACTCGATGGCTCGTTGTACATCCTCGTACTGGACGCCAGTGCGCGCCATGGGAATCTCCGTCCATATTCTGAAGTAAATGCTTAACGGCCATTACGCCATGAAGCGATGTCGACTACCACCTTAATAGCACCAGAATCGTGCGATATCGCGCCATGAGGCTACTTTATGCATTCCCCAGGACGACCAATGACCAGATGGCGTTGCCGCTTGAGTCAATCATACCGTGTTGATGGTGCAGGATAAAGATAATTACGTTATACGTAATATGTAATTTACGATACGAAAGCGAATATAAATTCATGATTACGCGCCTTATCTTGAATAATTATGAGTACAACAGCACAATAAACACAGGGATAGCACGCGGTAGGCGAAAGGGGCTCTTATTGCCTGAAAACAAGGGTCTACACGCCTCGATATGAGCTTCAACTACAGGAATCGCCACCCATATGGTGTATGAAGCAGCAGATAACAGTGGAGCTGGTGGTATCAACACGCTGATAAATCATCTCGAAGGCGAGCTACAGAAAACGGAAGCCACGAGCGCGCGCTCGGCATCATCTCAGCCCACGCTAATTCGGGCGCGTACAGATATAGAAGCGGTGGCTGCCTGGCTTGCCGAATACCTCCACAGCGCGCAAACACTGCGCGCGTACCGCAAGGAAGCAGAGCGTCTGCTGTTATGGCTGAAGGCGGAGGGCGAGCTGGGCCGAGAAGCGACGTTATCGAGTCTGGATCGCGCGCGACTGGAACAATTTGAATCCTTTCTGGCAGACCCACGTCCTGCACAGCGCTGGATTGGCAGCGTGCGCGCCCGAAAACATCCCGAATGGCGTCCCTTTCGAGGGCCGTTGGCGCCAGCGAGCCGACGACAGAGCCTGGTAATTCTTCAGGGGCTGTATAGCTGGTTGGTCGAGGCAGGTTATCTGAGTCGCAACCCTTTCCGCCTGATGCGTGATAAACGTCGTCTGGACAATCGCACTCAGCACGTTGAGCGTTACCTGGAGCGGCCACTCTGGGACTGGCTGTGGGAGCGTATCGAGCAGCAATGCATGGCCTCAGCGATACAGCCAAGCGGTGATAGTACAGCCGCATCAATCATGGAGCGCCGCCAACATTTCGTGGCAGAGCGTCAGCGCTTTCTGTTTGCATTCGCCTACCTCATGGCGCCTCGTATTGCCGAGATGGCAGCGGCGCGCATGGGTGATATATCACTGCGAGAAGGGCAGTGGTGGTGGCGTGTCATTGGCAAAGGCGCCAAGCTGGCCGAAATTCCCCTGCCGCCACCGATGCTTGAGGCCTTGAGTCGCTGGCGTCGCGTTCGTGGCATGAGTGATCAACCGCAGGCATTGGCAGATGATGAGCGCATGCCACTGATACCACGCCTGGATGGCACGACTCCATTAGGGGATAACCAGCTCTATCGATTGATCAAGCAGACGTTTGCCCAAGCAGCTGGAGACATGCGGGCACGCGCCGAGCAGCCCGGCGATGCCAGCGAGCTGATGGCGCGTAGCCTCGAGAAGGCCAGTCCGCACTGGTTGCGCCACACCGCCATTACCCATCAGGCGCAAGCGGGCGTGGAGCTGCGCTTTTTATCACGCTCCGCACGGCATTCACGCCTTGATACGACATCTCGCTATCTGCATGCCGAAGATTCGGAATGGCAGGAGCAGATGGCGCGGCATTCATTAGGGGCACGTTCGCAAGCGACTGATGATCACGACATCTAAGCGCCGTGCGCCACGCGAATTGGCGCGTTATCATGGGATGATTACACGTTACGTACCGTGCGTTATCCGCATCACCAGACAAGATGGAGTCAGCATGAGCGAGGCCCAGCAGGCGCAAGCGGAACTGGTCGAGGAATTCAGCTTTTTCGACAACTGGATGGACCGCTATCAGTACATCATCGACATGGGCAAGGCACTGCCGGTTTATCCGGAAGAACTGAAGGGGCCGCACACCAAGATTGACGGCTGTCAGTCCAATGTCTGGATTCATCCTGAGGTAAAAGGCGAGGGAAGTGAGCAACGTCTACACTTCCAAGCCACTTCTGACGCAGCCATCGTCGCCGGCCTGATTGCGGTGGTGATGCGTATCTACAATGACCGCACACCACAAGAAATTGTCGCAACTCAGCCGACTTTCCTCGCGGAGCTTGGTCTGGACAAGCACTTGTCGCCGACGCGCTCCAATGGATTACACGCCATGCTCAAGCGCATCTATGGTGTCGCAGAACTGCATGCCAAGGCGTAATGGTTGATTGTTGAACCACGACTAGATTCATGATCAAAACGCCCGCGATCACTAACCTTGAAAAGGGTCGGTGATCACGGGCGTTTTTTTGACTTGAGCAAACGATAAGAGAATCTCTTTCCACGCTCCTCAGCGTCAACGATGCTCCTTGACCTCCAAGACATGGGTCATGGCCTGATGCTGGCCATCCCATACATAGCGCAGGTGTGGCCCCTGGATGGGAATGCTGACCGCCGGCGGGCGCAGAATGGCAGCACATTCAGCCTCCTGATCGATACTGGCATTGCGTACGCTCGGATACAGCAACCCCCAGCTACCGCTTTCTCGCAACTGTGCGGCAAATGCCTGCCCAGTCGGATAGCTATTCATATCGGCGAGGCACAACGCGTCATATCCCTGACGAATATCATGTAATACTTGAGTGACCTGATTTACATAACTACGCATGGTCATTTCCTGACTCGGTTGCGTGGTATCACTCAGAAAGCGCGCCATATGAAAGCGTGTTTCCGCAATCGCCGTATCCAGCGTACTGGCGCAGTAATAGACGCCAAAGCTGCCATCAGTAAAGCGTGATGCACGACCGATATGCGTAAAGGCTGCCATTACCGGCGTCGAGCCAGGCCCACTGATACGGTCTTCTGAGGCAACACGCGAAAGTTCTCCTGCCTCTTCACGCAGGCGATCGTTGGTCATGGCTTCGATGACGAATGCCATCTCCAACTCCTCAGGCTCGAGGATGTCCTCAAAAACCGAGATAGGCGGGAAAGCACTCGAGATTACACGCCAAGCGCTTTGCCATTGTGGCAAGGTAAGCGGTGGTGGCGTGCTTACCATGGAGGACTTCATCCGCGCACACCATCGAGATAACGGCGGGTATCCGCCAGTGACACCACTTGGCCAGCCAGCATGTAATCCAACGCACTACGACCATTGAAGGGCGCAGCACGGTTAGCACGGCGCACCCATTCATGGGCCATTTCTGGCGTATTGCTGAACAGGATCCGTAGCGCCTTGTGAATCCCCATCACATAGGAGATACGCTCCAAGGTGTCATTGGGCAGACGTACTTCCGGTAGCTTGCGATATTTATGGAAGGTCGTTGTGCCGATCCCCCCCAACAGCACTCGCTGATCGGCAGCACTACATTGCCACTTCTCCATGATATTGAAGAAGGACTTGAGTGCCACTCGGCCTACATTGGGGTTAGTAGGGGAAACACGATCAATGGCGGTAGCGGTGGACATGGGGAGCCTCCTGAAGCTAATAATCTACACATGTGTAGATTATCACAAATTCACTTCACCTGCGTAGTGGCATCTATTGGCCATGAGGGACTCGACACTACTGAATGACGGCTTGGTGATACGCAGCGGCTATGACACATCATTTTCGGAGGAGGTATCGCGCAACACAGGAGTACCATCACGACGATCAGCACAAGAATGATCAATACAGGAGCGTTCGGAGCTTGCCGACACCGAGCCGCTGCGTGGAGGCACCAGATCAACGCCGCCGGACCCACCTAATGGATGACAGCGCGATAATCGCTTGAGGGTCAGCCAGCAACCTTTCAAAGGGCCATGCACCTTGATGGCCTCTAGCCCATAACTTGAGCAACTGGGATAGAAACGGCATCGCGGACCCAGCAAAGGGCTGATGATCAGCTGATAGCCGCGCAACATGCCGACCAGTACAGCAGACATTGCACTGGCCAGTCGGCGCCGTAGCGGGTGTTGAGGATCAGGGCTAGCCATATGATTCACTTACCATACAGATCTGCGGGATCGATCAGCGGAGCATCGGTAATCGTGGCGCCCTCGGCATCCAACTGCCAGTAGAAGCAGCTCTTGCGGCCGGTGTGGCAGGCAGGGCCAGTCTGATCGACCTTGACCAGCAAGGTATCGCCATCGCAATCAAGATGTGTGCTCACCAGCAGCTGTTGCTGTCCCGAGCTTTCCCCCTTGCGCCATAGCTTGCTGCGCGAACGCGAGAAATAGCAGACGCGACCACTGGTCAGCGTTTCGTGCAATGCCTCTGCATTCATCCATGCCATCATCAGGACTTCACCGCTGTCATGCTGCTGAGCAATGGCGGGGATCAGGCCATCCGCATTCCAGGGCAGGGCACTGAGCAACGTATCCAGCGCGAGCTTTTCGCCGACGTCTGCATTTTCCAGCGATTTCAGCAGTCCATCCTGTGCCATCCGGAAAGGTCCTTGCAGTAGTTAGGTAATAGATAAAGACAGGGCAGATCGATTATCGACGCTGGCCGCGCGTACTGCGCCAGACCAGTGATACCAGATAGGCGATGCCCGCGACCAGCACGATAGTGGCGCCAGCAGGCAGATCGAACTGCCATGAAATCGCCAGACCGCCAGTCGTGAACGCCATCGCCGCCAGACTTGCGACCACGATCATCATGCCCAGTGAACGAGCATGATGGCCCGCCAAGGCAGCAGGTAATGATAACAGTGCCAGTACCATGATCAGACCGACGGCCTGCAATAGCAGCACGACGGTAATGGCGACCAGTACCAGCAGCAATAAATAGAGCGACTTGACCGGCACCCCGCGCAGACGCGCGAATTCTTCATCGAAAATGACGGCGGTGAGCGGCCGGTGTACAACCAGCAATACCAGCGCAAGCCCTCCGACCACCCAGGCCAGCATGCTGATGGCTTCTGCTGGTACCAGCAACAGATTGCCGAACAGATAGCTCATCAGATCAACCTTGTAGCCCGGCGTTTGACTGATGAAGAGTATGCCAGTCGCCATGCCTATCGCCCACAGCGCACCAATGACGGTGTCTTCCTGATCAAAGCCCTTGAGGCTGATGTAGCCGATCAGGAGCGCAGCGAGAATGGCGCTGACGAAGGCACCCATCAATGGGTTGGCGCCGAGAAAGTAGGCGATACCCATGCCGGCGAGTACCGTGTGTGCAATGCCGCCGGCAAGATAGCCGATACGACGCACCACGACATAGGGCCCGACCAATCCGGCCGCGATACTGGCCAATAGTCCGGTGAACAGGGCATTTTGCAGGAAGTCCTGACTGCCCAGAGCGGTAATGAAGTTCATGCGAATCGGGCCTTGAGCTCGCGAGAATGAGCCATGGATAAAATGAAAGGTGAATGACGCTGCTCAGTGATGATGGTGAATCATGTGGACGTGGTCACCATAGAGCTTCTCAATGGAATCAGCGGTCAGCGCCTCGGTATCATGAATAACCATCTGACGATTGAGACAGGCGACGCGATCGACATAATCACTGATAAAGCCGAGATCGTGGCTGATCACGACCACGCTCATGCGATTGGCCAGGCGATGAAACAACTCGAAAAGAGAGCGCTCGCCGTCACTATCGACACTTGCCGTTGGCTCGTCCAGCAACAAAAGGCGCGGCTCAGCGGCAAGCGCACGCGCAATCAGTACACGCTGTAACTGTCCGCCGGACAGTGCATCGATATGCCGACGACGCAGATGACTGATGTCGACTTCCTCAAGTACGGCTTCGATCGCTTCACGATCAGCACGCGGCCAAGGGCCCCAGTGGCGTGAACGCCCCTGACGGCCCATCAACACGACATCTTCGACGCGAATGGGAAAGCGCTTCACGAAATTGGCGAACTGCGGCACATAGCCGATATGGCGCGCGGCAGCACTAGGCGATTTACCTAGCACCTGCACGCATCCTGACACTGGCTTCAACAAGCCCAGCACCAGCTTCAGCAACGTGCTTTTTCCACCACCGTTAGGACCAATGAGCCCGACGATTTCACGCGCACCCACCTGAAAATCGACGCTATCAAGAATGACCTGTTCGCCATAGCGAAAGGTCACGCCGCGAATATCAATGGCATCGGGCACATCGGGAGGCACTGGGCGGAATACCGGCCCTACGCTACGACCTGTCACCGGAATATCCGACTGACTGTCCGCCTTAATCACGCGGGCGGAGGAGGGGATGGCCATGAAGAGGGTAACCTCAGATCAATGCACAGGCGGACGCTTACGCGCCCGCCTGTCTGGTGTAACAGATGGCTAACCACAAACATTGCGTGGCCAGCGCGATAATTATCCGATCAATTCTCTAATCGGCCATCGTCTCAATTACTGACTATCAGTCAGCTCGAAGCCTTTGCGCAATGCTATGGAAGCCTGACGCAGATTCTCGGGATAGTCTTCGGCCAATGGGTCTAGCACAGCAACCTTGGCATTCAATGAACTAGCGATACGCTTGGCAGCAGTTTGGGAGAATTGACCTGACACGAAGATGGTGCCGATCTTTTCGCTTTTCGCCCGCGCTATCACCTGCGCCATCTCACGTGGTGTCGGCTCACGACCACTAGTCTCGATAGCATGCTGCACTAGCTGATAACGATCAGAGAAGTAGCCAAAGCTTGGGTGGAAGATCATGAAATTACGCCCTTGATACGGAGCGAGCTGCTGACTGATTTCGCTGTCGAGCGCATCAAGGGATGCCAGCAATTGCTGCTCATTGGCCTGAATATCGCTGGCATGCTCTGGAATATGGGCTTCCAGGACATCTGACGTGCGCTCGATCATCTTCATCATGCGCTCCGGATCCAGCCATAGGTGAGGATCAGCTTCACCCTGGTCTTCCCCATGATCATCGTGACCCGCGTGTGCCGCGTGTGCCTCGTGATCTTCGTGCTCATCATGATTGGTATGATCTTCGTGCTCGTCATGATCGGCGTGATCTTCGTGCTCATCATGATTGGCGTGGTCATCATGGTGGTGAGCCTCGCCCGCACCGAAGAAGCGTGTCTTGAGACCTGCCTCGAGATGTACGACCTGCATTTCAGGTTGGTTCTGCTCAAGGCGCGGCAACCATACCTGCTCGAACGGCACGCCAATCGCAAGGTAGAGCGGCACGCTGGACAGTGCTGCAACCTGACGAGGCGTGGGATCATAGGTATCGGGGCTATTGCCAGGCGTCACCAGCGTGGTGATATCAACAAAGTCACCGGCCAGTTGGTCAACCATCCAATGCAGCGGCGGAATACTGACCGCCACCTTGAGCGGCTGCTCATCCGTCTGAGCCATTGCCCAGGGAGCAGACAGTGCAGCTAGCCCCCCCAACAACGCAGTGGTCAGGCGTAGCCGCAAGGTTGGACGCAGGGTCCGACGAAGAGTGCGGCCATTGAAATGGCCGGCATTACGAAGGGCATGGCCCGCATGCAGTGTCATGAAACAACTTCCTCTTGAGATCACGACATCATGCGGGCGCTGTGTATCGATCAAGACCGATACATTATTGCCTCACTCAGCCGCGATTGAATGTTAGACGCTGACCATTGGCTACCGGAGCGACGGTCTTACCGTCGTAAGCCTTGATACCGTTGACGAAGGTGGCATCGATGCGCGCCTTGAACGTCACGCCATCGAAGGGGCTCCAGCCACACTTGTAGAGCACGTTGTCGCGAGTCACGCGAGTTTCGCCATTCAGGTCGACCAATACGAGATCGGCAAAAGCACCTTCGCGAATATAGCCGCGGTCAACGATGGAGAAGCGCTCTGCCACGTTATGACTCGTCTTCTGCACCAGGGTCTCCAGGTCATAAACACCGTCCTTGACCTGATCGAGCAGCGACAGCAGGGCATGCTGAACTAGCGGCAGACCGGAAGGGGCCTTGAAATATGGGTTCTGCTTTTCTTCCCAGGTATGCGGCGCGTGATCAGTGGCGATGATATCGATACGACCATCCATCACGGCAGCGCGCAGTGCAGCACGATCGGCCTGGGTCTTTACGGCCGGATTGCACTTGATCAGGCTGCCACGCTCGTCATAGTCGACATCACTGAACCACAGGTGATGTGCACAGACTTCAGCGGTAATCTGTTTACCCTTCATGGGGCCCGGCGTAAACAGCGCCATTTCTTCCGCGGTCGTCAGGTGCAATACGTGAAGCTGGGTGTCATTGCGTGTCGCCAGATCAATCGCCAAACGTGAACTTTTGATACAGGCTTCGCGTGAACGGATCCGTCCATGCTCGGAGAAGGGCACGTCTTCACCGAAGCGCTCACGCCAGCGTGCTTCGTTTTCCAGAATCATCGGCGTATCTTCGCAATGCGTGACGATGGGCGTCGGCGCATGCTTGAAGATACCTTCCAGAATATCTGGATCATCAACCAACATGTTGCCGGTAGAGGCCCCCATGAAGATCTTGATGCCGCAGGTCTGGTTGGGATCAAGCGTCTTGATTGCTTCCAGATTGTCGTTGCTGGCACCCAGATAGAACGCATGATTGGCGTGCGCACGTCCGGCGGCAACGGCGAACTTGGCTTCCAGTGCGGCGCTATCCAGCGTAGCCGGTTTGACATTGGGCATATCAAAGAAGGTGGTAATGCCTCCCGCCACGGCGGCGGCTGATTCGGTGGCAATATTGCCCTTGGCGGTCAGCCCGGGCTCACGAAAATGTACCTGATCATCAATCATGCCCGGCAGCAGATGGCGTCCCTTGGCATCAATGACTTCACGCGCATCCAGATGAGACAGATCGCTACCGATGTCATGGATACGTCCGTTCTTGATGCCCACATCCAGAGTGGAAATGGTGCCTTCATTGACGACTTGTGCCTGTGAGATGCGGATGTCCAGCATGTGACGTCCTCCGTGGTGATCAAATGTTATAACGTATCAAAATTGTCCGCAAGGGCCTGTTCAGTGTGCAGAAGATTCCACTGAGGTGAGCCCTTGGGCAATACACTCGCCGCAACGCCCTTCCAGTTCTACCGTTTGCCGCTCAATCGTGAAGCCATGTGCGCTGGCACTGGCAGCCAACCGTGAACCGAGATCATCATCATGCATTTCTTCAACTCGCCCACAGCCGCGGCAGATCAATAATTGAAAGCCGTGCTGATGCTCTGGGCAGTGGCAAGCCAGATAGGCATTGAGTGATTCGATACGGTGGACAAGCCCCTGAGCAATCAGGAAGTCCAGTGCACGGTAAATCGTGGGGGGGCGTGCTGCGCCATGTTCCTTGGCGAGCTGATCAAGCAAGTCGTAGGCTTTGAGTGCGCCATGGCTGGCCGCAATCAATTCCAGTACGCGTCGCCGAATCGGAGTAAAGCGCGCACCTCTCGCCAGACATTGACGTTCTGCCTGGTCGATCAGCGAAAATTGCTCGGGCATGAAGAATCCTGAGTGTCGGGAGGGCAGCACACACAGTGGCAGCATTAGGTGCTGTCAGTGGTCTGCCTGAATGACCAGAGCCTTATTCTAGGCAAATTGCCCTCGCTGAGCCACATGCAAGACATAGGGATCCTGTTACTGGAACGTTAAATGATACTATTTCGCGCACCAAAGGATATGTTATAACATCTCATTATTGATATTTGTCATGGTCAATCAAAGGAGCCCTTCATGCTGTGTCGCGAGCTATACACATCAACGCTACCGCCATTCTCAAAGGATCAGCCACCACCTGGCTCCCTCGCTGGAGATGCTGATGCCCCAAGACATTGGCACCTCGGCCATCAAGCACTGGATCTGGGCGAGATCTTTCGTCCGGAGATCACGCTTGCTGTCATGCAGCGACGCATTGATGCTGCACTCAAGCTGGCCGTCCAAGCGCAGTTATATGGCTCCTATCCGCTGAACATACGATGGCGCGGACCTATCAGCGAGATATGCCATATGCTGGAACGCTATCTACCTGCACCTGAGGCGGGAGAGGCGATCATTGGCGATATCAGCCTGCTGGGGGCTGCCATGGGGGAGCTCTTCGAGGTCGATGACGTCGGCTTGCGCCTGGAAGTCACACAGCGAGCCATGTGCCCACGTTTTCATGTCGACAAGATCCCTGTACGCATGGTGACCACGTATCAAGGGCCTGGAACGCAGTGGCTACCAGAGGAGGCGGCAGACCGATTGGCACTGGGGCATGGCCAATACGGGCACCAGGATGTCTGTATCAACCCTGAGCAGATTCGAGAGTTGCGTCTCGGTAGTCTGGCATTGCTCAAGGGAGAGTGCTGGCCGGGCAATGAGGGGCGAGGGCTTATTCACCGCTCGCCAGTCGTGCCGAACGGCAAACGTATGATGCTAAGTCTCGACCCGGGCTAACGCACCGGTCTCGCTGAACGCAAAACACCCCGCCGAGGCGGGGTGTTTTGCGTTTTCTCTACACCAGGCAATGCTGGCAACGAAGCACTCAGTCAGCGATTGGTGCCATACCCACATTCGCCACGTCTTCCTTGCTGCGTGCAAAGTGCTTGCGTGCAAAGGCAACGCGCTCTGCCACCGGCACACCATCTGGCTGACGTTCGATCAGTTCAAGTCGCTTGCGCAGACCTTCCCCATTGGCCATCTGAATGGCCAGGCCCGGACGGGCATTCAGCTCCAATAGCATCGGACCATGTCGGCGATCCAGCACCATATCAGTACCGAGATAACCAAGACCGGTCATCTCATAGCAACCAGAGGCAAGCACCAACAGGGTCTCCCACTGTGGCACCTTGAGTGAGAAGATGTCATGCCCGGTATCAGGATGCGCAAACTGCGGGCGATCGTACTGAACGCCGCGCACAGCCCAGCCAGTCCCGATATCCAACCCGACACCGACAGCACCTTGGTGGAGGTTAGCTTTGCCGTCTGATGCCGATGTCGACAGGCGCATCATCGCCATGACTGGGTAACCCTTGAAGACGATGACACGGATGTCTGGCACGCCTTCATAGGTGAACTCGGCAAAAGCCTGATCGAAGGAAATTAGTCCTTCGACCAGCGCCACATCAGGCGAACCACCCAGTGAATACAGCCCTGACAGGATGTTAGAGACATGACGCTCCATATCGGCACGATTAATCCGAACGCCACTCGGTTTTACGTACTCTTCGCCATCATGATGCTCGATGACAAGAATACCCTTACCGCCAGAGCCTTTAGCCGGCTTGATCACAAAGCCAGTACTCTCGCGCACCATATCGACGACACCTCTGACCTCGAACTGGCTGGTCACAGTGCCGATCAATTCAGGGGAGGCGAGTCCATGCTCCTGACACAGCAGCTTGGTCTGCAGTTTGTCATCAACCAACGGGTAGAGCCGACGGTCGTTGTACTTCGATATATAACCAATGTTACGGCGATTCATGCCGACTACGCCCTTGTCACGCAGCAAGCCTGGCGTGGTCCAGTTACGTGACCAGCGATTTATCCATGACGAGAGCATATCAATCCTCCGTCAGTGGCTTGAAACGACGCAGTTCCAGCAGACGATAGCCGGTGTAATTGCCGAGCAGCAGTATAAAGGCCATCAGTACCAGTTGCAGACCAAGGAAGTTGAAGGTGAGGTGGCGCACCCACGGATTATTCATCGCCAGATAGGCAAGTACTGCAGTCAACAGGCTACCGCCACCTTGCTTGAGCACTTCCTTGGGACCTTCTTCTTCCCACAGGATCGACATGCGTTCAACAGTCCAGGACAGGATGATCATCGGGAAGAAGGTGATGGTCAGGCCCGCATTCAGACCGAAGCGATATGCCAAGACAGAGAAGATGGAGATGATCGCAATCACCATGATGATAACCACCGAAACCCTTGCGACTAACAGTAAGTTAAGTCGCGATAGATAACTGCGAATCACCAGGCCGGTCGCCACAATCAACAGGAAGCCGATCAAGCCAGTGATAAGGCTGGTCTGAATGAAGGCGAGGGCGATCAGTACTGGCATGAAGGTACCCGAGGTCTTCAGACCTACCAGTACACGCAGTAGCACTACGACCAGCGCGCCAATCGGGATCAGCAGGATCGTCTTGAAAAGCGCCTGTTCTTCCAGCGGCAGCGAGTGGATAGAGAAGTTGAGCAACTCATCATTCGCCAGCTTGTTACGCACGGCAACAGCAGCCGGCTCATTGTGGCGAATCATCGAGAAACTGACGCGTGAGTTCACGCCGCCTTCGACTTCCAGCATTGGTGCGCCGCGACCTTCCCATAGCAATAGATTATCCGGCTCACCCTGCTTGCCGGTTTCAGGATTGATCAGTACCCAGTCGGTATTGATGTCTTCGGCATCGGCTGAATCAAGATCAACGGTTTGACCGTTCTCCGGTGTTTCAGCAAATACCTGCAGCCAGAAACTGACATTCTGGCGACGGCGTCCATCTTCCAGGCTTAAGCCACTGACGAGGCGGGCGCTGACGCCGGCTTCGTTGAGCAAGCGCAGCATCAGATCCGGGCGGTCGAATTGGGTCAGCAACAGGCGTCCATTCTCACCCTGACGCTGGCCATCAAACTGTTTGATCAGCTCACGGGCAAAGGTAAAGGAGTCAGCGCTCTTGGCGCGAGCCTGATCGATGACCTGTGCAGCCGCCGTATCATAAGGACGCTCCCACGAGACTTCCTGCGGTGCCGGCAAGCGCTTGATGGCGGCAGGTGTGGAATTGTCAGACTCAAGCATGGTGACGGTGTAATACAGCAGCTGGGAGCCAGCAGCCTCACGGATAGACCACTCGGCACGGCGGCCTGGCAGGTCATCCAGATAGGAGAGTCCGAAACCTGACGATGCCGTGTTTTCCGTCAAGACACTGTAGCCCTTCTGGTTTTCAGGCAGTGCTAGAGACGCCTTTACCGGGCCACCGGTGGCGGTAAAGGTCACCTGTGCCTCGATATCCCACACTTTTTGCTGCGCACCAGGCACCCAGGGTACATCGAACGAGATATGGCGATAGGCCGTCAATCCCACTCCAATCAGCATCAACAGACTGACAAGTAGGTAAAAAGCAAAACGCGACATGGGAGTCCTTGAGATATTTTATGCAATTGACATGACCCGGAAAATGATCAAGTCATGTCAGTAGGGATAATCAGCATCAATAGCAGCGGGGCGTTACTTAGTCCCGGTTACCTTCATTCGGGTCCTGATCCTTGGCCGCATCTGCGCTCGGGGCGCTACCCGAGAATTCAGGACGGGGATTGATGAAGGTACGGCTAATATCGACAGCCGCAATATCCATCATGAAGCGACGGCCCAACAACACAGGGTATGTCAGATCACGACGATCATTCAGCGTGAATTCTACCCGCTGCTTTATATCGCCCAATGTCATCAGCATGCTGACAACAGGACGCTCTTCACGACCCGCTGCCTGAACGATGGTGACGGTTCTACTGACCTTGGCTTCAACCCACTTGTCACGTACGTCGGCGACGAAATACTTGGCATCATCGCGTAGCGCAAGCTTGAACTTGACCCACTTGTCACCATCACGCTCGAACTCGGTAATTTCGCGTGCGGAGAGAGATGAGGTATTTGCGCCCGTATCAATACGCGCCTTGAAGTAGCTACCAATCGCGGGGAATCCAACCCACTCGACACGGCCCAGTAACGTCTTGTCCATGATCGGGTTATCAGACGCAGCCTTGCAGGCTTGTACCGTCTGTGGCGCTGCCGGTTTTTCCATCTCGGCGTGCATGCGGCGCAACTGGCTACCGACTTCACGAACATCGCGACGAAGTGAGCTATTCAGCGCCTGTTGTTCTGTCAGTTGCTGCTTCTGAGCATCACATTGACTGGCAAGTTGTCCCTGCAGTGCATCCATACGTTGTGAGAATGCGGCAGGCGTCAATACCGGTTTCTGAGGCTGAGGTTGTGCCGGAACGCAGCCAGCCATTACGACGGCGCTAGTCAAAGTAATAGGCAGCAGCAGCTTGCGGATCAGCATAGTGAAGGAGGTCCCTGTTCAGCCTTGCTACCGACCTGCGCCTGGCGCGGCCGGCATGCACAATTCTTGTTCATCGATAACTCAGCACAGAAACACGCCTACCTATCGATGCCTGGATGTTCCCTGTGTACCTTTACCCCGTAGTACAAAGGTGCACAGGAGGCCGATCATACGTAGGCCTAATGGTCACTGTCCATGTTTCAGGGCGCGCGCTGAACCGCCAAGACATGATTCGACATTGCGTGATCAGTTTTTGTCGCTGTGCGATGACAACGATCTGTGATGCCCGTATGAAAGGGCGCTGCGCTTGTGACCATTCGGAATTCCTGCCGTTCTCGCTTCAATGGTGTCTCAACACGGTGACGCAGCGAGTGGGGATTTCGATACCAAGCGCTGTGGGCACTTTGACACTTTCTTTCTAGGCTTGCACATTCTCACCACAGCCTTTGCGCATTTATCAGGGTCATGCCCAACCCGCCTTGATAGACAAAGATTCATCTGAGAACGTCACGATGCGCCTAAAACGCGTGTTTGACTGACGTCATGTACCGACATGAGGCAGACACCGATAATAAAGAGAACAAGTAGAACGAAGAAGGCACTCATGATTGCCAAAGCAGGAAGTGCTGACTGTGGGTAGAGAAGGAATCATCCAATTTAACATAATATATATTATGCGAACTAACCTGGAGTGACGCTCAACGCTGCTGCTCTGCATGATTTTTGCTTTCGATACCAATGCTGCATAATCTTTGTCTATAGGCTGAACAATTTTTCTGCCCACATGACAAACCTGTCATTCCGCGTGAGAAATTTCCTGCGACTGCGATAGGTACTTCCCCTGTTCGAGGGTGGCTACAACATCAGGAGACAGATATTGAAGATTCATCTACCCACAGGCCTCAAGGCAGGCCTGCTACTGATGACTGCAGGCCTGCTTGCTGCGTGTAGTGGCCCGCAGATCGAAGATTATGCTGATAGCGGTCCGGAGCTCAGAATCGACGACTACTTCGTGGGCCACACACGTGGCTGGGGTATGGTCCAGGACTATAACGGTACAGTGACTCGACGCTTTGTAGTCGATATCACCGGCACAAAAGATGGCAACAAGCTGATTCTCGACGAGGATTTCGTCTATGCCGATGGTGAAACCCAGAATCGGCGCTGGACCTTCACGCCAGCGGGAGACCGACAATGGACAGGGACTGCCGTTGATGTCATGGGCCTGGCAACAGCGGCCAGCAGCGGGAATGCCTTCCACATGAGCTACGTGTTACAGGTGCCCATTGATGATAGCCACTGGGAGTTCAGTATGGATGACTGGATGTACCTGCAACCCGGCGAACGCATCATCAACCGCACCTCAATGCGTAAGCTTGGTATCGAAGCTGCAAGTATCACCCTCGCCTTCCAGCGCTGCCCCTGCGAGCCTGGTACGCCAAGCACGACCGAGATAACAGCAAAGCCCCCGCAATGAATTAGCCTTTTATCGCCGTTTTAATGTTAGTCAGCCATTCTTGGTAACTGTCTGTCGGTGGCACTGGTTGACCGAACGCAAACCCCTGTACCTGATCAAACCCCAGATCTTCAAGCACCTGCTGCTGGCGAGCATGCTCAACACCCACGGCAATCGCTTCGAGGCCCAATACATGCAGTGCGGCTGTCCATGCCTTGAGTAGGCGCGCCTGACGCGGGTCTGTCTGTAGCTGAGCAATCCAGCGCGGATGAAGTTTGACGCTTTTGGCTGGCAACAGACTCAACAGTCGCAAGCTGTCATTCTCTGGGCCAAACCTATCAATGCAAAATGAAATGCCTTCGCTAATTAGCACTTTCATGGCTGCCACCAGGGATTCAGGTGACTCCATGAAATCCTCAGTACCGCTGATATCAAGCTGTAACTGCTGTCCTTTTATTCTATAAAGCCTCAAGACACGGCGCATGGCATCCACATAATCGACTTCCAGTAATCGAGTCGCTGCGATATTGAGTGATAACGGCAACTGAACGGTACTGAATTCTTCATCTGAGCCTTGCCACTGGCTCAACAAGGCACATGCCTGACGTAGCACCCAGATATCCAGCTCTTCGGTTAGCCCGGCATGGCTTGCTATCCGCAACATCTGGTATGGCGTTACCCAACGATCCTGTTCCTTCCAACGAAGCAAGACTTCCTGACCACTAAGCGCCAGGGTGCCGCACTTGAACATGGGCTGTATATGCACACTCAGCTCGTTGTCGCGTAGCGCCTGGGCAAAACGATTATTGAGCTGGATACGCAACTGCAGACTCGATGTCAGATCCGCGACCTGAATATCCTTCTGCAGTGGCGCCCAGTCGCTGGCGTTATGTAGCTCTTCCTCGAGTATTTCAATCAATTCATGTGCTGTGGTCGCACCAGGCACAAGGCTCGCCGAACAGATCAATAGCGTGGGCCGCACAGTGGCAGATAGATGCAGCAGCCAAGGCTGATCAACAAAGCGTGACCAGCGCATGCCGCTGACTGCTTGCTTCTGGGGTAACAGAACCATCAGCGTATCGTGATTCAGTCGTCCCTTGAGCATCTCGTTACTATCAAAGTTTTCATTGAGCTGAGTCGAGAGTGACTGCAAGACTCCGTCCACGAAGTCGCTACCCTTCTGCTTGCGCCAGCGCTCGCTGCCCTGAACCTTGATCAGTATGACCTGTAGCGTTTGATCAGATGCGTACTCATCAAGCCAACTGGAAAGCTTCTGGAGATAACGACGGCGAACGCTATAACCGGTAATGGGGTCAATACTGGCTTGCAGCGTGGCGCGTGCTCGCTCAGCCAGCAACGCATCACGCTGAATGAGCTCATTCTCGACCAGTGCCGCACAACGTTCGAGCCGATCGAGCTGTGCTTCACTGAGCTGGCGTGGCTTGTGATCGATCAGGCAAAGGGTACCCAGTGGCAAGCCGCTGCTGTCACGCAGCACTGCACCCGCATAGAAGCGGACATGAGGCGGTCCAGTGACGAGTGCATTATCGTAGAAGCGTTCATCTTTACTCGCATCATTGACGACGAAGAAACGTTCTTCATGCAGAGCATGCGCGCAAAATGCGATATCTCGGCCCGTTTCACGTGCATCCAGCCCACAATGAGCCTTGAACCACTGCCGATCTTCATCCACCAGCGATACCAGGCAAATGGGGACATCGAAGATATCTGCCACTAAGCGCGTCAGGTCGTCGTAACGCTTTTCGTGATTACTATCAAGCACCTGGAGAGAGTGCAGGCTGCAGATGCGCTCCTGCTCACGTGGGTGGGGTGCGGCCGGCCTGAAGCCGGGACGGCCTCCCGGAGCTAGCGATGCTTCTGAGATAGGATCTGCCATCGGCTGCGGCCTCAAGGACATAAATCGAAAGAAATATGACACATGCAAATATGAGCATGTTTATGCCACTTTAAGCATGGCATATCTATTACCGTAAGCACTTACAGGGTTGATAGCCAGTTGTTATATCGCATGATTGACTATCATGCGGATACTATTTCTTGTAACAAAAACACATGACGCCTCGCAGCA
Source organism: Cobetia sp. QF-1 (assembly GCF_002213105.1). Taxonomy (NCBI): domain Bacteria; kingdom Pseudomonadati; phylum Pseudomonadota; class Gammaproteobacteria; order Oceanospirillales; family Halomonadaceae; genus Cobetia; species Cobetia sp. QF-1. The sequence continues at coordinate 131,193 of NZ_NBVS01000008.1, forward strand.
TATGCTGCGAGGCGTCATGTGGAACTAAACTTCTAACATTGCAACATCCAACACTAGCCTATCGCGATCTATCAGGCTTCGGCAGGAGCGTAGGAGCCATCTTCGCGATGGTTTTCCTTGCCGGTAAGACCTGGCGTGAAGACACAGGCCAGATGCATGGTCTTGGTAGCGCGCAGCAAATGATCGTCGTGCTTGTCTAGAATATAAACATCGCCCGGCTTGATTGGCCAGATTTTGCCATCAGAGAGGGTTTCTACCTCGCCCTCACCTTCCATGCAATACACCACTTCATAGTGATGCTTGTAGTGGATATGAGTCTCGGTACCTTCGAAGATACGCGTAATGTGGAAGGAGCATTTTCCACCATCTTCGTCCAACAACAGGCGCGTGCTGTCCCAGTTGCCATTTTCAGCTTTCACCAGACGCTCTGTCTTACGAGATTCTTCGAGATTACGAACGATCATGTAGTTCTCCTTTGTATGCTGCCAATAACCGGCAGCTGACTAGGCGACACGCAGGATGGCACCACGATAACCAGAAAGTGCGCGAACGTCCTGCCTTACTTGAACTGAAGACACGGCTTGTTACTTAAGAACGGCAGCCGCATTTTCTTCGATGATGTCGAGCGCTTCCAGCAGGTCTTCATCACGAATGGTCAGCGGGCACAGACATTTGACGACCTGACCTGAGTGACCACTGGTCTCGATGATCAAGCCCTGCTCGAAGCAACGGCTGGTAATGGCATCAGCCAGCTCACCACTGCGCACATCGATACCACGCATCAGGCCACGACCTTTCTCGTGAGCTTCGAAGCCGTTTTCACGTGCCTTGGCGGCAATCTTCTGGAAGCGCTCTTCGACAATACGGCCCTTGCGCAAAATATCACGCTCAAACTTGTCATCACTCCAGAAGTGGCGCAGTGCAGCGGCGCCCGTCACGAAGGCCAGTGCGTGACCACGGAAGGTGCCGTTGTACTGACTCGGTTTCCACTGATCGAGCTCAGGGCGCATCAGTACCATCGCAAACGGCACACCAGAGGCGGACAGTGACTTGGAGTTACACACCATGTCGGGCACGATATTGGCGTGCTCGAAACTAAAGAACTTACCGGTACGCCCACAGCCTGCTTGGATATCATCGATGATCAGCAGGATCTTGTGTTCTCTGCACAATGCATCGAGACGTTGCAGCCATTCGATGGAGGCTGGGTTGATACCACCCTCGCCTTGCACCGTTTCCACCAGTACTGCTGCCGGACGATCCAGGCCGCTTGAAGAATCCTTGAGCAGCTTGTCCAGGTAAGCAACAGTGTCGATACCCTCGCCCATGTAACCATCGAACGGTACGAACTGAGCACCCTGTGCCGGCAAACCAGCGGCATCACGGAACTTGGCATTACCCGTGGTAGCAAGTGCCCCCATGGTCACGCCGTGGAAGCCATTGGTGAACGATACGATGTTATGACGACCGGAAATCTTGCGTGCCAAGCGAATGGCAGCCTCAATGGCGTTAGTGCCTGTCGGCCCCGGGAAGTGAACTTTATAGTCCAGTCCACGTGGCTTGAGAATGACTTCATCAAGAGCTTCAAGGAAATCGCGCTTGGCAGCAGTCCACATATCAAGACCGTGGATGATGCCATCACTGCTGATATAGTCGATTAGCGCTTTCTTGAGAACCGGATGATTGTGGCCGTAATTCAACACACCAGCACCGGCGAGAAAATCGATGTAACGCTTGCCATCCTCGGTGAATAGGTAGGCATTCTGCGCTTTGGTGAATACTGTCGGGAAGGAACGCGAATAAGTGCGCACTTCGGATTCCATCTGTTCGAGAATCTGCGTGTTCATGCTATCACCTCCCTGGTGAGGAATATCCATCACTCGCCCACTACATCGAAGCGTCTTCACTATTCAAAGAATACTTCACGCTGCAGGAACATCGAGTGGGAAATCCCATGGGTATCGAAAAGAAATCTGACGCTTATCACTATCATTCTTGGCGTACAGCAACCTTCTTGTCACTGCTACGCATCGGCGGCTTTCTCGCGTGATGCCCCTCATACATTGACCCAGGCATCGTGACTACGCGAAAAGAGCGCCCTTGGCACTTAAAGGTCGTTCGGAAGAAACGGCCCGATACGTACCAGATTCTCTGGCAGATGCTCTCCACCCAGTTGGTCGGTAGAGAAGTACTCGCGTGAGTTCAGCGGTACCTGCCAGCGCTCCGAGAGACGAGTGAATAGCGCCCACGATGCTTCATTATCAGGGGTGATGGTGGTTTCCAGATGACGCACATGCGCCATTTCCGGGCGTTTCATCACGGCCTCTATCAAACGACGAGCCAACCCTGTGCCACGAGCCTTCTCACCTACGGCAATCTGCCACAGGAAGAATGTCTGGGGGGCATCATTGCGGGTATAGCCTGAGACGAAGCCAACAACCTCACCCTCTTCATCTGTTGCAACCGCACAGCTATCGCGAAACTGTGTCGCGAGTAACAGGTACGAATACCCTGAATTGAGGTCCAGCGGCGGGCATGCCTTTACCAGCTCATAAATGCCCCAGCCATCATCTGTTGTTGGCTGTCTGATGAACAACGGCTTTGTGGTGCGGTTGATCACGGCATCGTGCGTATGGTGGGCCAAGCCCTGAATCGTGGAAGTCATTGTCATAGTTTTCATTTGATGTTTCGCAGTTGGCGAATTCGCCGTAAACCATAACAAATGATTATAGAACTTGCAAACCATAAGTTATTCTCACGCAGCACATGGATAACAGGAGATTATCCAAAGAGCGTTCAGGATGCATGCAGAAAAGTGGGGGGATCAGGACCAGGAAGTGGCATCGCCGTCTTGGGTGCGCAGGAACGCACACGGCGCCCCGGTGAGGCGCCGTGCAATGAAGCAAAGAGAAGCTAGAGAGCCCTGATAGCAAGACGCTCTATCCTAATGAGGGAGCCACGCACGCTTAGTTGCGAGGCTTCAATGCAGGGCTGCTTGTCGAAACCGCCTCACGACGCTTTTTTGCCGTGGCAACTATCTGACCTAATTCATCATGTCGGCTAAATTGAACCGCACAGTTACGGCCCTCATTCTTGGCGGCATACAGCGCCATATCGGCATTGTGAGATAGTTGCTCGCGATCCTGGCCATGCTGGGGGGCAATGGCGATGCCGACACTGCACCCGACTTCCAGCTTGTATTCCTCGTAGAGGAACGGCTTGCCAATGCTATCAATGATGCGTTGGGCGAGCTGGGCCAATTCTCCATGGCGCCCAAGATTTGCCTGAATATTGGCATTATGTACCAGTACCACGAATTCATCGCCGCCCAGGCGCGCGACAAAGTCGCTCTTGCGAATAACCTTCGTCAGACGCTCCGAAATAACCTTGAGCGCCACATCACCCGCAGCGTGGCCGTGAGTATCATTAATGGGCTTGAACTTGTCGATATCGAGCATCAGGCACGCGAGCTGCCCGCCGTTCTCATCAACCTCCTTGAGGAAATGATTGATACGCTCATAGAAGTGCTGACGATTCGGCAAGCCAGTGAGAGAGTCATGCATGGCGAGCTGAGTGATACGCTTTTTATAGTTGTTGCTTTCAATGATGTTGTATTTGAATTTCTGGAGCGCACGCGCCATCTGTCCAACTTCATTGGGACGCTGAGTCCCATCGATCACCACACTGACATCATCTTCAGCCAACGTATTCATGGTGCTAGTGAGACGACGGATAGGTGACAGAACATAGCGAGCAAAGAGCCACATGGAAATACTGATCAGCACGAGAATCATCACCAACGCCAAACCATTGACGATGGGTGCCAGAGAGGACAGTAGCTTCAAGGTCTTGCCGACAGCAGTAGAGGTGTGGTTGATACGTCGCGTGGTTTGATGATCCAGTGATTCCAATCCGGCTAATGCCGGTGTGTCATTGATCTTGACGCGCGCATCCAATGCACGCGAAGACATGCCTGATGTGCTCGCATGCAGTCGACTAATCATCGCCAGTCGATCACTGTAAGACTGCACCACGCCGGCGATATCTCGAATCGCACGTTGCTCTGCCTGATTTAGGCCCAGTGCCCGATAATCGGCCAGTGTCTGGCGCAACCGCCGGATGTCCTGGTCGGTTTGCTGACCATAGATGGCGTCGCCGCGTAGCACATAATTCTTGAAATGGTGAATCATGGCGCCATAACCCATGTTGCGACGTAGATTGGCCGTCAGCCGTGCCTTGCCTGCCCCCGTATCAGTAAGATCATCGGTATTGTGTACTTCAGCTTCAGCAATCTTACGCAGTGTATTCAAGCCACTGACTGCGAGGTAATCGTCCACCTTGACCTGTTTGTCGATGGCGCCTGCGGTTTCCCCCCGTGCCTGCATGTCACGTACCTTGGTCACCATCTCTTCATAGCGACTCAGTGTTTGACGCAGTCCCGTGATGGCCATTTCTTCTTCCTGGCTCAAGCCAAGGTTCTGGTACCGCAGCAAGGCGCTGCGTGTTGCACCTATCTGGCGCTGAATCTCTGCGACTAGCGAGTCATCCTCACGAAGTATCAAATTCTTGAAATCGTGGATCATGCCCCCGTAACCCAGAGACCTGGTGATCTGGCTTTCCAGCCGAGCCTTGTCCGAACGGGCCTGCTGATATTCCTGCCAGTCATGCTCAAGCCCGGTGACATTGCGCGTAATAAAAGCCAGCACCGTCAATAACACCAGTCCTGCCAGTGCCGATAGCACGCAGATCATGATATTGATGGTACGAAAACGAAGATTGGCCAGCTTCATGAGTGATGCTCTCTTGGCTTGAGATGTCGATGAAATAGGGCTCCAGACAGCAGCACAGCGAGCCTACAGCAAGAATATTTGATCAAGATACCAGAAAAACTAATACCTCATGCGTATAGGTGCTAGTACTTGCTGCTTCTAAATAACGCTGCCGCTCGTTACTTGGATGTTCTGATACACCATAAAGACAAAGACCCCCGCATGGAGTGGCCAATGCGGGGGTCTTTATGACTCTTGAAGAGCTAGCGAGCCATGACTATCAAACCTAGCTCGCTAGACAAAGAATCAGTTGTAGTAAGCGTTGGTGGTATCAGTGTGGTCTGTTACGTCACGCACACCGGTCAGTTCCGGAATACGCTCCATCAGTGTCTTCTCAACGCCATCCTTGAGGGTCAGATCAACCGCAGAACACCCTTGGCAACCACCACCGAACTGCAAGATTGCCACTTGCTCTTCGGTCAGCTGCACCAGCTTGATCTCGCCACCGTGGGCTGCAAGCCCTGGGTTGATCTCGCTATAAAGAAGGTAGTTGATACGATCTTCCAGCGGACTATCAGCATTGACCTTGGGCATCTTGGCATTGGGTGCCTTGATAGTCAGCTGACCGCCCATTCGATCGGCATTGAAGTCGACAGTGGCTTCTTCAAGGAAGGCGATGCTGTTCTTGTCGAGATAGACCTTGAGCTTGGGAAGTGCCAGCACCTCATCGGTCGGCTCTTCTTCGCCCGGACGGCAGTATGCCAGGCAGGTCTCGGCGTAGGGCGTGCCCGGCTGAGTAATGAAAATACGCACACCAATGCCTTCGACGCTCTGCTTCTCGAGCAGCTCTGCCAAGTACTCTTGGGCGCTATCGGTAATCTGGATGCTCTCACTCATGGCGCAGAGACTCTCTCGATGTCAGGTGACTAATAGCCTCATGTTAAGGAAAAGCTAGCGCGCTCGCAATCCTGAGCAATTCACTCGGGATTATCTTGGCGCCTCCCGGCTAGAAATCCTGACGGGATTCCTCATGTTTCAAGAGGTAGAGCGCTCGCCGGAGCATGGCGCAGCATCGGTAGTCTGGTAGGATACGACCACCGTGCCGAAGGAGTTATTCCTTGCCACCGGCCATTATAATCATGAGTTCGCGCCTGTAGCAGCGTAGAGTCTCGTCTCACGCAACCCTATAGGACACAACGCGACACGCCTTATCTGCTGGAGACTGTCATGGCGAAAGCCTTAGCCCCCCTGCTCCCTGCGCTTGAACAGGCATTAACTGAACGCATTCTCATCCTTGATGGCGGTATGGGCACCATGCTGCAGAGCTATGGCCTCGAGGAAGGCGACTTTCGCGGCGAGCGCTTTGCCGATTGGCCCAGCGACATCAAGGGCAACAATGACCTGCTAGCACTGACACGCCCCGATATCGTCGCAGCCATTCACCGTGCCTATTTTGAAGCCGGCGCCGACATCGTCGAGACCAACACCTTCAATGCCACCCAGTTGTCACAGTCAGACTACGGCATGGAAGCACTGGTCTACGAGATCAACCTCGTGTCAGCACGCCTGGCACGCAAGGCTGCCGATGATGTCGCTGCAGAGACGGGTATCGCGCGCTTCGTTGCGGGTGTGCTTGGCCCAACCAGCCGTACCTGCTCCATCTCGCCGGACGTCAACGACCCCTCCAAGCGCAATGTGACCTTTGATACGTTGCGTGATAATTATCGCGAAGCGGCGTTGGCTCTATTCGAAGGTGGCTCGGATCTGATCCTGATCGAGACCATCTTTGACACGCTGAATGCCAAAGCCGCTATCTACGCGCTTGAAGAATTATTTGACGAAGGCTACCCGCGTCTGCCGGTGATGATCTCAGGTACGATCACGGACGCCTCTGGCCGTACGCTTTCGGGCCAAACTACCGAAGCCTTCTGGAACTCGGTACGTCATGCACGCCCGCTGAGCGTTGGACTCAACTGTGCGCTTGGCGCAGAAGAGTTACGCCCTTATTTGCGCGAGCTGTCGGATAAGGCGGATACCTTTGTTTCCGCTCACCCTAACGCTGGCCTCCCTAACGAATTCGGCGAGTACGACCAGACCCCCGACGAGATGGCCGAGATCATTGGTACCTTCGCCGCGGATGGTCTGCTCAACATCATCGGTGGCTGCTGTGGCTCCACGCCGGAACATATCCGCGCGATCAAGCGCGTGGTGGATCAATGCGCGCCCCGCAAGGTGCCCGAGATCGCCCGAGCTTGCCGCCTGTCGGGGCTTGAGCCGTTCAACATCACGGCAGACTCCCTGTTCGTCAATGTAGGGGAGCGGACCAACGTCACTGGTTCTGCGCGTTTCCGCCGTCTGGTCAAGGAAGAGGATTACACCACAGCGCTGGAAGTTGCACTGGAACAGGTCGAGAACGGCGCGCAGATCATCGACGTCAACATGGACGAGGGTATGCTCGAGTCCAAGGAAGCCATGGTGCGCTTTCTGAACATGATTGCTTCAGAACCGGACATCTCGCGCGTGCCGATCATGGTCGACTCCTCGAAGTGGGACATCATCGAAGCGGGCTTGAAGTGCATCCAGGGTAAGGCGGTCGTCAACTCCATCTCGCTCAAGGAAGGAGAGGAAAGCTTTCGGCATCAGGCACAGGTCTGCCGCCGTCATGGCGCTGCCGTCGTCGTAATGGCCTTTGACGATGTGGGCCAGGCGGACACCTACCAGCGCAAGATCGAGATCTGCGAGCGTGCCTATCGCTTGCTGGTCGATGATATCGGCTTCCCGGCAGAAGACATCATCTTTGACCCCAACATCTTTGCCATCGGGACGGGGATCGAGGAGCACAACAACTACGGCGTCGATTTCATCGAAGCGACGCGATGGATTCACGAGAATCTGCCTCACGCGATGATCTCCGGTGGCGTTTCCAACGTCTCGTTCTCGTTCCGTGGCAACAACCCTGTCCGTGAAGCCATTCACTCTGCCTTCCTCTACCACGCCATCCAGGCGGGCATGAGCATGGGCATCGTCAATGCCGGTCAGCTGGCGCTTTATGACGACTTGCCGGAAGAACTGCGTGAAGCCGTTCTTGATGTCGTGCTCAATCGTCGCGATGACAGTACCGAGCGTCTGCTCGACATCGCCGACAAGTACAAGGGGGATGGCAGCACTGCCGAGAAGAAGGAAGATCTCGAGTGGCGCAGCTGGCTGGTCAACAAGCGAATTGAGCACGCGCTGGTCAAGGGCGTGACGGTTCACATCATCGAAGACACTGAAGAAGCACGCATTCAAGCGGCGCGCCCCATCGAGGTCATCGAAGGTCCGTTGATGGATGGCATGAACGTAGTCGGCGACCTGTTCGGCGCTGGCAAGATGTTCCTACCGCAGGTCGTGAAATCAGCCCGTGTGATGAAACAGGCCGTGGCTCATCTCATTCCCTACATCGAAGCGGAGAAAAATGGCAAGGTCGAGGCCAAGGGCAAAATCGTGATGGCCACGGTCAAGGGCGATGTGCATGACATCGGCAAGAACATCGTTGGCGTGGTGCTTCAGTGCAACAACTACGAGGTGATTGATCTGGGCGTCATGGTGCCGGCTGAGAAGATTCTGCAGACTGCCATCGACGAGAAGGCTGACATCATTGGCCTTTCAGGCCTGATCACACCGTCGTTGGATGAAATGGTCAATGTGGCCAAGGAAATGAAGCGCCGCGGCTTTGAGTTGCCGCTGCTGATCGGGGGCGCAACGACCTCCAAGGCACATACTGCCGTCAAGATCGAGCCACAGTATGATCATCCTGTCATCTATGTCACCGATGCCTCACGTGCAGTGGGCGTGGCGTCTCGATTACTCTCCGACGACCTCAAGCCCGCCTACGCGGCCGAGATTCGCGCCGAGTATGAGAAGGTGCGTGAGCGCAATGCCAAGCGCCGGCCCAAGGCAGCGGATCTCGATTATCCCGAAGCACGCAAGCGTCGCTTCCAGCCTGACTGGGAGCAATACACACCACCGGCACCCAGCTTCACAGGGCTCAAGGTCTTCGATCACTACAACCTTGATGAGTTGATCGAGTGTATCGATTGGACGCCGTTCTTCATGAGCTGGCAGCTGGCGGGCAAGTATCCGAAGATTCTCGAGGATGCCGTGGTCGGCGAGGCGGCGCGCGCACTGTTTGCTGACGCCAAGGTGATGCTGCGCAAGCTGGTCGATGAGAAAGTGCTGACCGCACGCGGCGTCATCGGTTTCTGGCCGGTCAACGGCATTGATGACGATACGCTGGAAGTCTATGCCGATGAGTCACGCACAAAGGTGATCGAACACCTGCACCATATCCGTCAACAGATGACCAAGAATCGTGATGGTATCTGCTATAGCCTCGCGGACTTCATTGCCCCCAAGGCAAGCGGCAAGCCAGACTGGATTGGGGGTTTTGCCGTGACGACGGGGCATGGCGCGGATGAGCTGGCCAAGCAATACGAAGACGCAGGCGACGACTATAGCGCCATCATGGTCAAGGCGCTGGCGGATCGCCTTGCCGAGGCGTTTGCAGAGCGCCTCCACGAGCGGGTACGCAAGGAGTTCTGGGGCTACGATGCCGATGAATCATTGGATAACGAGGCGATGATCGCGGAGAAGTACCGTGGAATTCGTCCGGCGCCAGGCTATCCGGCTTGCCCGGATCACACCGAGAAAGCCACGCTGTTCCGCATGCTTGAGCCTGATACCAATGCCGGCATGATACTGACCGACAACTTTGCGATGTGGCCTGCAGCCGCTGTGTCGGGATGGTACTTCGCGCATCCCGAGTCCAAGTACTTCTCGACTGGCAAGATCACTCGTGATCAAGTTCAGTCGCTGGCGACACGCAAAGCCATGGAGATGAGCGAGATGGAGCGTTGGCTGTCACCGGTGCTGAGTTACGATCCCGACGCGAGGTAATGCCATCAGTGTGTGAATGCTGTACTAACGACACAGCTTCCCTGCCGTAATACGCAACAATGCCCCACACCTTGATGGCGTGGGGCATTGTTGCATTGGGTCGACACTACGTCTCCACCATGTCTGCTTAATGGCCCACTCGAGGACGGCCTTACCCTCCCCGCTTGCGGTACAGACACATAGCGTATTTTCCCAGTGCCGAGCACGCTATCATGTCCGCTTTCTTCTGCTGTCGTGAGTCGCCTGTGCTGCCGTCATTACTGCGCCCTTTTCATGCCCGTTCATCCTGCCGCCTACCCACCCTCTACGGAGCGACTCATGCTGCCTGATCGTGCACGCAGCATCAGAATTCTTACGCTGGCACTGCCGATTATTGGTGGCATGCTCTCCCAGAGCTTACTCAATCTGATTGATGCGGCACTGGTCGGTAATCTCGGCGAAACCGCACTCGCAGGAGTCGGCATCGGCGGCTATGCCATGTTCATGGTGACGGCAATGCTGTTTGGCCTGTCTTCAGGCGTGCAAGCCCAGACGTCTCGACGACTTGGTGAAGATGCCCACACACGGTGCGGCGAAGGACTGAATGCAGGGCTCATCATTGCGCTTGTAATAGGTTTACCACTGAGCGCTATCTGCTATCACTGGTCATATGAGTTACTGGGGCTCATCAATGATCAGCCCGAAGTCCGTGACACTGGTACTACATATTTCCAATGGCGAGTCATCGGATTATTACCGATTGCGATGGCCTTCTGCTTTCGAGGCTATTGGAACGGCATCCAAAGTACCGGCATCTATCTGCGCATCATGCTGATCATTCAGCTAGTCAATGTCGTGGCCAGCATCCTGCTCATCTATGGATTACTGGGTCTGCCACAGATGGGGGCTGACGGTGCTGGCGTTGGCACAACTGTATCGCAATTTGTCGGACTCGGATTATGGCTAAAAGCCACCCTCAAGCACGACAAGGGCCATGGTGTACTTCAAACATGGCCCAAGATGGCCACCCATCTGGCCACCTTGAAGTTAGCAACCCCTCATTCCTTCCAGCAACTGTGGTTTGCTGCCGGTTATGCCGTGCTGTTCTGGATTTTAGGTCAAATTGATGCTGCCAGCGTTGCCGTCGGCCACGTATTGGTCAATCTATCGCTGTTATTGATACTGCCTGGCGTAGGGCTGGGACTATCAGCCATGAGCCTCGTAGGACAGGCGCTAGGCCGTGGCCAGCAGGAAGAAGCCTATCGCTGGGGCTGGGATGTCGTGCGCATCGCCCTGCCTTGCCTTGTACTGCTCGGGCTGCCGCTAATACTCGCCACAGACCAGATCCTGGGTATGTTTCTTCATCGCGAGAGTCTCATCGCGCTTGGCCATCTCCCGCTTCAGCTGACGGTAGTGATGACATTCGTGGATTGCACGGCCATCGTCCTCGCTCAGGCGCTACTGGGCGCGGGGGCCAATCGCACCGTCATGCTGGCCACCCTCACTCTGCAGTGGCTAGTGTTTCTGCCATTGGCCTGGTGGGCGGGTGTTCATGAAGCAGGAGGGCTGCTCGTCATCTGGTGGGTGCAGCTGGGCTATCGTCTGCTCAACTCCTTACTCTTTGCGCTGATATGGCAACGGCGGAAATGGCAACAAATCGAGATATAGTTACGATCTTGCGAGGATATACAGACAGATATCCGCAGCGCTTCGTTGACAGAAAGTTTATCTTTGCATGAGCACTAGGAGCTCTCAGCATAAGTCATTGCGCGTATGCTACACACTTGTAATTTTATGTTACAAGGTGACGTCATGCATCAGCAATGTATCAAGCGATTGGCACGCCATGCTGCAGCCATGCGCTGGTGCTGCCTAATACTGGTAACGGGCCTGTGCCTGTCGGCCCTCTCTCGTGCCTTGGCGATAGAAGCCGCAACTACCTCGAATCGGGAGTCATCGAATCACGTCATCTACTCGCCAATTTCAGCGACTTTCATCAACCCTGGACTGAAAGGTGAGCGTTTCTGGGACATGATTGTCGCTACGATGCAGGCCGCCGCCCAGGATTTGAATATACGCCTTGAGGTGTTGTATGCCGACCGCGTACATGCCGCCATTCCTTATCTCATAAACGATATTCTTCGGCGCAAAACACCACCTGATTATTTGGTAGTGGTCAATGATGCAAAAATTGTTGCTAGTCTGCTACCCGCCATTGATAAAAGTTCCATAAAGCTACTTATGATAGTCAATGGCCTGGATGATGAGCAAAAACGAGAATATGGCATTCCAGGCTCTCCTCATCAGTCATGGATAGGCTCTTTATTACCCGATATGGAAGGCGCTGCCCGTCGTACGGCGCGAGGGTTACTCTTGGCAGCACGCCAGCAGTTCGATACTCCTGTTTATCACGGGCTAGCACTGATCGGCGAGAACACGACTTCAGGTATTATAGCCATGAATAAAGGAGTACTAGATGTTTTTGCACATGCTGATGACCTGATACTGGATCGAGTGCTTGAAGCTCGCTGGAATCAGCAAGATGCTCAACGTCTGACAACTCACTACCTCGCATGGATGAAACAGAACGGAGAGGCACCACATATTATTTGGGCCGCCAATGACTCTATGGCAATCGGCGCAATAGATGCACTCTCTGCATCAGGCTTGACGCCCGGTAAGGATGTGTTTATCTCTGGCATGAACTGGAGTCCAGAAGTCATCAACATGGTAGAGGATGGCCGAATGCTGATGACTGATGGCGGCCATATCATGGCGGGAGCTTGGTCAATGGTCATGTTACGCGACTATGAAGACTCCACTGACATGCCAGCTCGAGAGATAATATTTCCAATGACGGCAATCACAAGAAACAACGTGGAATTTTATGGCCCGTCACTCAAGAACCCTCATTGGGATCTGGTTGATTTTTCATACTTCACACGTCCAAACGAAGGGCAGTATCATTTTCAGCCTCTCGATGTGCTAGAGCTGATGATCAATAATCAATATACCAGCAGTGCCATCGATAAACTGGCATTACCCATAACGGAACGCGGGAAGATTACGCCATGAGCATTGATATCCCGTCACCTAATCCATCAGCGAGCCCCCCACCCCACTTGCCAACTCCCGAGCATAGTAGCTCTCGATTACGCTGGCGCATCATTCGGTTATTAGTTCCGATAGCATTCTCTGTCTGTGCTCTGCTTGGTCTGTTGATACTGAGCTGGCATATCGACGAGCAAAAGAAAAAGATACACACGAATCATCTCAAGGCGCTCGAGATGGCATCACTGTCACTACCCGCCCCTATCTGGAATTTTGATCATGAGGTAGTAGATAAGTACCTGACAACACTACAAGCCGAGCCGACAATCCATGCCACGCGCCTTTATGACACACGCGGCAAGCTCCTCGTGTCACTGACTGACCCGATAGCAGCCATCGACCCGATGACACACAGCCAGATGCTCATTTATAGTAACTCACTCGTCAATCAGTCAGTGGGGCGTCTTGAGATCGATAGTACCTATACTCCCTTGCTCAATGAACGTAACGAAGAAGGGTTGGGGTTATTACTGATTGTACTCGGCATCGTGGCTAGTGTGTCTCTCCTACTGCTGTGGCAAATGCATGCTTACGTACTGAGGCCGCTCGATCGAGCGGTCAAAGGACTACATCAGATCGAGAACTCCGATGGTGATTTTTCACCGATGAAGCTCTCTCGTACACGTGAGATAAACGGTGTTATCCTGCAACTCAATCAACTCGGAAGTCGTGTTACTGATATTCTAAAAAAATTACGTGACAACGAGCAACGTTATCAGCATTTTTATCGTGACACACCCGCACTATTACTTGTCATTGACGAGGAGAGTATTATTCAAGATGCCAGTCAATTACTCATTGAGACAAGCGGATGGACGCGCCATCAACTTATAGGCGTCCCTTTCCATGAATTATTAAGCAGTCAAAATAAAGTAGATACTCTGCGAATTGAAACGTCACTGCGCAAGGGTAAATCCTGTAATGACATAGTGATGGACTTAAACTGTAAGTATCATGGTGATCGCCAGGTTCAACTCGTCATTCCGTCGTCAAACAGCAAAGATAAAAATGGCAGTATGCTGCTGTTGACAGATATTACCGAATTACTGATAACTCAACAGCGACTTCTTGAACACGAACTGATTGACCCACTGACACGTCTTCCCAATCGACTTGCCTTGAATCAGCATCTCCAGCAATTGATTACAACAGATTCCATCTTCAGCTTGTTGATGATCAATATCGATCGCTTTCATAGCATCAATCATCACCTTGGTCCTGACGATGGGGATCGTCTCTTGGTCGAGACGGGTGAGCCCCTCAAAAGCTGCCATTCGGGCTGGATGGGCCGTATCGGGGGCGATGAATTCATCATGACCTGCGAGATTGACGAATTACGCTCACTGACGAAACGTATTGAGGAGGCTTTTTCGGCCCCATTACTAAAATCAGGCGAGCTCATTCATCTAAGTCTCAGCATGGCCGGGCTAGAGGCACAAATCGAAGGTCAGACGCCTAGTCGACTTATGCGAATGCTTGAAAGGACCATGATCGATATCAAGCATGGCAGCGGCAATCAATATCGTGCCTGTATTCGCGACAGTAATCAAAAGGATGGAGAAGCATTATTTCTCCAGGAAAACATGATTCGTGAAGCGCTGACCATGAGATGGTTTACCCTCTACCTCCAACCTATCTATCTTGCCAATAGCCCAAATCTTGATGCACCTGAATTACTGGGTGCTGAGGTCTTGATTCGCCTCGAACATCCCGAGCTTGGTTTAATACCGCCCAATGACTTTATTCCTGCTGCTGAAAAAACAGGACAAATCATCGAAATTGGCAATTGGGTGCTGGAAGAGGCTGCAGTCATTCTCTGTGAGTGGCAAAAGCAAGGCTTCAGCACACGCTATCTCTCAGTGAATGCTTCGGTTGTCCAGTTCCGGGATCATGGGCTTCTTCATCAACTGGAATCGCTACTCGAGCGCTACCCGATAAATCCGACCAAACTGGTGATCGAGGTAACAGAAAATCTCATGCTCGATAATGAGGAGAGTCTTCGATACCAGCTCAAGGAGATACGCAAGCTGGGAGTCAACCTGTCTCTAGATGACTTTGGTACAGGCTTTTCCTGCCTGTCTTATCTGCATGAGTTGCCCTTCGGCACCTTGAAGATTGATCGATCTTTTGTCATGAATGTGGAAACCAATCCTAGAGACAAGAAATTGGCTCGCGTGATCGTGGACATGGCCAGCTCTCTGGGAATGCAGATAGTCGTGGAAGGCATCGAGCAGCGAGGACAGGCAGAAATATTTCAGGCGATGGGTGTCCGCGCATTTCAAGGCTATCATTTTGCACGACCCATGCCCCAGAAAGTCTTTGAAGCACGCTTTAGCCCTGCTGCAGACACTCGCCTTAGCCAGCTACGCAGTCAAAAAGGATAGCAAAACAAGCGGTCAATCTCCGTATCCATGCCGCCTCAGCTTACAAGGCCATCTCTCTTGACGAGGTGGTCTTTTCTTTTGGCAAGGCTGGAGGCACACTTCGGACACCTTCTTCATAACGTGATCGTCGAAAACTATGATGATTTATTCTTTTAAAGAATAAAGAATAAAAGGTAAGGTGACCCAAGCATCAACAAGATTCGCATCAGTGGATGCCCACCTGATGCCCGACCGTAGGACACACCTGACATGTATCGCTATGACACCTATGACCAGACACTGGTCGACGAGCGGGTAGCTCAGTTCAAGGACCAGATGGATCGCTATCTGGCCGGTCGTCTGGGCGAGGAAGAATTCCGCCCTCTGCGCTTGCAGAACGGCCTCTATATTCAGCGTCATGCTCCAATGCTGCGTGTTGCTATTCCCTATGGCATGTTGAGTGCAGTTCAGCTCCGTGCCTTGGCCAATATCAGTCGTCGCTATGACCGCTCCTACGGTCATTTCACGACTCGCCAGAACCTTCAGTTGAACTGGCCGAAAATTGAAGATGTCCCTGCCATTCTTGGTGAATTGGCGCAGGTCGAGATGCATGCTATTCAGACCAGCGGCAACTGTATTCGCAACACTACCACTGACCAGTTTGCAGGCATTGCGGAAGACGAGACTGTTGATCCGCGCCCATGGTGTGAGCTGATTCGTCAATGGTCTACCCTGCATCCCGAATTCGCCTACCTGCCGCGCAAATTCAAGATTGCGGTGACGGGTGCCAATGCTGATCGCGCGGCGATCCAGGTTCACGATATCGGTATTCGCCTGACTCGTGGTGATGACGGTAGCGTCAAGGCTACCATTCTTGCCGGTGGTGGCTTGGGTCGCACACCGATGGTTGGCGATATCGTGCGCGAAAACCTCGACTGGCAACATCTGTTGACCTACTTGGATGCCATCGTGCGCGTCTATAACCAGTGGGGGCGCCGCGATAACAAGTACAAGGCGCGCATCAAGATCCTGGTCAAGGCACTAGGCATTGAAGAATTCCGCACGCGTGTCGAGAAAGAATGGGCTCATCTCAAGGATGGCCCTGAAACACTGACTGACTCCGCCGTCACGAATGCTACCGGCTATTTCCCGGAGCCAGCACGTCGTAATGTCAGCGAAGATGCGATCAATGCCTATGAAGCACTGCGCGTCGAGAACCGTGCATTTTCTCGCTTCGTGACCAACAACGTCGTGGGTCACAAGGTGCCAGGCTACAAGGCCGTCACCCTTTCCCTCAAGCGGCGTGAACTGGCGCCGGGTGATGTAACAGCAGATCAGATGGACGCTGTCGCTGACCTGGCAGAACAGTACGGATTTGGTGAGCTACGCGTAACTCACGAACAGAATCTCGTGTTGTCCGATGTACCGGTCGATGAACTGGAAACGCTGTGGAAAGCGCTTGATACGCTCGGCATGGCCAATCCGACCGTCGGCACGCTGGCAGACATGATCTGCTGCCCGGGTGGTGATTTCTGCTCACTCGCCAATGCGAAGTCCATCCCGATTGCTCAAGCACTGCAAGATCGCTTTGAAGATCTCGACTTCCTGTATGACCTGGGTCCGTTGGACCTCAATATCTCTGGCTGCATGAATGCCTGCGGACACCACCATGTCGGCAATATTGGTATTTTGGGTGTCGACAAGAAAGGCTTGGAGTTCTATCAGGTATCTCTCGGTGGCCGTAGTGACGACAATGCGACGATCGGCAAGATTCTCGGCCCATCGTTCAATGCAGAAGATATGCCCAATGTCATCGACAAGGTACTTCAGGTCTATGTCGAACAGCGCCTTGAAGATGAAGTCTTCGTCGATACCTATCACCGCATCGGCATGAAGCCGTTCAAGGAGCGGGTCTATGCCTGAGGTCACAGTGGAAATGACACCAACAAGAGAGTTGAGTGATCTTCGCCAAGGAGGAGTGATTCGTCAGGATCAGCTTGTGATTGAAGATGCCTGGCAGATCGTACGCCTCGATGAAGAAGGCAACTTGCCCTCTTTTGAGCAACCTGCACTTGTACCACTGACGCACTGGCTTGAATCAGTAACAGCAGGAACTGCGCATGAGCAACTGGCGCCATGGCTTCCAAGCGATACCGAGCTGACATCAGAACTCGGTGAAGCATTGTCAGGCACTCCGCTGCTGGCAATCGACTTCCCGGGCTTCAATGATGGTCGTGGCTATACCATTGCGCGCTTGCTGCGTGAGCGCTACGACTACCGTGGTGAAATCCGTGCAATAGGCGATGTTTTGGTCGATCAGCTGTATTACATGGCCCGCTGTGGCTTCAATGCCTTCCACCTACGTGATGACCAGTATGTTGAAGACGCCATGTACGCACTGTCATCTTTCAGTGTGAGCTACCAGACTAGCGTTGATCAGAAGACCCCGTTGTTTGCTCGCCGCGGATAGATCACGGCCATACTGATCACAAAGTGATAGTTCATCACACAAAAGCCCTCACAGGCCGGATATATCATCCGAATCGTGAGGGCTTTTGTGCGTCTATGCCGGAAAGTGATTTTGGCAAGAGCCTCGGTCACGCTAGCCTGCAATAAATGTCGCCAACAGCGCCATACCGCCGACCAGTAGTGCAGCCATTACCAATCCGATGACAAGAAAATCAAGCAGATGGCCCTGCTCGAAATCACGCTTTCGATTAGCTTCCTTTTGCACACCAATAAATGCAGCAAGCACGGATTTGACTTCATTTATCATGATCGCCTCCCCTCAGGTGATCGCACTCAACTCATAATCTGACTTGATAGTTGATCAAGCACACGCTAACACCAATTCCCAGCAAGCTCTCATCATCCAGCCTATGCAAAGCACCAGATGAACAGCTCTAATCATTAGCATGCTTGGGCTGTGATCACACATCCCTTTGCCTACTCATACTATTGGTCACAATCAGCATAAATACCAGGCACAGATACATGGATGCCCAGGATAGACATGGCTCTCAGGACAGGAGCTCACAGATGGACTACAGAATGACTTAATTGATAATCAACACGAGATGCCAGACAACATAACGCCCAGCCTTCATAGAGAGAAAGGCCGGGCGTTATGTTGTCTGTCTATCACACAGCGTCAGTCAGACGTTGTACGGAATTCGCTCAACTCACGCAGCCAGGTGTGGGCTGCCTTGCGATCCAGATCAAACTCCGCAATCAGGCTCTCAAGACGTGCCATGAATTCCGCTTCCCGCTGTTGGGCGCGTTCTTCAGCATCAGACACTTTCGGCTCTTGTGGAGCTGAAGGTTTTGAGGAGCGATCAAGAGCATTCAGCTCTTCAGACAATGCTTTTTCAAGTTCATCAAACAAGGCGCGCTGCTTGCGAGCACTTGCAATGATTTTTTCATCTTGTCGGTTCATGCACGATTTTCCACTATTGATCTTGTCGACAACAAGAAGACCTGAGAAGTCCACTGCAGGTAATGGTGTACCCCATGACGTATAAAACGTCAGTAGGAAGGCACCCTGCAGGATGACCTCGAATCAAGGTGTTAGGCAGGCAATATTAGGGGAATATGCCCGAATAGCAGATATCTTCTTGAAAGCCATACAGAAAGCCATACTCATCATGCCCCTTTCAACGCCTGCTAGCAAGCCTGTCGTCATGCTGGCCAATCCACTCTATACGTAGCATAAACCAGCTTGGCATCGCGTGGGTAAAATCCGTAGCGTTTGCACAATACTGTCATCTCACTGCCGTTCTGACAGGCGACAGGCTATGCTCGAGGTCATCAGCACTCAGACGTCGTTTTTGGACGCCGAAGTACAACTCATGGATGAAGTGATGTGATGATCCAGGATAGCGATCCCTCCCCACCCAATATCGACACCTCAGACCCGAAACGCCGATCGTTGGCACCAATGGATCTGACGGGCATGCCCCTGCGCCACTGGTTAGGGCTCACCGTACTGACCTGCGCGTCGCTAGGCGGCCTACTGGTATTTCTAGAGTCGGAAAATCGCGAACTAGACACCCTGAATGCGCA
This sequence comes from Cobetia sp. QF-1, assembly GCF_002213105.1. Lineage (NCBI taxonomy): Bacteria > Pseudomonadati > Pseudomonadota > Gammaproteobacteria > Oceanospirillales > Halomonadaceae > Cobetia > Cobetia sp. QF-1. Next base: position 150,412 of record NZ_NBVS01000008.1, read on the forward strand.
GGCGATACAAACGCTGATCCTGCAGGAGCGCAAGCATCAGGCAAGCCTGCTGGTAGAGCAAACACTAAGCGTCATCTCTACACGGCACAGGGATTATGAGCACCGCCTACAGCGTATGCTGATCACTACCATGCGCGCCCCCTTTCTGGGAATTAGCCACCTGAGTGGTCGTGATCGCTCTTTCATCAGCACTGAGCTACTACGTCAATTCCCCGATCTGCGCATCAATCCGGACTGGATCTCTATCGAGCAGTTACCCACCAATCTACTTCCTGCGTGGTGGTCAGCCGACCTGAATCTCCGTCTACAGGCAAGCGATCGTAAACCGCAGTTTCTACGTGGCGCTGATACGGGTCTGATTTTTGCCGTCCCCATTCAGCGCGGAACGGACACTAGCGGGGATGTACATCGTAATCGCACTCATTCTACGGCCGGCTGGACTCTCGTACACATCGATCCAAAGATGGTGGCATTTCTCGTTTCGAGCGAACTTCGACAGTCCCTGCATGCCGGCCTCGATGAGAAAGAGAGTCGCTATGTCTGGATCAACGAAATCCTCGAATCCAATGGTGGCGAAAATTATGCCCGCCGCTTGATTCACCCTCTACTACCTGAGACGGAAGGCGCGCTGCTGTCCACCCACTACCGCGATGCCAGTGGCCGTTATCCCTATCAGGTAGAGCTTGACGGTGTACTACGTGGTAGCGGCGTCTTCTTTGATTATCGTTTCCCCAAGAATCCGGGCGCAAAGCAGGAAGCCAAGACTGCCTATGCAGCGCTCTATCCTCCCTTTGGTTGGATAGTAGCGAGTGGCGTCTATCTTGACGATATCAATATGGCAGCATCACAAGCGTATGAAGCCACCATGGAGGATAAACACGCGCTTGAGCGTTGGCACTTCCTCATCACGCTTGGCGTCACCATGCTGTTGTGCCTAAGCATCGGCTATACGCTCCTGCATCAGCTTCGTATACGCCAGAGGAAGATGCGTAAGCGTATGAATCTTCTGGAGAGAAAGCTTGAACAACGGGGTGAGGACAGGCTAGTGGCAGCGCTGCAAGTCATCAGAAATGAGCGCTGTCCAGAGCGTGTAGGCGATGACCTTATCGTGGCGGATTACGTGACGCGTGTTGCCACGGGACTGGCACTGGATGATGAAGAAATTGCTGGATTAGAGCGTGCCGCACTACTTTACGATATCGGTAAACTCGCACTACCCGATACCTTGCTAAAGCCACGTCATCAACTCTATTTTGATCAGGCCCAACTGCTGCGGCAGCATGTCGATATCGGCAGCCGCTTGCTGGCAGATGCACTGATGGCCCCCTACGAAGCCGACTTGCTGTGCGCGAGCCAACGCTATATGCCCAGCATGAGTGCCACGCCTTCCAATGCGACAGTATCTGGCTCCCCAATGTCGAGTACGCGTGTCTCGCCAGGTCCAAGCATATTGGCGCTTGTCGTACAGATAGTGGAGCTGGTCAGACATTCACACCTCAGCGCAGCCGAAGCAATTAGCGAGATTGAACATCGTCCTCAGCAGCCTTTCATGGCGGAAGTCCTGCACATGACCCGCACAGTCATGGCAGAGCACCCCATTTCTCAATCGGATGCCACGCATCATCGGCTGAAGCCGCTGCAAATAGAGCGGCTTGCACTCCATTGGCGAGACAACGCCACCGGCTGCTTCAATCGCTGCCTGCTAGACGCCTTTCTTGAGATGTTGCTGACACGCGGTCAGGTAACGATGACGGGGAGCGTCACTCTATACCACCTGCGACTACGCGCATCGATGGATGCCGCAGTACTGGATCAGCAGTTCGGACCTCAGTTGAATGCCTACTTTTATCCCCTCAAGGTCTTCCACCTTGCCTCTAGCCATTTCATGGTGCTGGCTAGCGAGCATACGGATGACACCACAGCAGGTAATTCACCATCACTGCCTTCGCAGGAAACGCTACAAACACTATTGCTCTCGCTGGAGGGTACTGCTCGCCTGGAAATGACTCGGCACTCTCTGTCGTGTGCGCAGTCCATGCATGACTGGCAAGCCCGCATTGATCATCTTGTCAAAGATAAGACCTGATATCCCTTTCGCTTTAGCGCCTGCCCTCTTGAGCACTCGGTAACCTGACCCCTCAAGAGGACGGGCGCTATTCCTCATTCCACGAGTTCCACACCCCCGCCTTCCAGGATTGATTTTTCGAACGAACCCGCCGAGCTCGACACCTTCCTCTGAGCCCCCTCTCCCGGGATGCGTGAAACCCCGTGCGCATGAACCCAAGCTAAGTAGGTAGCAGACCAAAGTTGCATTCTGTTGTGCTTGTTCAAATGTCAGACATTTATTATTGTTAGTTCAGACATTTATCGCGCTTGGCATTTGCTTGGCGAAACGACGGCAAAGAGGCCACACGTGACCACATCCCCCTCCGTCACTGCTCCTGACCACGCGGCGGCAAATAGCGCTACGCCCAGCAGCATGGAAGCCATTGCAACCTGTATGGCGCGAGAAATTCTTGCCGGCGATGTTGGGCCTGGCGATAGCTTTCCGCGTGAACTGGACCTTTGCCAACGCTTTGATGCCAGCCGCAATCGTCTGCGTAATGCACTTGCCCAGCTCGTCAGCGCTGGCTTGCTGGAACGCACTGCAGGCCGTGGAACAGTAGTACGCACCATGAGTGAATGGCAGTTGCTCGATCCGCTGATGAGCCACTGGATTAGCGGGCTTCAAGGCATCAATCCGGATTTGATGCGCGAGATCTACGCTTTCCGCCTCTCGGTGGAGCCCTACGTCAGTGCCTTGGCAGCCATGAAAGCGAATGCACAGGACCTCGCACGCCTGGAACGCGCCTTCGAGGGTATGGTCAAGACAGCCAACGACACCACTCGTGACGCGCATGCCGAATACGATGTGGCCTTTCATGAAGCCATATATCACGCCACACATAACCTGGTGTGGACACAGCTCGGCAGCCTGCTGCGCCCCTCCATCAGCCAGCTGATCCAATCAACTCAGCAAGCGGCGCAACAGCATGATCACAGCCATCATCGTGCCAGTCTTGATCGCCACCGCGCGGTGATGGAAGCCATTCGATTACGCCAACCTGATATGGCACGCACCTGCGCCGAGCGAGTACTCGAAACTGCCGCGCGTGATCTTGGTTTCGGCCAGGACCATCCACGTCTCGCAAGCCCGTCTTACTGACTCTCATCGACTTCCGTACCGCACACTAAAAGGATATTTCCATGAAAATCACCCGGCTCAAGACCTGGCAAGTACCGCCGCGCTGGCTGTTTCTGAAGATCGAGACCGATGAAGGTTGCTACGGCTGGGGAGAACCGGTCATCGAAGGACGCGCTGCGACGGTAGAAGCGGCCGTGCATGAACTGTCTGATTATCTTATCGGTCAGGATCCACGCAATATCGAGCACCTGTGGAACGTGATGTACCGCGGTGGCTTCTATCGTGGCGGTCCGATCCTGATGTCAGCGATTGCCGGCATTGATCAGGCGTTGTGGGACCTCAAGGGGCGTGATCTGGGAGTGCCCGTACACCAGCTCCTGGGCGGCCCGGTGCGTGACAAGATGCGGATGTATGCCTGGACCGGCGGCGATCGCCCGTCCGATGTCGGCGCAGGTGCCAAGGCGCTGGTCGAACAGGGCTTCACGGCCTTCAAGATGAATGGCACGCCGGAAATGCAGATCGTCGATTCACACAAGAAGATTGATGATGCTGTAGCGCGCGTGGCTGAAGCACGCAATGCCGTCGGTCCGGATGTCGGGATTGGTATCGACTTCCACGGGCGTGTCCATCGCCCCATGGCCAAAGCACTGCTGCGTGAGCTCGAGCAGTTCCATCCGATGTTCATCGAAGAGCCAGTCGCGCCAGAGCATCTACCCTCACTCAAGCATATTGCCGAGGGTATCTCGACGCCCATCGCCACCGGCGAGCGCCTGCACACCCGCTTCCAGTTCCGGGACCTGCTGGCGGACGGCATGGTCGATATCATCCAGCCCGATCTGTCCCACTGCGGTGGCATCAGCGAAGGTTTCAAGATTGCCACTCTGGCCTCCGCCTACGATGTGGCACTCGCGCCGCATTGTCCGCTCGGCCCGTTGACGCTGGCCGCCTCTCTTCAATTGGATGCGGTATGCCACAACGCCTTCATCCAGGAGCAGAGCATGGGTATCCACTACAACAAGGACAACGATGTTCTGGATTACCTGGTCGACAAGGATGCGCTGTTGATCAAGGACGGCTTCTGCGCCATTCCTCAAGGTCCGGGACTCGGTGTCGAGATCGACGAGGCCTTCGTCGAAGAGCGCGCCAAGGTCGGTCACCGCTGGCGCAACCCGGTCTGGACTCACGAAGACGGTTCCGTCGCCGAGTGGTAAGCAGTACCGAACGCCATGCACTGAATATGACAGGCCATGCGCTTATGGCCTGTCTCAATGAAAGAGAGAGTCTTCATGACTGAGACCGTATCCACCACTGCCCCGACTTTTGCCGACTTTTGCTATCCAGACCTCAGCGGCGCGAGTGTCTTCATCACGGGGGGCGGCTCCGGCATTGGTGCAGCATTGACCGAGGGCTTCCTCGCGCAAGGGGCTAAGGTCGCCTTCGTCGGTCTGTCGGACGCCAGCGAATTCTGTGACGCAATGGAGGCCAGGTACGCCAGTCGTCCGCTCTTCATTGCCTGCGACATTCAAGATATCGAAGCGCTGCAAGCAGCGGTCACACAGGCGCGCGCGGCGCATGGTCCCATTGGCGTATTGGTCAACAATGCGGCTCGTGATACCCGCCATACGCTGGAAGACTGGACGGTGGAGCAATGGGATGAATCCATCGCCACCAACCTGCGCCCACAGTTCTTTACCGCACAGGCTGTTGCGCCTGATATGCGCGCGCTTGGCGGCGGCGCCATCATCAATCTGTCTTCCAATAGCTATATGCTAGGCCTTGGCGGCTACCCCACTTATGTAACTGCCAAGGCTGGCATCATGGGCCTGACCAAGGCGCTGGCACGTGAGTTGGGACCGGATGCCATTCGCGTCAACTGCCTGATTCCAGGCTGGGTCATGACCGAGCGTCAGCGCGAGCTGTGGGTCAATGACAAGGACCTCAATGAGTGCATTGATCAGCAATGCCTCAAGGAAGCCATTCCTGTCGAGGACATGATCAACCCGTGTCTGTTCCTCGCCTCTACCGCCTCTCGTATGATGACAGGTCAGCCGATGGTCGTTGATGGGGGCCGAGTGTGAGCGCCCTACCGTCCTCCGTCTCATCCTCCCTTAGTATTTTGCCCAATTGGATCGCCGTCGATTGGGGGTCCAGCAACCTACGCGTATGGGCGCTGGATGCCGATCACAAGGTCATCGCTCAGGCGAGCAGTTCACGCGGCATGTTGGGACTGGCCGCGGATGAGTTCGAGGATGTGCTGCGAGTGCTGATTAGCGACTGGCTGCCGTCAGATGCCTCTGCCACATCTGCCCCAGATGCCATACCGGTACTGATCTGCGGCATGGCCGGCGCCCGCCAGGGCTGGGTCGAAGCCGCCTATCTATCCCTGAGAGCGGACGAGGACGTATTGGCCGCACTTGGCCAACGTCTGACAGCAGTCACGACCCGTGATGCGCGGATGGATGTCCACATCGTGCCGGGCGTGTGCCAGCACCAGCCTGCCTTCGACGTCATGCGTGGTGAAGAGACACAGCTGGCGGGGCTCGTCGCGAGCCAACCCCACTACAGCGGCGCAGTGTGCCTGCCAGGCACTCATGCCAAGTGGGCACATCTCGACAATGGCAGAATTACCGGCTTCAACACTTTCATGAGTGGCGAGCTCTACAAGCTGCTCAGCCAGGACTCTGTCCTTAAACACTCTGTCCTCAAACATTCCGTTGCTGGCGGTGACCTCACAGATCAAACGCAGCGCAGCGCCTATCTCGATGGTATCGACACAGCACTCGCCACCCCCGAACGTATCACCGCCGAGCTATTCGGGATTCGTGCTCGTGATCTGCTCGACACACGCCTTCCCAGCGATACGAGCCGTACGGCAGTGTTGAGTGCGCGCTTATCCGGACTGGTGCTCGGTCTCGAACTCGCGGGTGCCACGGCTTCACTACCCGAGAATTCACTGGTCACATTGATTGGCGATGCCGTGCTTTGTCAGCGCTACCAAAGTGCGCTGGAGCACCTCGGCTACCGCGTGTCCATCGCTGCCAATGCCGACATGATACTGGCCGGCTTAGGACAGATTCACCACGCACGCCCCGCCAATCGCACTGTCACCTGACACCCTCACTTTGTATTGGAGATATTCATGAGCCTTCCCCTGGTTGCCATTCTGCGCGGTGTTGCACCGCATGAAGTCATCGCCATTGCTGATGAAATCATCGCCGCTGGCATCACGCGCATCGAAGTACCGCTCAACTCTCCGGAGCCACTCATCAGTATCGCTGCGCTGGCCACGCACTGTGAAACGCATCACGACAGCAAGATTCTGATCGGTGCTGGCACCGTGCTCACTGTGCAACAGGTGCGTGACGTTCATGCCGCAGGCGGTCGTTTGATCGTGTCACCCAATGCTGATGTAGAGGTCATCCGTGAGAGTCGTCGTCTGGAGATGGTCTCGATGCCCGGTATCGTCACTCCGACAGAAGCTTTCGCCGCCGTCGCTGCCGGCGCCTCGGGTCTCAAGCTGTTCCCCGCAACCCAGGTGGGTATCACTAACATGAAGGCCATGCTGGCAGTACTGCCCGCTGGGACCGACCTTTATGCCGTTGGCGGCATCGGCACCGACAACTTTGCCGAGTGGCGTGCAGCAGGTGTGCATGGTGCAGGCTTAGGCACCGCCATCTACTCACCTGGCCTGACGGCGACAGATGTCGGTGTCCGCGCACGCGCACTGGTGGCGGCCTGGGTAGCTGCAGACTGAGAATGAAAGAGCACCACGAGATGCATCTCAACTCAAGAGCGACAACCAGACGATAACGACAAGGAGAGTGCCGGATGACGCAATCACCGTCTCTGAGCGAGGCCACTAGCTGCGTGGCCAGTCATTGTGAACTTGGCGAAGGGCCCGGCTGGAATGCCAACACAAACGAAGTGCGCTGGATGAATATTCTGGCCAGTGAACTTCATCACGCTGCCGCCGATGGCAGTCGGCACCGCATCACGGCACTTGCTCGCAAGACCTCCTACGCAGCACTCACTACTGAGGGTGATTACCTGCTGGTGGCCGAGCATCAGCTGTCACGCTTTGATCCAACCACCGGTGAGTTGGCGGACTTTCTCCCGTTTGAGACCAACCATTCTCCGGCGACGCGCAGCAACGATGCTCGCGTCGATACTCACGGTAGCCTGTGGCTGTCGAGCATGGGCCTGAACGCAGAAGCTGGTGCAGGCAGCCTCTACCGGCTGCACCGTGGGCAGCTGACGCGTCTGATGAGTGGCCTGAGCATCCCCAATGCACTGTGCTTCTCACCCGACGGTCGCTACGCCTACTTTAGCGATACCACCACCGGCCAGGTGATGCGCTGGATGCTGGATGCCGATGGCTGGCCGCTCTCCGCTGCTGGCAGATACGAGGCACCTGAAGTCTGGGCTGATCTGCGCGAATCGGGCGGAAATCCGGATGGGGCCATCATCGATAGCGAAGGTCATATGTGGATCGCCTTGTGGGGCGCTGGCCGCGTGGCGCGACTGGATCACGAGGGGCGCGAGGTTGCCCACGTGACACTGCCCGTCAGTCAGCCGTCGTGTCCGCTACTCGGTGGCGAATCACTCGATATCCTCTATATCACGACCGCCTACGAAGGCATGCCGCTATCAACATCCCAGTCTGAGAGTACGCAGAACGGCAACCTGTTCGCATGTGATCTGTCTGCTGCCGGTATCAAAGGGCTTGCTGAGCCACTGCTGATTCTTGGTTAACACTATTGTCCTGAAGCGATTTCAGCACGCTTTCTTTCACCAAACGCGCTCAGCACGTGCTTGTTCCACAAATGCTTTCAGCGACCCTCCTCATGGGTATCATCAAGGATTGATCATGTCGTTATCTTCCACACAGACACCTTCCTGTGTCACTCCCGATGCACACTGGTTGAGTGAGCAGCAATGGCTGAGCCTGAGTGCTGATGGCATACAGTTGCAGCTGGACCTCAGTGCTGGCCTTGTAACGCTGGCGCACTTTGGCCGTCAGACAGTGATCGACCCCGCGCAGCATCGACTGATGAGCGGCGCCGCGACACCACAGGCCAGTCTCGACATCCTGCCACCCAACACGCTGTTCAATGACGCTGGACAGGGCTTTGCCGGCCATCCGGCAGTGATGGGAGATCGTGCGGGCCACCATTGGCTCACCGACATGCGCCTACGTGGAGATGAGAGCGACAGGAATAGTGCCGTCGCTTGCTCGACAGACAATCACGGAGCGCATGCCCGGTTGACACTCATCGATCGCCTAAGTGAACTCGAGGTCGTGCTGTCACTGACGTTGACCCTCGAGGGTGTACTGCGCCAGCAGACGACACTGACCAATCACGGCAGCGCCGCCTATCGTCTCGAATGGCTGGCAGCCTGCTGTCTGCCGTTACCGGTCCGATTCGAGGAATGCATGAGCTTTGGTGGGCGCTGGGTACAGGAATTCACCGAGACACGCCACACGCTCAGCGAAGGGGCATTCACACTGGAAAACCGACGCGGCCGCAGCTCTCATCAGCGCGTACCGTCGTTGATCGTCGGGACTGAAGGCTTCAGTGAGCAACGCGGTGAGGTCATCAGCACGCATCTAGCCTGGAGCGGCAATCACCGCTTGCTGGTCGAGCGTCAATTTGACGGCAGCACACAGCTGCAGATGGGGGCGTTGCTGCTGCCTGGTGAGCAGGCACTGGCACCAGGTGAGAGTCTCACGACACCCGAAGTCGTGATGGCATGGTCCGACAATGGCATCAATGAAGCCAGTCAGCGCATGCATCGTACCCTGCGCGCACGTCTCGACTGGCCAACGGAAGATAAGCCACGGCCGGTACACGTCAATACCTGGGAGGCGCTGTATTTCGACCATGACGCCGCCAGACTGGATGAGCTGGTCACTGCGGCCGGCGACGTCGGCGCAGAACGCTTCGTGCTCGATGATGGCTGGTTTGTCGGTCGTGACGGCGAACGCGCAGCACTGGGCGATTGGTATCTGGATAAGGCCAAGTATCCTGACGGTCTCGGCCCGCTGATTGATGCCGTTCACGCACAGGGTATGGAATTCGGCCTATGGGTAGAGCCTGAAATGGTCAATCCGGACAGCGATCTCTACCGCGCCCATCCCGACTGGATTCTCGGTATTGAGGGACGTGACCAGCCTCTTGGACGCTACCAATGTGTACTGGATCTGACACGCTCTGACGTAGCGGACTATCTGTTTGCACGCCTCAATGCACTGCTCAGCGAATACCCGATCAAGTATCTGAAGTGGGACATGAATCGCGATCTGACTCACGCCGCCACTCAGTCAGGTGAACGCATCGGCATGCCGGCCGCTCATGCTCAGGTCGAGGCGCTTTATGAGCTGCTGGCGCGCTTGCGTCAGGCACATCCCACAGTGGAAATTGAAAGCTGCGCCTCGGGCGGCGCGCGCACCGATCACGGTATTCTGCGCCATACACACCGTGTGTGGACGTCGGACTGCAATGACCCACATGAGCGCACCCATATCCAGCGCGGTGCCAGCCGTTTCTTGCCTCCGGAGCTTCTGGGAGCGCATATCGGCCCGCAACATGCGCATACCACCTCGCGGCGTACGTCGCTGGCCTTCCGTGCCTCGACGGCTTTGTTTGGGCATCTCGGGCTGGAGTTGGATGTCAGCCAGCTCGATCAAAACGAGCGCACGGCGCTACGAGTCTGGATTGAACGCTACAAGACACTGCGCGGACTATTGCACGCTGGTGTCAGCTGGCGGCTGGATTGCCTTGATCCCCATCAACATGCACATGGCGTGGTCAGTGCGGATGGCCGACAGGCGTTGTTCAGCATCAGTCAACTGGCGATGCCGCGTCATGCACTTCCCGCGCCGCAGCCACTGGCAGGCCTCACACCTGAAATACACTATCGCCTTGAGCTGGTGGAATTGCCGGAGCACCCGGAGCGCCGCATGAAGCAGCTCCCCGCCTGGATTCAGGCACAGCTCGACGGACAGACGATCACCGTCAGCGGGGAATATCTACTGCGTGATGGGCTTGCGCTGCCAGTGCTTGATCCTGATCAGACGATTCTCATACAACTAAGCGCAGTTGAGATGTAAATCTCTGCCATACCGTATTTCGCGTTACACGCTTCTCTCATGACACCTTTCAAGGATGATCCGTATGCAACTCGGCGTCTGTTATTACCCTGAACACTGGCCGCGTGAGCGCTGGGCACAGGATGCCCTCGAGATGGTCGAGGCGGGTATTCGTATCGTTCGCATCGGAGAGTTTGCCTGGAGCCGACTCGAACCGACCAGTGGAGATTTACACTTCGAATGGCTGGATGAGGCGGTTGATGTGCTCGCCAAGGCTGGCCTGAAAATCGTGATGGGCACCCCGACGGCCACACCGCCCAAATGGCTGGTAGATGCACATCCCGAGATTCTCGCCGTTGATGCGCAAGGCGACGTGCGCGGCTACGGCTCACGTCGTCATTATTGTTTCTCCTCGCCTGTTTACCGCACCCTCAGTGAGCGCATCGTGCGCCTGATGGCCGAGCGATACGCTCATCATCCGGCCATCATGGCGTGGCAGACCGACAACGAATACGGCTGTCATGACACGATCCTGAGCTATTCAGCTGCCGCACGTGCGCGTTTCCCCGAATGGCTGGAGGCACGCTACGGCACCGTACAGGCGCTGAATGATGCCTGGGGGACGGTATTCTGGAGCATGGAAGTCACTCGTTTTGATCAAGTCGAAGCACCAGTGGGCACCGTGACCGAACCCCACCCCGCCATCGTGCTCGACTATCGCCGCTTCTGCTCCGACATGGTGGTGGAATATAACCGCCTGCAGGTGGCTACCCTGCGTACGGCGGGTATCAGCGTCGATATCGTGCATAACTTCATGGGGTTGTTTACCGAATTCGATCACTTCGATGTCGCGCAGGATCTCGATATCGCCAGTTGGGACAGCTATCCGCTCGGCTTTCTCGAGCGTGGTGCCCATGACGAGGCCACCAAAGGATTCTATCGCCAGCAAGGTCACCCTGATTTTGCCGGTTTCCATCACGATCTCTACCGCGCCATGTGCAAGGGCCGCTGGTGGGTGATGGAGCAGCAGCCGGGGCCAGTCAACTGGGCACTCAGCAATGCTGCACCGCTGCCGGGCATGGTGCGGCTCTGGAGTCATGAAGCCTTCGCTCATGGCGCCGAGGTGGTCTCTTACTTCCGCTGGCGTCAGGCACCCTTCGCGCAGGAACAGATGCATGCAGGATTGCTTCGCTGCGACGGTACACCGGCATCTGCATGGACAGAACTGCTGCAGGTACGCGACGAGCTAGCAGCGATGGCTAGCCATGACGATGCAGCGGATCAGCACAGTACACCGGTGACTGAACGTGCCTCTGTCGCACTGATGTTCGACTACGCCTCCATCTGGGCTTGTCAGATTCAGCCACATGCCGAGAATTTTGATGCGTTGGAGTTACACCTCAGCTGGTACAGCGCCCTACGTCGCCTGGGACTCGATGTCGATATCGTGTCACCACGCGATGAAGTCATGGACTATCCGCTCATCGTGTTGCCATGCCAGGTCATCGCTGACGAGGCGCTCGCGACTCGCTTGAATGCCGCACGTGATCGCGGCAGCCGGATCGTCATCGGCGCACGTTCTGGCTCACGTACCCAAGACCTGCAGATTCCCGAGCAGCTAGCACCAGGAGCGCTTGCGACGTTGACGGGCGTCACGGTGGATCGTGTGGATGGTCTACGCCCAGCGACACATCCCACCATCACTCTCGCGAATGGTCATCGTGGCCATGCACTGCGATGGCGCGACCTACTGGACAGACAACGCACCACGGCCAGTGTTGTGATGCGCTTTGATGATGGCGAACCCGCAATTACTCACCAGCAAGGTATCAGCTATCTGACCGCCTGGCTGGACGAAGATAGCCTACTGGCACTCCTTGAGGCGGAATGTCGTGCGGCAAACATTGCCACCTTCGCGCTACCACAAGGTGTACGTTTCCGTCGCCGTGGCGCGCTATGCTTTGCATTCAATTATGCCCCTGAAGCACGCTGGCTACCTGATGAGCTGGTAGCGGATGCGAGTTATATGACAGGTGGCCAGCAACTACCCGCTGCAGGTGTCAGCATCTGGCGAGCAAGCTGAATTTTCATTACTAGGTTCTGTACGAAAAGTCGGCTCGTAGACAGCGGCGTATGCAAGCTACGCATACCATCGCATAAAAGCTACGGGCCAACTTCTCATATCGCGTCGCAATAC
>NZ_NBVS01000009.1:0-137759 GCF_002213105.1 Cobetia sp. QF-1
TCGTATTGCGACGCGATATGAGAAGTTGGCCCGTAGCTTTTATGCGATGGTATGCGTAGCTTGCATACGCCGCTGTCTACGAGCCGACTTTTCGTACAGAACCTAGGTCGGTGGAGCGGTTTCACTCGCAACAGGACATCGCGCCGGATGATCTGGTTATACTTGGATCAGAGAGACCCGCGGGTTCAATGCAACTATAAGCGACTTGATTCCAGGCGCCAACAAGCTCTACTAGCGTCAAGCCCTATCGCCAGATAAATTCGATTCTTGCTACACAAGCACCCATTGTTTCGCTAGCCCAACATGTCGACAATTTCATGCTCAAGCTGCAGTCCAATTTGATGTATATTATTGCCATTGATTTGATGACATTTATTTTTACAGGACTATCATGCCAACAGAATCAGCCGCACCACAGCCTAAGGCGACTCCACCGCAGGGACTACCTTCCAAGCAGTCAGCTGAGTCACAAGTGCACCGCGCAATGGTCAAAGGCGACTTTCAGCGTGCCGAACGTCTCGCTCACCGCGCTATGCGTGAAGGAGACGCTTCTCCAAAGCTGAAACGGCAATGGATACAGGCAATTAATCAACAAGGCAAGCAGGCTACAGCTCTTACTCGCGCCCGCAAGGCGATTCAAGCACACCCGGAAGACCCAGCATTACATCAGCTATATATCCGCTTGGAAGCCAGTGCCGGCCGCCCCGGGTACGGACTAAAGCTGGCAAACCTGGCGCTGCGTAAATGGCCCAAGTCCACCGAGCTAAAGCTGCTGCGTCTCTCTCTGCTACAGGAGCTAGGGCGAACACGTGAAGCACTAAGTAGATTGCGACAACTGCGCCAACAGGAGTTCGACAATCCTAGCGTATTGATGGCTATCGCTCGTTTTTATCGTAGCTATGGTCGCCGGAGAGCGGCGTTAACAGTAATCAAGCATTTACTCATACTTCAGCCCGAAAATCATCATGCGCGTATGCTATGGATTAATCTAATCCAAGAAACCGCTCATCTAGATATTACTGAGCTACTTCCTACATTGTTGGTTGCCGTTCGAAACAATCCAAATTTTTCTTTTCGTGATGCTGCTGAGTTACTGCAGGTTTTAAAATTGACGACAGACCCTGCTTTCGCTTCAGCCTGTTGGGAAGCACTGGAATTGCTATACCCACTTACCAACAGGCTGCCCGAAAAGGATCAGCTAGCACTATTTATCCAGGCCGAACGTTGTAACCACAATCACGCTGCACACTGTGCCCTGAGCGCTATTCTTACTTCTGGGCCTAGAGTCCCCATGGTCGCTAGTACGCTCTTCAACAAGACAATGGGAACGTTAAGTGATAATCAGTCCAAACAATTAGCGCAGCGCCTGCTGAAGCACATTCCTCAATCACAGCATGCCACACTGCAAGCTCAATTTGCTCAGCAGGCCGAGGGCCCCCCAAGCTGCGCTAACTATTATTCTTGCAACCCCAAAGCCACAGCGCACTCTTTTCGAAGCTCGGCAGTTAGTAAATCTTCTTAGAAATGTCAGGCACTATCATCTGGGGCTTCGCTACCTGAGCTTTTGCCGTCGACGCTGGCCGCAAGATCTAAATTTCCCGCTACTTCACGCCAAGTTATTGATAGATAGTGGGCGTCTTAAAGAAGCACAGATAATTCTAAACGCACCATTACCCGTTACCCAACGCACTCAAGTCCTGCGTTTACGTATGCACATCTTGATTGAAACCGCAGGGCTCAAGGATATCAGGAGCAAGTTGGAGACAGTGCGCAACGAACTACATGACGATGCTCTGCTCGATCTTTATCTACGTGTATTAATCTTGCAAGAAGAAGAAAGCGCAGCCATCGCGGTAATTCAGGAGGCTCAACGACGCGGCCAGCACAAGAGCCTGGCCTCGAAACACCTGTCACTCACGATAATAGGCAATCTGATGACCGACCTCTCGCTGCTTCGCCGCGAACGCCGCACACTGCCACCGGGCAACCATGAGGCCGCTCTGGCCATGCGCTATATCAATGCCGCCAGCCCAGTGATTGAGCAGCACGTTCAACACAGGCCCACGCTTGAAGGTCCCTCACCTATACCACGCCGAATCTTTCAATACTGGGACACCCCCACCCCACCAGAGGCCGTAATGGAAATCATGACCAGCTGGCATGATATACCCGGCTTTGACTACCAACGTTTCAATAAGGCAGAAGCAAGTGCTTTTATGCACGACACCTTCGGCGCCGACTACGCACGAGCCTTTCGTCTAGCGAATAACGTGGCCGAGTCCTCAGACCTGTTGCGGCTGTGTTATCTACGCCGTTTCGGGGGTATCTATGTTGATGCAGACGACCGTCTCTCCGGCCAGCTTGAAACACTGCTACCCAGCGATGCTGATCTGGTTTGTTTTCGTGAGCCCTTCGATATTTTGGGCAACAACGTAATCGCCTGTGTACCCGATCACCCAGCTATTACCCTCGCTTCACAGCTCGCGGTAGAAGCGATACTAAATCGCGACAACGAAACCACCTGGAGCAAGACCGGGCCCGGTTTGCTTACTCGCGCCGTGGCCCACCACCTGCTTAACAGTGACCTAGGCACTTTAGGACATCGCGTCGCCATCCTGCCTACATACCTACTCCGCAGAGACATCCAAATCCACATCCCCTTGCGACATAAGAAAACCCGAGGCTACTGGAACGCTACCAACCCAACACGACAATTCGATATGGTACCCTACCTGCTTGCAAGCACTTAGCCTTAGAAAGCTTTGCGAGTTCAGGATACCGAGAAAAGTCATGCATTATCTTCCGCGTTGGCCATAACAAAGCTAAATCGTGTGATAACCTTGAGAGATCGTCGAGCCTTGAACAGCACCTTCAGCAGCTGACTAGGCTCGACCAAATTGGCTTGATAGGAAATACAGCTGAACACACGCTCATCCTTGCATCCTTCTACTAGCGTAAGATTATCCGGAATTTCACCTTCAAACTCGATAGTTAGACGATTACCGCTCGGACTAGTGACCACGACCTGACTTCCGTCAATAGTCAACGTCTTGTCCTTGGGGAAATGCCACTGCAGGGTGATGTTGCGCTGCTGTTCATCATCAGCCAAGAATGTATCTTCTACTCCCACCATTTTGTTCACGGCATCGAATGCTACTCTGCGCTCCTGCACTACCGGAGGCAGCACTTCCAGCCTCATGGTCAGCTGCGGAAAAGACGCTGCTTCAGAGTACTCGCTCACCTGCCAGGCACTCAGTCGATGCTCAAATTCCTGTGCGTAGCTGGTATGAGAAATGATCGGTACATTATGGCCAGGGCGAGTACGCATATACTTCCGTACCGGATCCGTATTGATATAATTGTAAAGGCCCGAATCGATCAGCCAGTCTTCCCCTCCAGCGTAAAGGCTAATGTGACCCTCATCCTGCTGATGGTGGTAGCGGCTAGAGCAACCTACCTTGGCGATAAGATGGAAAGCACTCTGATAGTGCTCACTGACGGGCCACTGGTCACGAAAAATAGCATAGCCAGACAGCGGATATACACGGTTCAGGACAGTGGGAACCACGCCCTGCTTACCTTGAGTCAGAGCATAAAGAAGATACTGGTATTCCTGAGTGTGTTCGAATCTCTCCCGATAAGCATCCGAGGTGGGTAGCTGTTCAGTATCACCGATGGGTGGCAATTTACCATCTGGGCGTAGGATATGAGTGATGAAACCCAGTGCTTTGGCTGAGAACTGGCTGAACTGCTCTGCCAGATCACCCAGCACGTCCTCCGGGTAATCCTTGATGATACCTAAGAATACCTTGAAGACGAAAATATGGTATGCGGGGCTATTTTCGACATGAACACCTTCATCGGTAAACGAAAATTTCAGCTCGCTAATGATGCGGCGAATGGCAATCTTCTGCCATTCGCGGGCCTGCTCACCCTTGAACACGATGCCGAGTAACAGCAGCACGCGCGCCTGCTCCAAGCCGTGGTTGGTATGCTCTGAATAAAAGCTGTCCTTCGCGAGCCACTGCCCATGCACTACTATCGCTTGCTTTAAATAAGCGAGAAATTCACTGTTCTTACGCGTCCATTCAGGAGCATTTTCTCGACAGTAGTAAGCGAAAAGTACCAACTGTTCGGCGCGCAGCGCCGTAGCATGATCGTGCCAGATAAATTCGAAGGGATAGCTAGTATCCGTTTCCTGATAGATTTCTAACCAAGACTGAACCGCCTCTTGAGCAAAACTCAATACAGCCTCATTCCCGCACTCGCGATGATAGGCCATTAGATAGGGGAGAAATGCCAACCAATTCAATCGCCACTGCCAGCTACGATTGTCGAGTGGGTCCTGTTCCCAGTTACTCCAGCCGCAAAACTCGACTGCCTTGAAAGGAGCCAGCTCGAGCTGCTGCGCAACAAACAATTTTTTTCCTAACTCTTTATTTTTTGAGTCATTTGTAAGCTTCTGGGTTTTTCTTATCACACAGTAACCGAGCTCAGCGGCTGAACCAAACTTAAACTCTAAATAATTCATATAAATATTTTCTCGTCAGGAAATATTAAAATCTACTTAACCAGAGACAAAATTATAGCTTAACCATTTGAAGTGCATTTTAGCATTTTATGTGGATATAGCTTTGCTTTGTATAACCATGCGGCCCACGTAAATGTGTACGATGCGCCATAGCCGCTTGTCAGAGCCTTCTAACTGCAGAGAGACAGCGAATATTGGTAACTCCTTGACCATCTGCATGGCACCCCCACTCAAATAATAACGTGAAGCCGCTGTTAGGGCAGACCCAGGGAAACCCGCTTGCTTGATGCCATATTCGGAGCAGGGGATACATGCGTGCAGTTGGCAGTGGAGTTGTTATAATACGAGGACTTTCTGAGAAGTCATAAGCTGGTCAAGTTTTGTCATAGTTCGCAGCAAGAGTAGAAACCACCTCAATCGACTACTATATAAAGCGAAAGGCGATAAGAAGGTACCGTATATCCAAGTGCTAATACTTTAGCGTTCAGAATGCCTGCAAGCTCACAAAAGAGTCAAAATCTGAGTACTATCCGGCCAATTCTTCAATCTTTATCGAGATCTCATATCTAAGACCAGTTCAGAGCTGAGCAAAGAGTCAGACATAATCATACTTAACCAAGACCTCATGTAGCCTTTCCCGAACATAGCTTCTTGCCCAGTCCCGCTCTTTTTTCTCGCCAACATATACATTTGTTATTGCCGCCTCACCTTTCGATATCGACTTCTCCACTTCTTCTTTCGATGTTAATCGCACCGCCTCTTTGATCTCATCGTATGTTGAATTTAAACCAAGAGAGTCGGCCAGTTTCCTCAAACTCTCAACTGGGAATTCAACAAAATCTTCATATCGTAGTTTTAAATTGTAATCAGTTGCATCGGTTAAGCTGTAGAAATTTTCTACATATTGACAATTTTTTTCTAGATACGCTTGCTGATCCATATTCGGCGCCACATCATTTTTATATTCATCTTTTCTAAATGAGCGAGACATGACGATATCAACAGGATTTCTCATAAGAAAAATAGCTAGCGATTTTTGGCTATACTTAGATAAACTGCTATGATCTGCTAGATGGGCTGAATTACTTAATGAAGCATATAGAGAATCCTCATACATACCTCCAGAATGTATCAAATATAGAACATCCAAAAGGGTATTGGCCTCATCTTTTGGCATAAGAGATAATTGCCTACTAATTTCATTCGGGATATAGACCTCTCCGGCATTATGAAATCCAGGCAATAGCCCAAGCATGGCTTCTACCCAATGAGAACCTGAACTTCCTGCATTCACTAAATATAAATGATTGCTACTAAAGCTTCTTCTTAACTCAGCTAGGTTTATGACATTTTGTATAAAAGCCTTTTTTGACTCTCCATTCAAGGCCTTACCTTTCCCTATGAAACTATCTAATTTTTTAACATTCCGCATATGACTTATTGGCCAAAATAGTTCTGGCTCAGTTAAGTACGTTTGTAGCAAATTTTTATTTTCCATACTAACACCTTGTAGACCAGCTATTTTCTACACCGGATTTAGAAAGGATCTGGTGTATGATTTCTATTTCTTGTTTCTTTCCTACTGAGCCATGCCCTGATTCTGGATGGTCGTATTCATAGAAGTGTACATCATAGTCAGGACGCTCATGTTCACACCAAGACTTAAAAGGAAGATAGTGATTTCTAAAATGAAATTTATCACTCTTATTCTGAAAGTAAATCAGTCTATAGTTTCCCAGCATCTCGCGTGCGTCAAATCTACCTAAGTGATCGTTAACACAGTCATCATGACTTTTATTTGGATATAATACAGGAATCATTTTAGGGAACGCAGAGTGTTTAAAGGCAATAGTTTGTATATTTCCAGCCCACACTGTGGACCCAGGAAGACGCTGTGCAATTTTTAATGCGGGAAGACCACCGGCAGAGGTTCCAAAAACAAGTATATTTTCATTCTTCACACCCTGCTTATTAAAAAATTTTTTTAATAAAGAAGATATATAATCTGCATGATAGCGAGCGGGCGTCCCGCAAAACCACGCATTAGTGAGACTTTCATTAACAAGAAGCCCTGGATCAAACAAAGAGATTACATTATAGTCAACTTCCTTAGAATAAGATGATCGTTGAAATACAGGCATTGGCCGATCACGAGAACATGCACCTGGAGTAAAAACTATCCACTTATCACTCCCTTTAAAATCCAAAAAAATTGGAAAAAAAACTTGGCGATATGATATAAAAAATTTATGGCTGCTAGAATGTGAAAGCGCATCCTTTATGTTATAAAAAAAATTCAATTTACCCCCCCATTACCATCGGTAGACAAACAATCTCTCCGTTCCGAACATATCCCAACAAATATCAGTACAGAATAAATGGAATAAAGAGCTCTAAGCTCAACTCTATTTTTGGGTGCAACCTCGTTACATAGCTTTTCTATATAACTAATGTTTAAAACACCTCCGAAATCATCTGGAAGGCTCTTGTTATTAATAAGTTCTATACATTTTTTCTTTACGCCGGAGTAGTTATTTACTTGCCACGGAGTAGCTTTAAGTTTTTTTGCAAGATACATTTCTTCATCTTTATATCCAGTGGGCCTACTGGGCTTGGTGACTCTACACATTTCTTGATATATGAATGACTTTGGTCTACTTAACGGAACCGTCTTCTTTCCTGCTTCGGAATACATTTCATAGACCGACTTTCCAAATTTATTTTCATTAAACTCAACCTTGAGAACTTTCTCTCCTATTTCTCTCATTAACTCGTAGCCCAAATAATTATCTTGCCTCTTACCGTCATCTAAACATAAGGCTGCCTTCACTGCGTTTACAGAATACAGAGGATCAAAGCGCGCTGTCTTCCTACTAAACAGTGTCGCTATATTTCCTACAAAATATCTATTTCTCTGTTCGACATACATCAGATCCAACGCTACTCCCAAAGGAAAACCTTCTTTTTGTTTTTCCTCTATATAATGTTTCGTCAGAATCTCAATATTCCTGTTTGCTTCTTGTGTCAGCGCTTGCTTTTCCCTCCAAAAACTTCCATTTTCAAATTCATTTGCTTTCTTACTATAGAAACTCCTGTAGCATTCGCCATATCCGCCACTTAAGATAAGAAAATCTTCATTTCTCTTATGGTTCTCATTGACTGGCGATGAACTCCTCATACCTGAAGAAAACTTTACGCCTAGAGCAATGCCTTCAAATACTTCTCCCCGATCACCTTGGAGTCCATTAAATTCTGTCAATGGCCAGCCTAGAAGACCTGCAATGCCATATGCTATTCGTTTGTCGTCCAGTGCCTCGGGTCCTGAGCAAAAAAAACTTGCTCTTCCTACAAGTTCTGCTTCGGCAACAGCAGCGGCCACAAGACGAGAATCAAAACCACCAGTCAGATGGCATATTATATTGCTAACAGCTGATTTCTTTATTGCTTTAATATTCTGTCTTATATCATTTAAAGCAAGGCGCTTATATTTTTCATAGTTGTCTTCATTTATATCCTCAGGCAGGATAGTAAAATACTCTTTTTCCTTGACCCCACTACATCCAAGCTCAATATAAACTCTAGGGCTTATGACAGAGATATTTTTATAGCTTGACACTCCGAAGCCACCATTCCCCATTTTAAGTAGCATAGCCATATAGAGGGGGTCAGGATTAACACTCTCGCCTCTATTCGAAATGTAATCGACTAACGCATCAAGGTCTGATGAATATGCAGTAATACTAGCACTGTCGTACTTGTAAAGTAGGCAAGCACCTAAGGGGTCAGGATATATTTTAAATTTCCCTTCCCTTACTATGTAAATACAGTAACTACCACTACAACGAAGATAATCATCCTCAAGGCTTAAATCCTCAATGCCCTCAACATTCTTCAGATCAATAGCGTTTTTTACAAAAACTCCAGAAACTACGCCGCAACCTTCAAAGAAACATAAGGAATCACTTACTTTTGCACCATCATCAGTAGAGAAAAAGTCTACTTTATTTGTCTTTTTATCATGAAAGAATATTGGTGCATACATTATTTAATCCTCGATATAAGCTCTTCAGCTATGATGGAAATAGAAAACTTAGATTTAGCCAAATATTGAATTTCCGATATATTACGTACACCACTCTTTATGCCCTCAGCTGCTGACTCAACACCTGAATACACCCATTCTTTCGGGTAGATCTCATCCGCTCCTTCCCAAGGCAAGATAATCGGCATGCAACCAACTGCCGCGCCATCAGCAATGGTGAAATGGAAGCTCTCGAAGTCGCTAGTAGAGAGCACAAAATCAATACCGGCATACCATTCCGGCATATCGTTACCTTGGGGGTCGAAAATCACTGCATCTTTCAGCAGTGGATCTTCTTTTAGACGACGGTACTGAGCTTCATACCACGCCATCTCTTCGGGGCGGTTGGCCATCCAGGGGTATTCTTCTGGACGCTTACCTTTTATACGCAGAGTATATCCATCCTCCTCTTTACGTAGCTCACGTAGGATATCCAGTGCTAAGTCGAATCGTTTACGCTGTGGAACGATACCCACAAATCCCAGCACCTTGCTATTTGTGGTCTTACGCGATACAGACTGCAAATTATTAATATCTACACCGTTATAAACTACAGTTCCATTATTTTTTAGCGCAGGATTATTGGCTATACCCTGCCGCAGGATATGCGGCCCCACAAACATCACTGTATCGAAGACCTCGAAGGGGATCTTGGGGAACAGAGCATGATCAATCTCCTGCAAGTGCAGCCTTCCCACCAGTTTTTGCTCTTCCCGCTTGTGCTTGCCATACCAAATGGCGTTGCCCAAGGTCCATTCGCAGAACACCGTATCGGCCTGTCGTACTAGGCGCTTGCTGGCAACCTCGTTGTGCTGGTTATGGCCAGTCCAGAAGTCAAGAAGCAGGCGAATGCCCGCTTGAGTAAAGTACGGATAAAATGGCTTGATGAACTTGAGATCATGGCCGGCGATGACCACAGTCTTCTTGGGTGGCACGTTGGGCGCTTGCTCATGAACCTTTAACGGCTTGCGCAGGGCCAGAGTAGGCTGCTGATCTGCCCAGCTGTTGAGGTCACTGAACAATAGACTTTGGTTAACACGTATCAGCTGAAGTCCGGAATCGAGAGGGTAGTCCTCCAGCGCCACGCCGGGCCACTCGCCTTCTGCCAATTCTGAGTTTCGACTAAATCCAATACGGGCCTGAGGCGCATAGCGCGTAGGCCAAGCAAGATCTTCCAGATCTTCAGGTTCCAGATTGGCCAATGAATCGCCATCAGCCAGTAGCCAGAGGCTATCAGACTCTGTGCTCTGTCCTTCTGGGCTCAAGCACGCAATGCCGGCGGCTTCCAGTTTAGTCTGGGTGTCGGGCTGCCACTCACTGGCTAGAACACGCACGGGACGTAACGTCTGGGCCAGCAAGCGATGGGAAGCGGCCTCGGTAATCTGCTCGGTAACAAGATTTATGGCCGGTGGCTGCGGAGCGCTAATGACCATGCCAGCGGTACGCAGCATCTGCGTCAAGCGCAACTCGGTGGTATGGGCACGCATAACGGCCCTCGCCCCTTTTAGTGCCACTCGCCAGCGGTAGGCGGGGTGATATAGCAGGTTCTCCAGGGCTTGGGCAGCGTCGCTCTCGGTCCGCACGATATGCCCGGCCTCCTCCAAGTAGCGGTTCATGCCCATAGCGGGGCCTGAGATCATCGGCGAGCCACAGGCCGCAGTCTCCACTACCCGGCGGGAGAACATGGTTGGAGAGTCCAGGACAGAGTTAACGTTGATCTGTACCGGATGGGCCTTGTAGGCCTGAATCATCTCTTCGTAAGTGAGACTACCCGCCACATAGCTCCCCAGGCCGCCCGGGTATTTGTAGGGCGATTCCGGGTCGGCGTGTTGGCGGTCGTAAATCGTGAGGCCCAGCGGTGCAGCAGCACTCATGATCTTGTCCATGTACTCGGTCCGCTCCGGGTAGCGCTTGCCGTAGTAGGTGCCGCCGTACGCCGCGGTAGCCTGCCATTCGCGAGTCGAAGGCAACAAGTTGTGAAGCTTAGGTGAGGCGTAGAAAGGAGCACTGCTGGCGGTCTGGCTGAGGGTACCCGGAGTAGCCAGATAGGGAATGATCCGTCGACTGTCAGTGGTGAAGACGTGATCGCACAGCGCCGCCGCCTTACGGAAGCGATCGAAGTGTACCGGATCTTCCTTGTTCCAGAACAGTGAGGGAATGCCCTGCTCACGGCAATGGCTCAGTAGCTCGCTCAGAGGAGCGAATTCTTCATCACTGTAGTAGCCCACCTTCTTGTGCCACTGCCAGTCATTACCTTTCCAAGCGGACTCCACAAACATGGCATCAATAGGCTGGTTGGCCAGCTCTTCCCGCCAGTTCTCCGGCGAGAGGGCCACTACCTTGACAGCACTAGCCAGGGTGTCAGTAGTGAATTGATCAGCGATCAAGCCTATAGTGATCTGCTCTAAGGGTTTAGGCTGCTCATGGGTATTAATAGCTTGTGTATACTGGGCTTCCCGCACTCGATGCAGCGCAGCGGCGTAGCAGCGAGTCACGTGGTTC
Organism: Cobetia sp. QF-1; assembly: GCF_002213105.1. NCBI lineage: Bacteria > Pseudomonadati > Pseudomonadota > Gammaproteobacteria > Oceanospirillales > Halomonadaceae > Cobetia > Cobetia sp. QF-1. Next base: position 11,115 of record NZ_NBVS01000009.1, read on the forward strand.
CAGGTGCGCTCCTGCTCGATCCAGCTACGCGCGGCCTGGCCTAGGCGCTTGCACTCTTTTGGGCTGTCGATCAGCGATTGCAGGGCAGCACTCAGGGCATCTGCGCTGTCCTTCTTGAACAGGCGGCCTCGCTCGCCGTTGGGCCCCGCCATGGTAGTGTGCGGGGAGACATCCGATAGTACCAGAGCCTTTCCCATGGCCATGGCTTCCAGGGGCTTGAGGGCCGAGACCATTTCTGTCACCGCCGACGACAGGCGCGGGATGGGCAGGATATCCATGCAGGAAAGGTAGCGCGGCACCTCTTCAAATGGCACACGTCCAGTAAAGCGACACTCGCCTTCAATGCCTAGCGTCTTAGCCTTGGCTTTGACTGTATCGATGACCTTGCCGTCACCCACCAACACGAAAATAAAGGCTTGACCGTTTTGCTTGAGTTTGGCCATGGCTTCCATCAACAGCTCTAGCCCCTCGTAAGCTACAGCACTACCCGCATAGCCAATTACCGGCACGCCTGGTTGAAGCTTGAGTTCCTTGGCGATGGCGGCATCCGCGGCCATAGGCTTGAAGCGCTCAGCGTTAACCGCATTGGGTACTACTTGAATGCGTTTGCGGGGCACACCCCAGCCGACCAACTCGTCAGCAAGCTCTTCGGTGAGGGTAATTACAAGGTCTGCTTCCAGTGCTGCTTGCTGTTCCAGTTCTCGCATTAGATGGTAGCGCTCAGAACCAGCCCACTCTGGCTGGGTAGAGGCCTGAGTCACTTCCCACAGGCCACGCACCTCATAAACGAACGGCAGCCCCAGACGGCGCGCAGCCATCAGTGCGGGCAGTGCGGTGATATGGTTGGAGGCGGCGGCAATGATCTCGGCACCGCTGGTTTGGGCTTCTCGAACGTAGTGGTCAGCCGCCTCAGCTAGATAATAATCCAGTGGGGTCTTATTGAGGTTCCAGCCAGCGCAGGCGGCGTAGGTAATGCCTTCAACTTTCGCTTCGTGATACCCCTTATTTATTCCCTTTATTCCAGCATCCCAAGGAAAACCTGGGCGAGTAGTGGCCCGCACCTTGAAGCCAGCTTGTTGAAGGCCTACAGCCACGCCATGAGAACGGGTTGAATAGCCGTTAGTGGCATGGGGCACTGACTGATGCAGGCAGTAGAGCACATGTTGACGGCGGGTCATCAGCCCAGGGTTGGGCTGACGCGGTGGTAGCGGCCAGCCCCCTTTAAGCCGCGCCATACCAGCGACAAACGCCTGGAAGTCACGTTTGGGTTTGTCGAACTTCACGCCCCGCGCCTGCAGGCTTTCCAGCGCGCGCAAGGTATCGGTGAGCTTGCCTTCACGGTAGAACCATTGACTGGCGGTGGCGTAATCTACCTGACTGACATCGCACAGCTCAATCTGCTTAGGCTTTGCCGGACTGTCTGCCTGGGAAACAGCCTTGCTCCCCTCGCATTTTAGTGCCTGCACCATCGGTGCGGTATACGTCGAGAATAGCAGCTCCCCACTCTGCTCCGGCGCTGGCATCTTCAGTGAACTCTGAAGAGCTTGAGCCAAGCTTGTGGAATTATTGGTCTCGAAGCTCACCACGCTTTCGTATTTATCGGCATATTCCGCCAGAGGTGCTACATCAGACACCACTAATCGCTTGCCATAGGCCAGGGCCTCGGCAGCCTTCATGGGCGGTACGAGCTCACACACAGCCGCCTTTATACGCGGGATCACCACTACGTCCAATAGCGCGTAGTAGTCTGCCACCTGCTCATGAGGCACTCGTCCAACCTGAATCAGCCAAGGAGTTTTATCTTTTGCCGTGAATTGGACTATGTCGGTAGCTGGAGAGACGGTGATGGGCTGGTCGTCCCCTACCAGTAAAAGCTTGAGTTTTTCGCCGCCTTGCATCAGCTCGGTGCATGCTTCAAGCAGCACATCCAGTCCTTCATAGGCGCTGAGGCTACCTATATAACCTATAACCTTACTACCCGCCTCTATCCCGAGTTCATTTTTAATATTTGAATTAGCAGGCTTCAAAATGGGTAACTGACTAACACCATTAGGTACGATTGAAATTTTTGAGGGGTCTATATCGCGCCGTGCTAGCTCTGTCTGCATCGAGTGATTCAGGGTAAACACCTGCTCTGCCTTGCGTGCCACAAAGGCATCACGATCTGCTTCTTGCTTGAAAGCTGGTGTAGAGGCATATCCTGGCTCACGTGCCTCGCGTGACAGTTCCCAGAAACCACGAACTTCATTATAGAACGGTAGGCCTAGCCGCTTTGCCGCTATCCAGGCTGGAAGCCCTACAATATAGTTTGACGCAACCATAACTTTTTCAGGGCGGTAGACGCGAAATAGCTCAATGAAACGGCCTACACTAGCTTCAAGATGATCTCGTTCATTCTTCGGTGCCTTGCCATCAGGCCAATTGCTATGAATATAACGTATGCCATCAACAATGACTTCTGGGGGAATACGCGAATGTCCATCCAGTTCCTGTGGGCGACCAGGACGCACAAAACAGAGCACATCACATCCCTGCGCATTCAGTGCTTTTGCGATGCCCTGAGTCCGGATTGCATAGCCATTGCTGGCATAGCTTTGACCATGGCTGACAATGTATGCCACACGTCCCGATATTGGAAGTGCTAACGGAGTATCGTACTGTTCGGCAAGGCGATTCACATGGTGTAGAAGATCGTCCATTGATTCCTTCTTTACTATTCTTTAAATACAGTGAATAAATAAAGGCGCTCATTGAGCGCCTTTATTGTCTACACAAGCTACTGAGCTATCGAGCATCTCTCAAGCTAGTAAGCCCACGGCATCAATCACCACAGATTTTTCCTTCACCGATTCAGCCTTCTGAATAAACGACTTGTGCTTGACCAATACACAAATAATATCAGCTTGTGCCAAGGCTTCATCCAGGCTGGCGAGAGACACATTATCGGACTGAAGCCCCTTGGGCAGAGATTCGATATTGGGTTCCACCACTTGTACAATGCAGCCGAGCTCGGCCACTTTCTGGGTGATGCCCAGGGCTGGGCTTTCTCGCAGATCATCAATGTCGGGTTTGAAAGCAACACCTAAGCAAGCCACCGTGAGGTCACGACGTGTCGCCCCTGGCTGGGAGCGATGCAACTCCTCCAGTGCCTGACCGACTCGGTCAAGCACCCACTCTGGCTTGTGATCGTTCACCTCGCGCGCCGTGCGAATCAGACGAGCCTGGGCAGGGCACGCCGCCACGATGAACCAAGGGTCCACCGCGATACAGTGACCGCCGACACCTGCTCCCGGGGAGAGGATATTGACGCGCGGGTGCCGATTGGCCAGCGAGATGAGGTCCCAAATATTGATTTCCAACTCATGGGCAATTGTTGAAAGCTCATTGGCAAAGGCGATGTTCACATCACGGAAACTGTTTTCCGTCAGTTTCGCCATCTCGGCAGTACGTGCCGTGGTAGGCAGGCACTCACCTTCAACAATAATCTTGTACAAAGCGCAGGCGACTTCGGCACACTTGGGTGTCATACCCCCAATCACGCGATCATTCTCTACCAGTTCACGCACAACATGCCCTGGTAGCACACGTTCCGGACAATGGGCGATACGGATATCAGAGGCCTCCCCGTGCGTTTGCGGGAAGGTGAGGTCCGGGCGTGCTACCGCAAGCCAGGTAGCCATCTGCTCCGTGGTGCCTACTGGGCTTGTCGATTCCAGTACTACCAAGTTGCCAGGGACCAGTACCTTGGCGATCGCCTCACAGGCAGACTGGATATACCGCAGATCTGCCTTGTGATTCTGGCCATTCTCATCAGTATGGAATGGAGTCGGCACTGCCACCATAAATGCATCAGCAGGTTCTGGCTGGGTGGTGGCACGCAGGTAGCCTTCCTTGACTGCTGCATGCACCACCATATCGAGTTCCGGCTCAATGATATGTATCTTGCCCTGATTGATGATGTCGACCGCCCGCTGATCAATGTCCACCCCAATCATCTTCTTGCGACGTGAGGCAAACACTGCTGCTGTGGGAAGGCCGATGTAGCCTAGGCCAATCATTGAGATCGTATTGAATTCCATTACATTACCCTTACATGATGTCTGTTTGAGAAATTGAAAAATAAAAGAAAGAAAATAACTACAAGCCAGAAAATAGACTTCTGAGGCCTATATCCTTACATAGTGTTAACTGAAGTGGATGTTACTTCTTTCGCGACCAAAGCATCCAGTATGCGTTGACAAGCCTTGCCATCCCCATAGGGGTTGTGAGCGTAACTCATGGTGCGGTACAGCTCTGGCTGATCCAGCAGCTTTGTCAATTCCGAGGTAATCATATCCACGCTCGTCCCCACCAGCTTGACTGTCCCTGCTTGCACGGCCTCTGGACGCTCTGTTGTGTTGCGCATGACAAGCACTGGCTTGCCAAGGGACGGGGCCTCTTCTTGAATACCACCCGAATCCGTCAGGATAATATGCGCACGATTCATCAAATAGACAAACGGGAGATAATCTTGAGGCTCAATTAGGGTGATATTATCAACATCCGCCAGTAAGCGATTGACCGGTTCACGCACATTGGGGTTGAGGTGGACAGGATAGACAATCTGGACATCCGGATGCGCCTTTGCCGTTTCAGCCAAGGCTCTGCAGATATTTTCAAATCCATCGCCGAAGCTCTCACGGCGGTGGCCAGTAACTAGGACAAGTCGCTTATCATCCTCTAGGAAATCAAAACGCGCGCGCAACTCATCTCCCAACGGTCCTTCCTCAAGCTTGTTTACTACCTCAAACAATGCATCAATTACAGTATTACCGGTTACATGAATATTGGCTGAGTCAATATTTTCCTTGAGAAGGTTCTGGCGTGAAGTTTCCGTAGGTGCGAAATGCTTGGCTGCCAAAGCTCCTGTCAACTTCCGGTTCGCCTCTTCCGGCCAAGGTGAGTACAAGTTTCCTGTACGCAAGCCTGCTTCAACATGTCCTACCGGGATTTGTTGATAATAAGCAGCTAAGCTAGCGGCGAAGGTTGTAGCAGTATCCCCGTGTACTAATATCATATCAGGCTTATAATCTGACAAGACGGCCTTCAATCCTTGTAATATACCGCAGGTTATATCATTGAGGTCCTGCCCTGGCTTCATCAAGTTCAGATCATAGTCCGGTTGCAATTCAAACAGCCCTAATACCTGGTCTAGCATCTCACGGTGTTGAGCCGTCACACAGACTCTGGATTCGAAACGTTCGTCTTCTGCGAGTTGCAAGGCGAGCGGAGCCATCTTAATAGCCTCCGGACGCGTTCCAAATACTGTAAGAATTTTCACTAAAATTTCCCGATTGCGTAATTTAACGGTCTATTGAATTTTATTTACAATCTAGCGCTTCACTCTTCGTGAAATAGTATTCCAATAATGTTTGCGATTCCGATAACTGCTTTATTATATTAATATCTTCTGATATAGGTATATAACTATAAGAACCTTTTATTTTGTCATTCTGCATTGCACGATTGCACAGTATAATATTGGCATAAAAAAGATTTTCTCCGTAATATTTTCCTGCCTCTTTATAAAGTTCTACTGCCTCAGAGTATTTACCATCACGATACGCGACAGCCGCATCCTTTATAATACTCATAACTTGCCCTCCCCCAGCATACTAACTATATATTTTTAAAAGACTAATAGAATTAATGGTCGCGCTTAATTTTTTATAATACGACCCGCCCTTCATGAACTCCATATCGTATATAGTGGAGCAATGGATTGACACCCTTATCTACCACATCTGTATATTGTGTAAGATATAAAGCCGTATCAAATCCGGAGGAAGGGTTTCGGCCTTCACACGCGCCACTTACTAAATAATGAATAACGGGATTCGCTTTAGAATCAGCGACATCTGGATATTGAGCTAGATACCAGGCTTGGTCAAATAACTCAGAATTTATTATTTCCTCACTTTCTGCTGCAAAATCAAGCGATGATGGGTTATTCGAAGAAAAGCGTTTTTCTTGATTTAGAGTAAAGAGCTTCAATACTAATTGGCGCTCTTTCTCAATTTTTTCTTCTGTGAAGCTTTTCAAGTATTTTTTGTACTCTAATAATTTTTTACGATGATCCTGATTAGCGATACTAATCTTTAGTAATCGTTTATGCAATAGATTATAATTAGCATTTAAATTGGCGCATTTTTCTTTTAACGTATTTTTTTCAGAGATTGCTTCACCTAGTACCATTTGAACCTCTAACAATTGACTAATTATTAGCGAATTCTCGTTAGCGACACTATCTCCATTAGTCAAAAATAAAGCTTTATCTAAATCTGACCTCAATGCCAGCAGCTGATTATCAAGAGTAGATTTTTCTGATAGCAAACTCTGGCATTGCTCTTGTATTTTATTATTTTCAAGATCGTCATCTACAGGCTTTTTGTATATTGACTGTGCAGCATCCTGACTAGAAAAACCTTTTATAAGCTCACTCATGAATAACTACCTCAATACCTTAAGCTATTTAATAGTCCAAAAATTAGACTAATCACGATGATCTTTAATCACCAGCAACATCATGGAAAGTATGAATCCTATGAATATTACAACTAATGAAAAGATAGTCAAATTATATAGACGCGCTGGTTTTTCTGAATATTCAGGAAGTATCGGGCTTTGCAAAACACTGACTTGCTTAAGCTTACGAGCCGCTTCTATCCTAGTGTTTTCCAGTGCAGCGAGTGCATTAGAATAGGTCTGCTTAGCAAAATCAGCGCGCAGTTGTAGTGTTTCATACTGGCTAGAAATACTATTTAGGGCATTGCCTGATTGCCGTGCCAAGCGCTCCTTCTCAAGACCAATCTGCTTTTTAATGGCGTTGATTTCACTTTCAACGCGCACCATCTCGCTGGAACGCTGGCTTTGATAGCTTGCTAAGGCACTCTTTCGTGCCTTATAAGTCGCCAGCTGAGCTTCCAATGAAGACACAACAGTATTTAAGCTTTCTACTGTCTGAGTTGGGGACACAAGACCATTCTCGTTCTGATAATTCAGCAAATCCTGACGAGATTGCTCGAAATTATCTTCCAGCAGAGATACCTGTTTGTCGAGGAAGATTAGCTGGTCTTCCGCGAGACGCTGCCCCATTTCATTCATGTGCCGTTCGCCTTCCACAAGTAGCAGTTTAGCGAATTTCTGCGCAAACTCCGGTGTCCAAGCCTGCACCTCTATATTCAAGACGCCGGCGTAATCATCCATCTCCACCGTGACTCGTTTCAAATAGTAGTAATGAAGTTCCTCGATCGGAGCATCGGCGTCTCCCAAGCGGGCAAAGGTATCGCCATGCTGGCTATAGTGAGATCGAAAATCGAGTTTCTCCTGTACCTTCTTGAGCATATCCACGCTCATCAAATATTCGCGCAGCAGGAGAAGGTCACTATCGGTCTGGCTACCCGAAAGCAGCGAGCCAAAGCTGACTTCACTGGAAGCGCTAACCTGCGGACTTTCCAGCACGACTGTAGCTTTAGAGACATAGCGGTCATCCGCCCATACCAACCAGTAGAAACCGACGAGCACAATGGATAGTAGGACAATAGCCCATTGTGGATAGCGTTTGATAAATGATGTCATGCGTATTCCCGTTGAAGGCGCTCACCGAGTTCACCGGTGGCAATGAAGTGAAGTCGATGATGGGAGTAATTTGAAGAGTGCGCTTGAGGGCGACGAAGGCTGTACCGAGAGTATCGCTCAGGAAAAAAATCACTCGCTGATGATATTCCCCGGCGTACGAGAAGCACTGACCTCTCGAGATTCGATTTCCTCCCGCACTTCACGCAGTGCTTGCCGTGCGGTTCGGAGGGCATTGCCGTAGGGCTTCTTTTCACGCGGAGGCAGAGTTTCTGTGGCTTCTCGTGCAAGCTTGGCTTCCTCCATGACAGCACGTCGTTCCTTGTGCAATGTCTTCAGTGCCTGCAGAGTCATCTTGTCAAGTTGAGGACCGTCACTATCGGCGTGATAAGCTGCAATCGCGTCGTTAATGTCGTCGTACCAGAGCGCACCACCATCTTTCAGGTAGATTCCAGCCTGGCACAGCTCTTTGAGAATACTTTCGCCATGCGACACCATGATGAGACTTGCCCCGCCCACCTTGTCCTTGAAAGCTTTGGAGGCCTTGGCTTTGAAGGCTCTATCACCGACTGACGTGGCCTCATCAGAGAGATATACATCGAAATCAAATGCAAGTGACAGCCCAAAGTTGAGACGTGAGCGCATGCCGGAGGAATAGGTACGGATCGGTTCGTCGAAGGCGGGACCAATTTCGGCAAAGTCCTGCACGCGCTCTATGATGCTATTAATGTCGTATTCCGTACCATGCATGCGGGCGACAAACTTAACGTTCTGACGCCCCGTCATGCTGCTCTGTAGACCTGCGGCCAAGCCAATTGGCCATGACACCTTGGAATGCCGAATCACTCTCCCTTTCTGCGGCGTATCCATCCCAGCAATGAGCCGCAGCAGTGTCGACTTTCCGGCACCGTTAGCCCCGATCAGTCCGACACTGATACCGGTCGGTATGGTCAGGTTGATATTCTTGAGTACCCACTGATCATCACTTTTACTGTAATGCGAGTGGTAATAACGCTTAGAGAGATTGTGGATTTCAATCATTGGCTTTTCAGACGCTCCTTGAATCTTACATGCATGAGCGTCCCCAATGCCAAGGTACTTAGGGTCCACGCCGAGAAGTAGGTCATATCAGTCCCATGCACCACTACATACCCGTCGAAGAATCCATGCCGTATATATTCCAAGCCATGTACGATGGGATTCAACATTAAATATTCTAGCAGGTAATGCGGCAGCCGATTGAGTGGCATGATGACACCAGACAAGATCAACAGTGGCATGCTGAGCATACGAATGATCTTGCTAACCTCGGGTACCAGTGTGCCTATTACTGACGTCACCAGACCCAGCCCTAGCCCGAATAGCCACAACGACAACCATCCTGCTATGGCTTGAAAGCCATTGTCAGGTGTGAAGTCGGTACCTACCATCAAGCCGCCCACCATGAACAACAAAAAGATGACGGTGCGGATCAGTCCGTCCAGTACATTACGTACCAGTACGCCATCGATAGGATGTACTTGGCGATAGGCAAATAGTGCCTTGTTGGCGTTGACGGCGCCCAAGCCCTGCATCATTCCTTCACGGATCAGGAAGAATCCCATCATCCCGACCAGCATCCATGGAATGAAGGGAGCATTGACGATCAGGCTATCACCTCGAATGAAGCTACGAATACCTATCATAATGAGTAGTAGAGCAGCCGGTTCTGCAATCATCCAGAACCAGCCCATACGGTCAGTCATAGTCCGACTGATAGCTTCGCGCATGAACATGGCAAACCAGACACTGCGCGTGACGGCCCAGGCAGAACGGGCCTTAGGCCCGCTCTGTCCATTCGTCGTGTCAGATTCTCGATCAGATGAGCTGCCTGATGAGTTCGCGGCGTTATGATTCATGATTACAGATCTAGGGCGATTTTGGTGGCGACTGCAACTTGATACAGAATCTGCGTGATACTACCCGCCAGCTGTAGATTGTTGGTTGGGGGGGCTGGGAGAACGAGTATTTCATCTCCCGAGCGAAGATTGACATCTTCGGCGTTACGTACCGCACCGTTCTGACGCACTACCAGGATCTGTTCATCATCAGCATGTTGCGTGAACCCGCCCGCATTCTTGATGTATTCCAACACGCTCAGGCCGGGTGTGTAGACCGCAGCCTGTGGAACAACGACTTCCCCACTGATCAGCAAGGAATCGCTGACTTCCGGTAAAGTCACGATATCACCGTCCTGCAATCTCACGTCTGCGATTTCTCCATCATTCCGCGCTACCACCAATCTACCTGTTGGCTCGGTCTCACGCGCCTTTTCCACGAACTGCTGAATGAGACTGGCTTCTTGCTCACGCGACGATGCTTCATTGTTGGTCGAAGTCGGTGTGCCTAGGTATGTCATTTCCAGGCGCCTTAAGCTCTCTTCCAACGATTTAGCTTGCTGCTCTTTCACACTTTCACGACGAATGGAAACACTCTGATAATCTGTCAGCCCCTTAGGTACACCAACAGCATTGAGCAATTCACCAAGATGCGCATCGCGGGGCAAGGCATAACGTGAAGGACCGTAAAAGCTGCCCTCCAGCTGCACGACGATGGTTTCATCCCGCTGGTCTGCGCTATAGAGAACTTCATCTCCGGCACGCACTTCTGCATCGCGGAATTCTGCAATCGGCAGATAACGCGAAATTGGGCCATCTGTACGTGAGCCACGCAGCAAGACATGGGACACACCTGTCTTCAGACGGGCCAGCTTATTGACATCTTGCCCATTCAAGCGTGTTGAGGTGAGCTCATAACGATAGTCACGCTCGACATCGCCGACGACACTAATGGCTGGGCCGCGTTCTTCCACTACGACGGTATCGCCATCGCGGAATTGCGGACGGGGGATCTCACCGTCGATCAGGAAGTCATAGAGATCGACATTGCTGATGATACGACCGTTACGCTTGATTTTGATGGAGCGATAGCTCCCCAACGCTTGATCAATACCACCGGCTTGGTCCAGAAAGTACAGCATGGAATCATTCGGCGTACCGGCATAACGGCCCGGGTTCTTCACATAACCGGTCACAAAGATACCCACCGGCTGGACACCTTGAAGGTTGGTGTAGACACTGACGTTTTCGGGGTATACCTCTTGAATGGCGCCTCGTACCTTGCCATCCAATTGGGCATTCGAAATGCCCTGTACTTTCATCGGGCCAATGCCAGGCAAGAATACGTTGCCCTGGGCGTCCACCGACAAGACAGATTCGATTTCTATCCCACCCCAGACGCGCAGCGTGATCTGGTCACCTGGTTTGATGGTGTAGTCGCTATTGAGACCATCGGCGATCATGCCACGGAAACCGCCAGTAAACAGGTTCTCACCAAAGGGTGGCAGAGAATCCGGGTCCGTCTTTGATTCGGAGGTGATAGGTCCGTATGTTCCACTACGCCAGTCAGCCCGTGCCGAATCTTCTATCTTTTCGGTTTTCTCAGGGATGCTGGCAGCTTGCTCGCCAGTAGTTAGAAATGAACTACTGTCTAATCCAACGGCCATTGCGGGGCTGGCATTCAGGCACGCTACCGCCACCAGGCACCCGGCCCGGAGCAAGAATCTGGAAATTGTCATTGGGCTAGGCCCCTCGTAATACGGTATTGGTCAGGCGGCTCGGTCATGAATGGCGTTGCCTGACACCTGTGTCTTTCAAATCTGGTCTTTCAGCACTGTCTAAAAAACTGTCGATCAAATCTGTCTTTCAGCACTGTTTAGAAAAGCTGTCGATCAACGTGTGCTTGTTCAGAGCAGTATCACACTGAAGCGCTCTGGAGAGGCTGAGCCTCAGCGAGCATCTTCCAGCAAGCCTGTCACCAGACGCTGCGTGACCCAGGTGCCTTGCTCGGCCTTTCCGGTATCGCTAGTACGACATGCCAGTTCATTACTCGGCAGATCGCGGTCATTGGAAATGGTCAGATGACGGCACGTCATGCCGCTGGCCGCGAAGTAACGCTCACCGGCGACCACTTCGACATTGCTTCCCCAAGGGCTGCTGACGACCGGCATGACACCGCCGATGGAGGCCGTATCCAGGAAAGCGGAGATATCTGCAGACAACGGTGCAGCGCCACTGAGACTGGAGAGATTATCGCTGCCGTTACCCGTCGACATCGGATAGCTGGTCGCGCAACCGGAGACAATAATCGCAAGGCCTGCTGTTGCCGCGAAGCGCGCGACACCCGGCAAGCACTGCTTGAATTGATATTGAGTCATATGAGAGTCCTGAAACTGCAAACGCCCCCACCTTGCGGCGAGGGCTAATCGACGTGAATGAATCAGCCGATGACGTTGTAATGCTTAAGCTGGCTGACCAGCTTAAGCGCGGTCTGCTCGAGCGTCAGTTCGCCGGTATTGATCTCGATTTCCGGACTCTCTGGCGCTTCATACGGAGAGCTGATGCCAGTGAAGTCACTGATCTCACCGGCACGTGCCTTGCGATACAGGCCTTTCGGATCACGCTCTTCGCACACGCTGATCGGCGTGTTGACGAAGACTTCGATGAACTCGTCAGAGCCCACCATGTCGCGCACGGTCTGGCGGTCTGCCTGGAACGGCGAGATGAAGCTGACTAGCGTGATCATGCCGGCATCGACCATCAGCTTGGAGACTTCGCCGACACGACGAATGTTCTCGGCGCGATCGTCTTCGCTGAAGCCAAGGTCACCACACAGGCCGTGACGCACGTTGTCGCCATCCAGCAGATAGGTATTATAACCCATGGCAAACAGCTGGCGCTCCAGCGCGTTGGCCGCGGTGGACTTGCCCGCACCGGACAGGCCGGTGAACCAGATGATGCACGGCTTCTGCTTGTTGCGCTCAGCGCGACGCTGCTTGGTGACCGCCATGTCATGCCACACAATGTTGCTGGCACTAAGGGTATCCTTGACCATACCCGCACCGATGGTGATGTTGGACAGGCGGTCAATAAACACGAAGCTGCCGGTATGCGGTGAACGCTGGTAGCTGTCCATCGCCAGCGGTTGGGTCAGCTCGACCTGTACGCGAGCGATGCCATTCAGCGGAACATTCTCGGCTTCGTTGCGCGCCATGGTGTTGACGTCAGTCTGGTGGATGATACGACCCACGCGTCCGATGACACTGGAAGTGCCGAGTTTGATCTCGTATTCCTTGCCGACCAACAGCGGATTCTCGTGCATCCACACCACATCCGCGGTAAAGGCGGTGCAAGGCTCGAGATCGGAATCAATCGCCACGATCATGTCGCCACGCGAGATGTCGATCTCGTCCGTTAGTGTCAGCGTGACGGCCTGGCCCGGCCACGCGACATCAAGATCGCCATCGAAGGTGACGATACGTTCGACAGTCGAGATCTTACCGGACGGCAATACCTTGATCTGCTGGCCTGGCGTCACAGTGCCAGCGGCCAGCGTGCCGCAATAACCACGGAAGTTCAGGTTCGGACGATTGACGTACTGCACCGGGAAGCGCAAGTCAGTCAGATTGCTGTCTTCAGTGACATCCACCGTTTCGAGAATGTCCATCAGCGGGAGTGCTTCGTAGCCCGCATCGGCGTACCACGGTGTCTTCTCGCTGATGGAGACAACGTTATCGCCTTCGAGTGCGGACAGCGGCACGAAACGAATATCCGGGACTTCCAGGTCTTTAGCGAACTCCTTGTAGTCAGCCACGATCTCATCGAAGCGTTCCTGGGAGTAATCGACGATGTCCATTTTGTTGACGGCGACGATCAGGTGCTTGATGCCCAGCAGCGAGCAGATGTAGCTGTGACGGCGCGTCTGAGTCTGCACGCCGTAACGGGCATCGATCAGAATGATCGCCAGACTTGCGGTAGAAGCACCCGTCGCCATGTTACGGGTGTACTGCTCGTGCCCCGGGGTATCGGCGATGATGAACTTGCGCTTGTCGGTGGAGAAGTAGCGGTAGGCGACATCGATGGTGATGCCCTGCTCACGCTCGGACTGCAGACCATCGACCAGCAGCGCCAGGTCGATCTTGCCCGTGGTACCGCTTTTCTTGGAATCACGGGTTATGGCCGCCAGCTGATCTTCATAGATCATCTTGGAGTCATGCAGCAGACGTCCGATCAGGGTCGACTTGCCGTCATCCACGCTACCGCAGGTGATGAACCGCAGCAGATCTTTCTGCTCGTGTTCTTTGAGATATGCTTCGATGTTTTCCGCGATCATCGTCGACTGGTGTGACACTGTACTTCTCCCTGAGCGAGATCTGTCCGGCGCGAGCGTAACAAGACGCTTCCAGCGGTGGACATCCCTCGCCCTGTCAATGTTGTAGATACTTGCTTGCCTGAGGACGCGCCATCGCTATTGCGGGCGTGCGAATAGGAATCAGAAACGGTTTCAGAACCGTTCCTAGAAATACCCTTCGCGCTTCTTCTTCTCCATCGAGCCGGCCTGATCGTGATCAATCGCACGACCGGAGCGCTCGCTGGTGCGCGTCAGCAGCATTTCCTGGATGATTTCCGGCAGCGTCGCGGCAGTGGATTCCACGGCGCCGGTCAGCGGATAACAGCCCAAGGTGCGGAAACGCACAGACTTCATTTCCGGTACTTCGCCTTCGGCCAGTGGCAGGCGGTCATCATCAACCATGATATCGAGACCATCGCGCTTCACGACTGGGCGCACGGCAGAGTAGTACAGCGGCACGATCTTGATGGATTCAAGATAGATGTACTGCCAGATATCCAGCTCGGTCCAGTTGGAGAGCGGGAACACACGAATCGACTCACCCTTGTTGATCTTGGAGTTGTAGATGTTCCAAAGCTCCGGACGCTGATTCTTCGGATCCCAGCGGTGATACTGGTCACGAAAGGAGTAGACGCGTTCTTTGGCACGCGAGGCTTCTTCGTCACGACGCGCACCACCGAAGGCGGCATCGAAGCCGTACTTGTCGAGCGCCTGCTTGAGACCGGCGGTCTTCATGATATCGGTGTACTTGGCACTGCCGTGGTCGAACGGATTGATGCCCGCCGCCACGCCTTCTTGATTGATGTGCTCGATCAACTCCATGCCGACTTCCGCGGCCATCTCATCGCGGAACTTGATCATTTCCTGGAACTTCCAGGTGGTGTTGACGTGCATCAGCGGGAACGGCGGAACACCCGGCGCGAAAGCCTTGCGTGCCAGGTGCAGCATCACCGCAGAGTCCTTGCCGATGGAATACAGCATGACCGGATTGGAGAACTCGGCCGCCACTTCACGAATGATGTGGATGGACTCGGCCTCGAGTTGCTTGAGGTGGGTCTGACGTTCCGGTGTGATGCCGAGCTTTTCGGCCGTCGATGAGGCTGTCATTGCAAGTTCCTTGAGATCACTCAGTTATCTGAAAGGCATGAAATCACGTACCACGGGCGGTAACGCCAACACGGTTCACGAGACTCCAGATGCCGTTCGTTATCATTCCAGGAGACTGGACCGAGACTGGACCGAGGCTGCCACTGTCTTGCGTCAGTCATATGACGAGTTCCGCCTCCCTTGGCTAGCGCTCGCTATCCTGTTTATCCGCTTGTATCTAGCTACCCGATGGCGGCTTACGCCCAGGGTGCGGCCGGCGCGGAGCACACAATGAAGTACGGATTGAGAACGCTGTCATGCTGGTTATAACGCAGCGACTCACGCGTACTGGCATCCAATACCTGCCCGCCAGCAGCTTCGACCACCGCGTGTGCTGCGCCAGTATCCCACTCACAGGTCGGGCCGAGGCGAGGGTAAAGATCAGCGGTACCCTCTGCGACCAGGCACAACTTGAGTGAACTCCCCATGGCAACGATATCGCAGGCCGCGAAGTCAGCGACGAAGGCCTTGAAGTCCTCTGTCTGGTGAGAGCGGCTGCCGACGATGCGCCAGCTATCTTCTGCGCCCGGCGCGGCAGTGACGGAAATTGGCTGAGGTGCCTCGCTACCCACTTGCTTTTCTGCAATGGACGACGCGCCATCGGCTTGCTGCGCACCCACATACAAGGTGTCTATCGCAGGGGCATACACGATCCCGACGACCGGCACGCCTTGCTCGATCAGTGCGATGTTGACTGTAAACTCGCCATTGCGCTTTATGAATTCCTTGGTGCCATCAAGCGGATCTACCAGCCAGTAGCGTGTCCATTCGCTTCGCACGTCCCAGCTAATATCGGCATCTTCTTCGGACAGGATCGGCGTGGCACCGAACTGAGCCTGCATCGCCTCGAGTCCTTCGACAATAACGGCATGTGCCGCGCGGTCTGCCGTGGTCAAAGGAGAGTCATCGGCCTTCATGTCGACGGTGAAGTCGCCGCTTTCGTAGATATCCATGATGGCAGCACCCGCCTTGCGAGCAATGGCTTCAATCGCCGTCAGCATTGCGCGTGTAGTGCTATCCGTGGTGCTCGCGGTCGTATCCGTCATGTGTCTTCCTGTCAGTATTGAGGCCATCAGCGCAGCGGATGGCGAAAGGGGCCGTTGTCAGATCAGTTTTGATTGCTCGTGACGTCAGTAATCAAGTAAAGCATCGATCAGCCTGTAAATGGCCAGATCAGCGGAATCAACACTATCGATGTCACCCCGACGATGATGCTCATCGGTAGCCCGACCTTCATGTAATCCGAGACCTTGTACCCCCCCGGGCCCATAACCATCAGATTGGTCTGGTAGCCCAGTGGGGTCAGGAAACTGGCAGATGCCGCAAACATTATGGCAATTGCATACGGCATCAGCGATACCCCCATCTGCTCGCTGACCGCCATGGCAATAGGAAACATGAGTACCGCCGCTGCGTTATTGGTAATGATCTCAGTGAATAGCGTGGTGGTCAGATAGACCAGCGCCAGCATCAACAGGGGGGAATCACCACCTAGTTGCATCAATTGCTCCGCTACCAGCTGCGCGGCTCCGCTGTCTGTCATCGCTTGCCCGAGTGCCAGCGCAGCTGCGATCACGACAAGCACACTGCCATCGATACTGGCACGTGCTTGAGCCGCAGGCAGGCAGCCGGTGAAGACCATCATGATGGCAGCAGCAACGGCTGCTTCAACCAGGTCTACCAAGCCAGCTAGATGGGTAATGATCATCAGACTCATGATCGCGATGGCAAGCGGCGCCTTGGAGAGATTTGGCATCCCATTACCATCTAGAGCACTAACGAGTAGAAATTCACGGTTGTAGCGGTGCAAGCGAGAGAAGCCAGCGGCCGCTTCCAGTAGCAGCGTATCACCAGGGCGCAGCACGATATCACCGACCTTGCTGTCGATACGCTCGCCATCGCGTGATACCGCAAGGATCACGGCCTGATATCGGGTCCGGAATCGTGCACCGCGCACACTCACCCCCACGACTGGGGAGCTGGGTGAAATGACGGCTTCGACCATGCGTCGTTGATGATGATCAAGATCAAGACCTGCTGCGTCACTGTCCAAGCCACGGAAAACACGCACTTCATGGGCGGTATCCGCGACTCCAACGAAGACAAGACGGTCACCGGATTGCAGTACGGTGTCAGGCCCTACCATCGACAGTAACTTTCCTGAACGCTCTATCTCGGCGAGATAACCGAACTGCAAGCTACGTAGTCCAGCCTCTTCGATGCTCTTGTCGTGCAGAGGGCCCTTGTCAGCAACACGCATCGCGACAGAGTATTCACGTCCATTGCCCAGCTGTTCGACCAATCCCTTGCGCTGAGGGAGAAAACGCCAGCCAACCAGCACCATCCATAACGTACCCATGATCAACACCGGGACGCCTAATGGCGTGATATCGAAAATGCCAAGCCCCGGTAGACCGGCCTGTGATTGCAGCAATCCATCAACCACCAGATTGGTGCTGGTGCCAATCAGAGTGCAGGTACCACCGAGAATGGCGGCATAGCTCATTGGCATGAGCAAGCGGGAGGGGGAAATTTTCATGCGCGCACACCAGCTCTGCACTAGCCCAATGAAGAGTGCGACGACGGGTGTGTTATTCAGGAAGGCACTTAGCAGTGATGTGATAGGCATCAAGCGTGCCAGCGCTGAGGATGGAGAGGTAGGGCGGCCCAAAAGGCGCTCAAGCATCCAGCGCAGTGCGCCAGTTTCCTGAACCCCAGCTGCCACCACGAATAGTGCACCAATGGTCATGATGCCAGGGTTGGCAAAGCCTGACAGAAAAGTAGCAGGTGAGATAACACCCAGCAGAATGAGCAGCACAGCGGCTGCCATCATTAGCCACTCGGCTGGCCATCGATTCCAGATCAGTCCCGTCAGCACGCCTAACGTGACAAATAGCGTGATGATAGCGTCCATATGCTGCGCAATTTCCATCTACAAGAATTCCCTTGGCATCCTGCCACTTATCTACAACACAACATCCACTCTTGACTCCGTACAGAACGCTCTGCCTTTTGACTAAAAGGCAACGCATCTGCCGAGTTTGGCGAGGGAACATATTATAGCAAAGCGGAGCACATTAGCATTAAAGCTCCCACTACCAAAGCATGTCGGCCATGACACTGACCTCATAAAAAACTCATGCTAATTATTTGCCCACGAACGAACTCGCCTACAAACACTTTGATTGAATTCATTCGTCACTTTGCGTACTTTCGCTATTTGTGGACTCTACGTCAACGGTAACGCACCATAGAGTTACAAGGGTGTGCCTGGCGCCATGAGTGAGCATTTACTTTTCTTTAATGCAACGGAAGAATTGCATGCTGAACGTAGAAAAAAAACAAGGATGGCGGCCTCCTGTGCAACCCTGTTCAGCCTCAGAAAGCACTACTTGTACTACCAGAAACCCCGCTATTGGTGCGGCCTACAGCCGATCATTATGCTTTTCATCTGGCATTCTGCGCCAGACTCATCTCGGCTGCTTTATCCCCGAGCTTATGCCGCTAAAAAAAGCCGGCAAGCTACCCTCATGCATATCCCATTGCTACTCGAAATTCCAAGATCATCAGCGTAATCACGATATCACCATCCCATCTGCTCCACGCCATCGAGCAGAAAATGTAATAAAATCACCACTTTGCTCCCCTTTACGCGCCGTAATACCCTCTCGACTTATTCTTCAAAAAAGCCTCAAAAACATCGACGAAAGTCTAGGCATTACCGATGAAGTATCGGCAACGTGCGTCGTCGGATGGGGGCACAAGTCTACCGCTGAATTTGCCAGACGCTATGCCCGTGAACATGGCCTCTCTTATGTCGCCTTGGAGGATGGCTTTCTTCGCTCACTGACACTGGCAGGCGCTGGCTATCCGGCCATGTCGCTGGTCGTCGATCACCAGGGAATCTATTACGATGCCCGCCAGCCCAGTGACTTGGAGCAATTGATTGTTGAGTCCCCACAGCAGCAAGACGCCCAGCTACTTTCTCGCGCACGTCTTGCCATGCAGTGCATTCGCGAGCAGCGCCTGAGCAAGTACAATCATGCGCCCGAGAAACACTTGCCTACCTGCCAAAAAAGCCAGCGTATCCTGGTGGTAGACCAGACAGCTGGTGATGCCTCCGTCGAAGGTGGCATGGCCAGCGCACAGACATTTATCGACATGCTGCATGACGCCTGCGCCAGGCCGAATGCCGAGGTGTGGGTAAAAGTGCATCCGGATGTGATCGCTGGCAAGAAACAAGGCTATCTGCTCGATGAAGCGCGCAAACTTGGCTGTACACTGCTGAGTGACGACATGAATCCGTGGAGTCTATTTGAGCAAGTAGATGCCGTGCACGTGGTGACCAGTCAATTGGGGTTCGAGGCACTGATGGCGGACCTGCCGGTGACCTGTCACGGCCTGCCCTTCTACGCGGGCTGGGGGTTAACTGAAGACCGTCAGCAATGCTCGCGTCGTGGGCACTTCCGTTCACTCGAGCAGGTCTTTACTGCGGCATATCTGCAGTACAGCCGCTACGCCAACCCGTACACTCAAAAATCCGCCTCGCTCGAGGAAATCATCCAGTTACTGACGGACCAGAAGCGCCAGAGTGAGCGGTTGGCGGGTGACTGGATAGCCCCCGGGTATTCCCGCTGGAAGCAAGGATTCTTGCCCTACTTCCTTGGCCCCCTGTCACACATGAGGTTTGAAAAGCGTGACGCTGATGCCCTAAAGCAGCTGCAGGCACTTGCTGATGCGTCACCCCGCCTGCCGACTTCACGCCTCAAGGTACTGAGTTGGGCCAGCCGAACGACACCTCAATTCGCCGCCGAGGTCGCCGTGCACGGCGGCGAGCTATGGCGTATCGAGGATGGCTTTCTACGTTCGGTCGGTCTCGGGGTTGATCTGATCCGTCCGCTCTCGCTGATTCTTGATGCCAGCGCGATGCATTTCGACGCCAGTGCTGCCAGTACTCTAGAAGACTGGCTTGAACATCATGTGCCAGATACCACACAGCTTGAGCGCGCAAGACATTTGCGCGAACGCATCACGGCGCTAGGCTTGAGCAAGTACAATTCGGAAAGCGACCAGCTACCAGACATTCGAGCATTGGCCAAGGGCCGGGAAGTTGTGTTGGTGATTGGCCAGGTAGAATCCGATGCTTCGATTCGCCACGCTTGTCCCGGCATCAAGACCAATCAAGCGCTACTGGAAGCGGCGCGTAAATTGCACCCTGATGCTTACGTGATCTATAAGCCTCACCCTGACATTGTAACAGGCGGCCGACGTGGCGAAGCCGCCAGTGCGTGCGAGCCCTACGATCTCAAACTTACATCAGGCAATATCAGCCGATTGTTCGAGCAGATTGATCATCTGCATACTCTGTGCTCTCTAGCAGGTTTTGAAGCGCTGCTCCGTGGTGTGCCAGTCACCACGCATGGGCTACCGTTTTATGCAGGCTGGGGATTGACTTATGACCAGCTGGACTGCCCGAGACGTACACGCCGCGTGAGCCTGGACGCCCTCGTAGCAGGTGCATTGATCGAGTACCCCGTCTATGTGGCGCCGCAACAAGGGCATCTTTGCAATGTAGAAACAGTCGTCACGATTCTGGAACAACAACGCGAGATACTCCGCCATGGCACATTGACACCCTCTCTGCCATGGAAGACACGACTTTATCGGGGTTATCGTGCGCTATTCATCGGGAAGCACTGACTTATGCAACATGGACGTCTGGAGTTACCACTTATCAGCACTCATTTTTCCAGCGCTCCCCTTTTCAGTGCTCCGTTCATGGACGAGGCACTCGAGCAGCCCTCGCGCTTCAAGCTATCAGACGATGCCATCTTGACGCGCCCGCGGCCTCAGCCTGAACAGTCGTCTCCGCAGGGAGCGTCGCTCGATACACTGACCAATACTCATCATCGGTCTGGTGGCGGACGTCGTCGTGTCTTCATGTTGTTGCAGGGTGTGTGCTCGCCCTTCTTTTTACATCTGGCACACAAGCTCAAGCAAGATGGCCACGAGGTCATCAAGGTCAACTTCAACAGTGGTGATAGCTATTACTGGCGCCGCGACAAGGCGTATGCCTTCCGCGGCCGTATCGAGGAGCTCGGAGACTTCATCGCTGGATTGTGGCGCAAGCATCATGTCACTGATCAAGTGCTGTTCGGCGACCGTCGTCCCGTACATCGTGACGCCGTGCTCAAGGCAGAATATCTCGGCATTCGTACCCATGTCTTCGAGGAAGGCTACTTTCGCCCTTTCTGGGTTACGCTGGAACGTGAAGGCGTCAACGGCCATTCGCTGCTGCCACGTGACCCTGACTGGTTCAGAGAGGCCGGCAAGCAGCTGGAAGATGCGCCGACCCCGCAGCGCTTCAAGGCCTCCTTTCGTGAGCGCGCGCACCATGACATTACCTATCACTTGGCGGGCGCAGCCAATCCGCTGCTGTTCCCGCGTTACCAACCACACAGCATTCATGCGGTTCAGGAATATGCCGGCTACGCCACACGCCTACCACTGATGCGCTGGTACAAGCGTCGCGATGCCAAACGCATCGAGCAACTGATGGGCAGCGGTGCGCCTTTCTATATGCTGCCGCTACAGCTCAATACCGATGCACAGATTCGTCATCACTCACGCTTCGCCAACATGCAGGAAGTCATTCAGCGTGTGATGAAGAGCTTTGCGCTCAATGCCCCGCGCGGGGCACGACTCGTGATCAAGAATCATCCGCTGGACATGGGATTGGTCAACTATCCAGCATTGATTCGTGCACTGGAGCGCCGCTACGACCTGATTGGGTGCATCGTCTATCTGGAAAGCGGCAATCTGGAGAAGCTGCTTCAGCACGCCAAAGGCATGATTACCGTCAATAGCACTACCGGTAATGTCGCGCTGCAATACCGCTGCCCCACCTTCTGCATGGGTGATCCAATCTTCAATCTACCGGGCCTGACCTACCAGGGCACGCTGAATGATTTCTGGACTCAGGGTCGGCGACCCGATACCACGCTGTTCCGCCAGTTCCGCAATACCGTCATTCACACCGTGCAACTGAATGGCGGCTTTTACTGCAAGCCGGGCATGCAGCTCGCGGTACAAGGTGCTGTAAAGATATTGAGCGCTGAGCGCTCACCGCTGGAACTCATGCTGAGTCGCTGCTGACCATGGCATGTACTGATAGCCGACTCATCCTGCAGGGACGCAGATGAGTCACTACCGATCACAGCATCTGGTCGGTCTATAAGGAAGCTGAGAAATAGTCACTGCTCAGCCAATAACGAAAAGCAAGGGAACTGCCGACCGTCAGTGTCGGGATTCGAGGAGACAATTCGTGACGGCCATGCCCCCCCAGCAGCCAGCAAAAACAGAATCATCAGGCGCAAAGCGCAGTCCCGATTCACCGACTGAAGCTGGTTCACACTCAAGTACACCCTCAGCACTGCGGCGTGTACTGATTACCGGTGCCACCGGCGAGATAGGGGGTGCTTTGGCACGTCGTTATGCAGCCAAGGGCACCACGCTTATCCTGACCGGCCGCAAGCAGCGCAAGCTGGATGGCATTGCCCAGCAGTGTCGTGAGCTAGGCGCCGAGGTCGAGTGCACAGTACTCAACCTGTGCGATGAAGAAACTCTGCTGACCTGGCTGGAGGAGGTCTGCGCGCGCGGCGTGCCCGATATCGCCATCGCCAACGCGGGCATGAATACCGACATCGGCCCACAAGGGCACGGTGAGCGCTGGGAAGATGCCAGGCGCCTGCTGCAAACCAACGTCATCGGCACGCTAGGGATGGCACATCATCTTGCCCTTGCGATGAAGGCGCGCGGCAGTGGTCAACTCGTGTTGTTGAGCTCGCTCGCGGCCTGGCACGGGCTGGCACTGACACCCAGCTACAGCGGCAGCAAAGCGGCCGTCAAGGCCTATGGTGAAGGCTTGCGCAGCTGGCTGAAGCCGTTCGGTGTCGGGGTGACAGTCGTGATGCCCGGCTATGTCACTTCACCGATGTGTGAGGCAATGCCTGGCCCCAAGCCCTTCGAGATGCCAGCAGATAAAGCGGCACAGCGTATCCTGAAGGGAGCCGCGAAGAACCGCGCCCGTATCAGCTTTCCCTTCCCGCTCAACTTCGGGTGCTGGTGGCTGAGCGTACTACCGGCAGGAATATCGCAGCGCTTGCTGGGCCTGTTCAATTACACTCATTGAATGTTGTGACGCTGTCAGCCAATCAGATTCAGCATTCCAGCAGCATTTCACACGCGTTTTGCGAGTACTCAAGATGGTCGCTATTCCGACCTGAACATTACACTGCATCTGCTACGGCAGAGGCTAACGAGGTCGGCATTACATGGAGTTTGTCATTACGTTTGTTTCTTTCATGGTATGGCCGCTGCTGATCGGCCTGGTGATGACACTGGGGCTTGAACACCTGCTGCTGCGTCAGATGATACAGCCCCCGACGGCTTTTCTAAGCCGACCGGTCAGTGCCAAGCTGGCTCACATCGGTTACTGGTGCGCCAGCTGGTCACTGTGCACGCTGATCACCCAACGCCCCTGGTTCTCGCTGGTGGTGGTCAATGCATTATGGCTCGTTGTTCTGCAAGTCAGTCACACCAAGTATGTGTCGCTGCGTGAGCCGTTTCTCAGCCAGGATTTCGAGTACTTCACCGACGCCATCAAGCATCCACGCCTCTACATCCCCTTCTTCGGTATCGGCCTGACCATTGCGGCGATATCCGCCGGTGCGCTGGCGATTGGCCTGGGATTATGGCTGGAACCTACACTCTCGGCTTCGCAGTACGCTATGACTGCTGGGGCCAGTGCATGGCTGATGCCTTTGATCAGCGTATTGATCGCCTCCATTGCGCTCAGCTACGCCATGGGGGGCAAGCTTGCGCCGAAGGTCATTCTGGCGCCTGAGTTTGATCTTCATGAGCTGGGCATGGTGGCTTACCTGCTCGCGTATGCGCGTCTGGCACGTCGCCCGCTCACACCAACGCATGATCCGCTGCAGGCGGCGCAACGCGAGGTGGAAAACACACTGACAGCCGTTCTTCAGGCCACCCGGGAAGACGGCGTGGAAGCGACTGACAAGAGCGCTTTCCTGCCGCATGTTGTCAGCGTGCAGAGCGAATCCTTCTTCGATGCGCGCCGTATCTACCCACAGGTACGCGATGATCTGCTGCCGCATCTGGACCGCTGTCACTTCACGGCACTGGCGCAAGGCTTGCCATGTGGTCGATTGGCCGTGCCTGCCTGGGGGGCCAATACAGTACGCACCGAAACCGCCTTCTTGACCGGCCTGACGCCTGAGCAGCTGGGCGTGCATCAGTTCAATCCCTACCATCAGCTGGCCAAGCGCGCCGTGCCCAACCTGGCCGCCAGCTACAAGGCGCTGGGCTATCGTACACTTTGCATTCACCCCTATCCGGGCAGCTTCTATCTTCGAAACAAGGTGCTCAAGACACTCGGCTTCGATGAATTCCTCGATATCGCTCACTTCAGCGATGCTGACAAGTGCGGACAGTACATCAGTGATGCCGCTGTCGCCGCCAAGGTAGAAGACTGCCTACTGGAAGCGGGTGATACACCACTCTTCATTCAGGTCATCACCATGGAAAATCATGGCCCGCTGCATCTCGAGACATTCGACAACGCGCGCCTGGCCGAATGGTATGAAGGCGAGCTACCGGAGAATTGTCGTGAGCTTGGCATCTATCTACGCCACCTGGTCAATGCGGATGCCATGATCGACCAACTCAGTACGGCGTTGTCGCGTTTACCGCGCGGTGGACTGCTGTGCTTCTACGGTGATCACGTCCCCATCATGCCCGAGGTCTATCAGACGTTGGGTGAGCCCAATGGCGTAACCGATACCTTCATCTGGTCGACACACTTGCCGCAGTCCGCTGACGTGGCACAACAGACAATGGACGCCGTACGCGCGGCAGACCCAGAGCTGATGAAATGGGCTCTCGACTGCGACGGTGCCTTCAAGACCGACGAGCAATGTCGCAAAGGCGATCCGCGCGTCATCAACATTGAAACACTTGGAAGTGCGCTGCTGCAGGCGACGAATCAGCATGTTCGCCACAGCGCCGCGACTCAGAAGTTCAGGAGCCTCTCATGACCCGACGCGTTGCCATCATCGGCGCTGCAAGCCGTTTCCCCGGCACCACTCAGGCCACTCTGTGGGACGACCTCCTGGCTGGAAAAGACATGGTGACCGAAGTCGCCGATGACCGCTGGGGCAAGGACGCCCTACTGCATCCTGACACTAAAGCCCCGGGCATGAGCTACAGCTTTGCCGCCGGCACACTGGGTGATATCTCGGGCTTTGACCCGGCGTTCTTCGGCATCAGTCCGCGTGAAGCCGTCAGCATGGACCCCCAGCAACGCATACTGCTGGAGATGAGCTGGGAAGCCATCGAACACGCCGGCATTCCCGCCGAGAAGATGCGTGGCTCACGCTGTGGCGTCTTCATGGGCGTAGCCAGCCTCGACTACTCCTATCGCATGGCGGATGACCTGGGGGCTATCGGCCCCAATACGGCGACCGGCAACACCTCAAGCGTTGCCTCCAACCGCCTGTCCTATGCCTTTGACTTGCATGGACCCAGCCTGTCACTGGATACCGCCTGCTCATCGTCGATGGTCGCCTTCCATCAGGCCTGCCAGTCGATTCGTAGCGGCGAGACGGACATGGCGTTAACCGGCGGCATCAGCTTGCACCTGCACCCTTACGGCTTCCTGATCTTCTCCAAGGCCACCATGCTGTCCAAGACTGGCCGCTGTCAGGTCTTCGACGAAGCGGGCGATGGCTACGTGCGCTCTGAAGGGGGAGGTGTCTTCCTGCTCAAGGAGCTCGATCAGGCACTCGCGGATGGCGACCGCATTCTCGCCGTCGTGGCCTCCTCTGTGGTCAATACCGATGGCTACAAGTCCGGCCTGACCGTACCCAACCCGGCCGCGCAGATTCAGCTAATGGAACGTGCCTGCGAACTGGCGGGCATCAAAGCGGACGAGATCGATTATCTCGAAGCTCACGGCACCGGCACCGCCGTCGGTGACCCGCTTGAGACGCGTGCCATTGGCGCGGCCATCGGCCAGAAACGCACCTTGCCGCTGCCGATCGGCTCGATCAAGAGCAACATGGGCCATCTGGAAACCGCCTCTGGTGTCGCGGGTTTGGCCAAGGCGCTGGGGGTCATCGCGCACCGTGAAGTACCCGCGACTATCAAGATTCAACGCCTCAATCCCAAGATTCGAAGCGACGAGTGGAATCTCGATATCGTCACTGCCCCGCGCAAGCTCAAGGCGCAAGGCAAGCTGGTGGTGGGTATCAACTCGTTCGGCTTTGGTGGTGCCAATGCCCACGTCCTGCTGGAAAGCCCGCCTGAGCAGTCAGCGCCGGCTTCACAGAATGTCGAGGCAGATGACACACAGATGGCACCGCCGTTGCGCCTGTCGGCCCGCTCTCCGGAGGCGCTCAAGCAGACTGCACGTGAGCTGGCTGACCACCTGCGCGACGCTCAAGCCCACGATGCAGCTCCCAGTCTCTATGACCTCGCCTGGCAGCTGGCCGTACGGCGTGAACATCATGTCCACGGCGCTCTGCTGAGTGCAGACACCTTCGATGCCCTGCTAGATGACCTCGACGCGCTCGGCGCTGAGGGAGAGCTTGGCGACCACCCGCGCATCACGCTGGCTGACCGCCTACCGCCGCTACCTGCCGAGAGCGATAACGGCGCGTCTGTTCGTCAATTCGCTAGCGCAGTACCGGCCAGTGCAACATCAAGCTCACGTGAGCGCGGCCCAGTCTTCATCTATTCCGGCAACGGCTGCCAGTGGGAGGGTATGGGTCGTGTACTGATGCAGGAATCTGCCAGCGTGCGCGCCTGCCTGGAGCGCCTCGACACGCTCTTCCGCAACTTCAATGGCTTCGAGCTTCTTCAAGAACTGAACGGCCATCAAAAGAACGCAAGCGGCAGTGACACGATGGACGAGCACGAGAATCGTCTCGATGCGACCGAGATCGCGCAGCCGACGCTGTTTGCTCTCCAGGTCGCTGTCACCGAATGGCTGATCGAGCGTGGCATTCGCCCCGCTGCCGTCACCGGCCATAGCGTCGGTGAAGTTGCGGCCGCCTGGGCCAGCGGCGCACTGACATTGGACGATGCCATTCGCGTCATCTTCCAACGCAGCCACCACCAGGGACGCACCCGTGGCACCGGCGCCATGATGGCCGTGGGTCTTGGCGAAAGCGATATCCGGGCATGGCTGGAGCAGGACGAGTGGAGTTCACTATCACTCGCCGGCATCAATGGCCCGCGCGGCATCACGCTAGCGGGCGATCGCGTACTGCTGGAGGCCATGAGCAAGCAGCTCTCGGCGCAGGGGATTTTCGCCCGTGTGTTGGGGCTCGACTACGCCTTCCACAGCCCGGCGATGGACCCGATCAAGGCCGGGCTACTGGCTTCACTGGAAGACCTGACACCGCGCACGACGCAGATCCCCTTCGTCTCTACCGTTACCGGCTGTGTCAGCGCGGGCGATCAACTGGATGCATGTTATTGGTGGGAAAATATCCGTCAGCCGGTGCTATTCGAGGCCGCGATCAGCGAACTGGTCGCCTGGCCGGCAGCCGGTGATGCGACCAGTGCCCAAGGTCGTCATCGCCTCTTGATCGAAATTGGTGCACATCCGATTCTGCGCAGCTATCTGAATGATGTGCTCAAGGCGCGCAGCGATGATGCGCCTGCGGGGCAGGTACTCGCCAGTCTCGAGCGTCGTCATGACGGCCTTGACGCCCTGCAACACCTGCGTGGCCGAGTGCTGCTTTCTGGCGCGGTTGATCTCAGCGAGCAATTCTCTGTCGCTGGCCAGTTCGTGGATTTGCCGAGCTACCCGTGGCAGCGCACGCCCTGCTTCATCAATACCACCAGCGAAGGTCAGCGCCTGCTCGATCGTCACTACGTGCATCCGCTATTGGGTTATCGACTCGCCCAGCAGCGCCTTACCTGGGAAGCTCAGCTCGATACTCAAAAGGTAACGTGGCTGGCTGATCACCAGGTAGGCGAAAGTGCCGTTTTCCCGGGCGCTGGCTATCTTGAGCAGTGCCTGGCGGCGGCACATGAATGGCAGTCCGCCAATACTGCAGCGGGCAATGCCGAGAGTGACAGTCTGGCTGCCGTCCTCGATATCGAGGACTTCGAGATTCGTGCTCCGCTACTGCTGGATGACAGCACGCTGCGCCTGACACGACTATCACTGGACAGCGCCAATGGTGCGATGCGACTGGAAAGCCGCGAGACCCTCACCGAAGATGCCGACAAATGGAATCTGCACGCAGTAGCCCGTGCCTTCACTGGCACGCGTGGCCGTCTGCTCGAACGTCGTGCACCGGTGCTGCCCTCACGTAATGCGGACTTTGATCGTGATGCCCACGTGGCCGCCGCCGCGCAGCTCGGCCTGCATTACGGCCCGCACTTTCGCGCTGCCGAGCAGATCTGGGTCGAGGCCGGCAATGATGGTGCGTCTCGCCCTCAGGTACTGGCACACTTTGCACTGACGCCTGAAATGCTGGTGCAGGATGGTGACTTCCATCTGCACCCCGGCGTGCTCGACAGTGCCTTCCAGCTGTTCATTCCTCTGCTCGGCATCCTCAAGGGCCAGACTACCGCCAGCGATGGCATGGCCTTCGTGCCAGTGCGTGTAGGTCGCTTGCAGGTACGCCAACAGGTACGTGCTTCGCAGATCACGACTGCCCGTGTGGTGCTGCGTTCGCGCGGGCCGCATTCGCTGTGTGCTGATTTCGAGCTGTTTGATGCCGAGGGCCGCGCGGTCGCAGTCGCTGAAGAGGCGCGTTTCCGGGCAGTGCGTCTGGGCCGTGATGGCCGCGCGCATCTTGATTATCTTGATGTGGAACTGTCAGCGGCCCCGCATCCAGGGACAGCGGTCCAGGTGCCTGATTTCGCACTGGCTTCACTGGTCGCCGAGACATTCGACGTGGCGCAGGATGACACGCATCCGCTCAGTGACAGTCAGCGCTTTGCCGATGAACTGGAACCGTTGCTCGACAGCCTGATGCTCGCCAGTGTGCATGAGACGCTGGTGCGTCATGCCGCGCCCGGCGAGTCGGCACCCTCTCATCTGGATGTCGAAGCCGCGACTCGCTGGCAGCAGCGTGCCCCTCAGTTCAGCCGCACACTGCTGGAATGGGCTGAAGCCCAAGGCCTGATTGAGGCGCAGGAAAATGGCCACTGGCAGATAAATGAGCTTGATCTACCCGCCGCGCGCGATATCTGGCAACTGCTGGTACGGGATTATCCCGGCCAGTTCCCACTGACTCACGCGGCCGGTCGTCTGCATCTGCATCTGGACGAATGGCTCAATCGCGGCATACCGCTGGCCTCCCATGACGAGTCTGATGTCAATGCTGAGGCAGAGCTGCCGTCACAGACTCAAAGGCTGTCATTAGATGCAGAAGTGGCATTGGCACACCTACGCCAACCGCTTATCCCGACACTACTCAAGACAGCTGTTGGCAATGCTGGCTGGCAATGGCTGAGCGTGCAACTTGATCAGCGTCTCGAGACTGCCCTCGCCGCACTGCCGGCAGGACGGCGCCTCAACATCGTCGAGATAGGTGCCGGCGGCCCGTGGGTCGGTCAGCGCCTGACCTCGTTGCGCCATGCCGATACGCATCGCGCCTCTCATGATGCACTGGACTACACCTTCGTGGCCGCCAGCCCCTCGGCGCTGAGTGAAGCGAATCGCCTGCAGGAAGATCTGCCTCTGATCGACGTCGTATCAAGCGATGACTGGCAGGCGTCACAGCGTAGTGACACGTCCGGCAATTCTGCTACCACACCGCCGGCCAATACTCACTTGGCAAACACTCAGCTGGCGATCGTGCATCTGGACCTCGAAGCCCCGTCACACGCTCGCGAATTGCTGACAGCATTGGTCCACCACCTGGCGCCTGGCGCTGAGGTGCTGTTATGCGGGTGTGAGCCTGCCACATGGAGCGGCCCTCTTCTGGCGCTGGATGATGGCGAGCAGCTACGTAGCCATCCGAGCATGGCTCAGTGGCAGCGCTTGCTGACTCAGCTGGGGCTGCAAGGAGCCTCGGCGGCAGACGCGTCTGAACTCGACAGCGTCATGGCAGGCGCCTGGTGGATTGCCGCGCGTCTTGAACCGGTACATACCGCTGATGCTGAGATTTCCACAAGCCCCCAGGCATTGCAGTTCGCACTGCTCGATAGTGCACAGGCACCGGCTGATGACGTGCTGGTAGCCTGCCTGACACAGACACTGCAGGCACGTGGCCATCAGGTCAGCTACGAGACCCTGCCTGTCGCGACTAGTAGCGACCAGAGCACCGTTCACACTGAGCTCACCGATCAGCTCGCGCAGTTCGATCACCTGATCGCATTGCCCGCCGCTCAGGGCCGATCAGATGACGTCAATGCCCAGCAATGTGCACGCCAGCTGCTGCTCACTGAGGTGGCGCAAGCTTTTGATGCCGCTCATGAGCAGGATGAAAGCATCACGGCACCGACGCTTTGGGTAATGACTCAGGGCGTTGCCGCCCTCTGGCTGCAGCTAGAAAAATCAAATGACGATACGGCACAGCCACCTGCCGATGCAGCGAGCTGGGGCTTTGCTCGCAGTCTGGCCAACGAGAGTCAGTCATTGGCGATACGGCTGCTGGATCTTCCGCTTGCCGCGACGATGACCAAATCTCTGCTCACTGCCGTCGTGCAGGAACTGGAATCCCCGAATCACGAACAGGAAGTCGTCCTCACTGATGAAGGTGCGCGCTTTGCGACGCGCCTGCGCGAAGTGGCAGCTCCGCATTCGACATTGACGCCTGCCACTGCATCAAGCCTGCCGCAGGATCGGGCAGCCGTCAGTCTGGGCTTCAGCCAGCCAGGGCAATTGCGTAATCTCGAGTGGCAGTTACGCGTACTCCCGCTGGTGGCGCGTGGTGAAGTCGAAGTGCGTGTCGAAGCGACTGGCCTGAACTTCCGTGACGTCATGTACACACTAGGCCTGCTGTCCGATGAAGCGATCGAGCACGGCTTCTCTGGCCCGAGCCTCGGCCTTGAGTTTTCCGGCGTCGTCACGCAGGCGGGTGAAGGTGCCGAGTTTGCCGTCGGTGAGCGGGTGGTCGGCTTCGGCCCCGCCAGCTTCTCAGACCGCTTGGTGATCGCCGATACCGCACTGGCTCATGTGCCACAAGGTGTCAGCCTTGAGGCTGCGGCGACCATCCCGACCACCTTCTTCACGGTCTACTACGCGCTCAAGCATCTGGCGCGCCTCGAGGCAGGTGAAAAGGTACTGATTCATGGCGCTGCAGGAGGTGTCGGCATTGCCGCACTGCAGATTGCCGATTGGCTGGGCGCAGAAGTCTTCGCGACGGTTGGTTCACCGGCCAAGCGTGACTTCCTCGCGCTGATGGGCATCGAGAATATCTATGACTCACGTAGCCACGGATTTGCAGAAGATATTCTCGCTGATCTGGCCGCTCGCAAGCAGCGTGACCCCTCTGTCGATGCGCGCGGGGTAGACGTGGTACTCAACTCGTTGGCGGGTGAGGCCATCGTGCAGAACCTGCGCGTGCTCAAGTCTTTTGGGCGCTTCTGCGAGTTGGGCAAGCGTGATTTCTACGAAAACACGCCGATGGGACTGCGCCCGTTCCGTAATAATCTGAGCTACTTTGGCATCGATTCCGATCAGCTGATGAAGGAATGCCCCGGACTGACCACGCGTCTGTTCCGCGAGATGATGGCACTGTTCGAGAATGGCACGCTGGCACCACTGCCCTACACCACCTTCGATGCCAGCCAGGTCGTTGAGGCCTTCCGCTACATGCAACAGGCGCGTCAGATCGGCAAGGTAGTCGTTACTCAGCGCGCGGTTGCTTCAGCTCAGAGCAGCGATACCGCCGCTGACGCACAAGGTAGCGCGAGAGGTACGCCTGCCCTTTTACCGACCACGCTGACGCTCGATCCCGCAGCCAGCTATCTGGTCGCCGGTGGTCTGGGCGGCTTTGGCTTGCGCAGTGCTGAATGGCTGGCCGCCATGGGCGCACGTGAGCTGATTCTGCTTGGGCGCTCCGGTGCGGCGAGCGAGGAAGCTCAAGCCGGTGTCGCGCGCCTTGAAGCACAGGGCGTACGCGTACATGCATTGGCCTGTGACGTGGCAGATCGTGATGCACTGGCCCGTGTCTTCCAGCGTATCGCCTCCACTGACACCGCACTTGCAAAGAATTCGATCGCCCCGCTCAAGGGCATCATTCACGCGGCAGCCGTCATCGACGATGCGCTGATTCGCCAGCTAGATGCTGATCGCATCACACGCGTGATGACGCCAAAACTTGAAGGTGCACGCCTGCTGGATGTCTTGAGTGCAGAGCATGCACTCGACTTCTTCGTGCTCTACTCCTCCGCCACGACGCTGTTCGGCAATCCCGGCCAGAGTGTCTACGTGGCCGCCAACCATTGGTTGGAAGGCCTGGCAGCCAGTCGACGCGCGCGTGGTCTGCCCGCCACCTGTGCACGCTGGGGCGCGATTGAAGATGCCGGTTTCCTGGCGCGTAACGAAAAGACCCGTGAAGCGCTCAAGAATCGCCTGGGCGGTGATGCGCTGATGGCTGATCAAGCCTTGGCATGCCTAGGTGACATGATCATCGCGGACCAACAGGCGCTCGCACTGGGTCAGCCGTCACGCTCTCTTGGGGTACTGGAGCTCGAATGGGGCGCGCTGGCGCGCTTCTTGCCGACGGCCGATACACCGCGCTTTGCCGAGATTGCACGTCGCGCCGGCGATGACGACAGCAGTCAGGCACAGCAGGATGATATTGCTGCTGCACTGGCGGGGCTGTCTGGTGAGGCACTGCAGACCGCCATCGTCGAGATACTCAAGGGAGAACTCAGCAAGATACTGCTGATTGATGTCGAGGCCATCGACGTCAACAAGAGCGTCTACGACATGGGCTTCGATTCACTGATGGGAGTCGAGCTGATGACGGCTGTCGAGTCACGTCTCGGCATCAGCATCCCGGTGATGATGATCAGCGAGGCCGCGACGCTGTGGCGTCTGGCTGAGCGCCTGATGCACAAGATGGACCATCACGACAGTGAGGATGGCGAGAGCAGCAGTGAAGAACAGGCCATGGCCAAGCTGGTCAAGCAGCACGGCGGTGAAACGGCCACGCTGGCGGAGCGCGGCGAGATGGTCAGCAAGTAGCCCCACTCGCCTGAGCATGCAAATACTCACTACATGCTCAGGCTGGTACCGCGCGCCATCTTGGCGTAACGTCGAGACATATTTGTGCAGCACACTTGCTGTTACCAAGACCACATAAGTACCCGACGGGCGGGGAGCCATGGCTCTCGCGCCCGTTTTTGGGTCAAGAATCTTCGTTAAAGGAACTCGACACTTGGCATCCCGCATTTCCTCAGGTACATCCGCCGCCGACATGAAGCAACAACTGCTCGACAAGGCGCGCGCACGCCGTACCCGAACCACCAGCACGACCAGTACTGAGGCGGAACATGATGTCTTTGAGCAGAAAGTCGCTGCTTCCGCCGAGATCCACGATGATTTCGTGCGCTTTGATCGCCAGCCGGGTTACCAGCAACTCAGCATGATGCAACAGGCCGGTGCCGCCTTCGGCGTACCCGAGCCCTTTTTCCGCGTGCACGAAGGGTGCGCGGGCGCGACCACGCGCATCGAAGGGCGCGAACTAGTCAACTTCGCCAGCTACAACTACCTCGACTATTCCCAACATCCAGAGGTCATCAAGGCCGCTGCCGATGCGGCAGCCCATTACGGCACATCAGTCTCGGCGTCACGTGCCGTATCTGGCGAACGACCTATCCATCAGCAGCTGGAAGCCACCGTGGCGCGCACGTATGACGTCGAGGACGCGGTGGTCTTTGTCAGTGGTCACGCCACCAATGTGTCGACGCTGGGCTATCTGCTGGGGCCAAAAGACCTCATCCTGCATGACGAGTGGATCCACAACAGCTCACTGGTCGGCGCTCAGTTGTCTGGCGCGCGGCGCATGCCCTTCGCTCACAACGACCCTGATGCACTGGAAACCTTGCTCAGCTCACAGCGCGCCAAGTTCGAGCGTGTGCTGATCGTCACTGAAGGCCTGTATAGCATGGACGGCGATGTGCCGGATCTGCCGCGCCTGATCAAGCTCAAGCAGCAATATCGCTGCTGGCTGATGGTGGATGAGGCGCACTCTTTCGGTGTACTGGGTGAGCATGGACTGGGGCTGCGCGAGCACTTCTCGATTGATTCACGCGATGTCGACATCTGGATGGGTACCATGAGCAAGACGCTGTCGGGCTGCGGTGGCTATATTGCCGGCTGCAAGGAGCTCGTCAGCATGCTGCGCTACTTTGCACCGGGCTTCCTCTACTCGGTCGGCATGCCGGCCCAGGTAGCGGCGCCTTCGCTCAAGATTCTTGAATTGCTCGAAGGTGATGACGCCAAGGCACGTATCGCGCGTTTGCACGCCGTCTCGGGCTACTTCCTCAAGCGCGCCCGTGCTTTGGGGCTGGATGTCGGTGAGAGCCTCGGCGTGGCGATCGTTCCGGTAATTCTGGGTAGCTCACTGGTAGCAGCGCGCCTTTCCAACCAACTGTTCGAGGCTGGTTTCAATGTCCAGCCGATCCTGCACCCGGCAGTGCCCGAGAAAAGTGCGCGCCTGCGCTTCTTTCTCTCCTGTGAGCACACCGAAGCCCAGGTCGATGCCGTACTGGAGACACTTATCCAACAGCTGAGTGATATCAAGGCAGGGAAATGAGTCATCGGGTACCGCAGGACTGATTCACGCAGCTCCCAGAATCCGCTCTCAAAACCAAAAGCGGCCCCACTTTTCAGTGGGGCCGCTTTTTTGACGCACATCGATATCACTTCAAAGCATGCAGTAACACTTGTCGCGCATTGTCCTCGTTGTTCTTCATGATCTGCCATATCCCGTGTTCGTCACTGTGACGTCGTGCTGAATGGACGGGCCTGGAAAAGCGGGCTGATATCGACAAGTTGATACCAGTGCACAGCACAGCCTATGACTCAGACATACTTCAATTCAGCCCTGTAACTCAGACATACTTCAATTCAGCCCTGTAACTCAGACAAGCTACGCAGCCGGCTGCGCAAGCAGGTCCGTCAACACTTGCTCAAACACGTCGCTGGGCTGAGCGCCACTGAGGGCGCTACGGCGATTGAAGACGAAAGTCGGGACGGATGAGATGCCCATCTGCTTCCAGTGCTCCTCATGGGCCGTCACCTGCTTGCGTGCATCGTGATCATCCAATCGCGCCAGACCTTCCTCGGCATCAAGACCAACAGATTCCAGCGACTCAGCCATCACGGCGCGGTCCGAGAGGTCCTTTTGCAGCGTGAAGAAGTCTGCAAAGAACTGCATCTGAAGGTCATGTTGCATGCCGTGCTCTGTGGCGTACTCAAGCAGGACATGCAGCTCGAACGTGTTGACCATGCGCATGTCATCAAAGTAATTGAAGGCGAGCCCTTCCTCAGCCGCGAGCCCAGCCAGACGCTGACGCGCCTCGACACTGCCTTCCGGAGTCGTTCCGTACTTGCGTGCAGAGTGCTCACGCAGGTTCTCACCTTCCGCGGGCATGTCCGGGTTCAGCTCAAACGGCTGCCACTCGATCTCGACCTTGTTCTGCAGGCCCAGTGACTCAATGGCCGTCTCCAGACGCTTGTAACCGATGATGCACCAGGGGCATACCACGTCAGAGACGATGTCGATCTTCAGCTTGTCTTGCATGTCAGTACTCCTGAACAACAAGGGATTTGCCCTCATCATCAAAAATCGTTTCTGAGCAATCGCTCAATATTAGGCATACTGTATCCCTCCATAGGCTCAGTATCAAGATACCCCTCATCTGCCCACACTTGCGCGCAATGAGAGCACCAATGACACCCAATCAGGTCGCGCAGGTTAAATCATTCACCTGCGTGAGTGTTACCTGCTGACATCGAACGACCACTACACGCCACTGTGCTCGGCTATCACACCAAACGCGACCCAGTCATCGCATCAACCTGTGAATCAGTACCCAGAACACGTTCGCGGGCGCGCATCGTGCCCCACAGAATCGCCAGCCAGTAGGCATAGACCATCACCCCACTGGCCTGGGAGAACATTACCCAAGTCATGCCGAAGTCGATAAAGGTCAACGGCAACAATACCCCGGCAACCGCCAACGAGCGCAGCGTGAGGTCATCACTGTCCAGCCGACGGTAGAACAGCCGCAATGGCACCAGGTAAAGCGCCAACAATGCCAACAGCCCCGGCACGCCACGCTTGACCCAGGCATCGAGAAATTCATTATGCGGATGCGTGTAGGTCTGCACGTGACGGCTGAGCTCACCCGCGGAAATCATCGCATCGCGCGTAGTGGCATACCCGCTCTCCCCTCGGCCTAGCCAAGGTTGATCCGCGATCATGATCACTGCACCACGCCACATCTCAAGGCGGGCACCTGCCGATGTCCCCGCATCACGATCCTCGACATAGCCTGTCACATCCGATACGCCCGCCTCTACGCGTTGCTGAATGCCGGTCGCCGGCACCATCACCATCAGCGCAATCACAGCGACGCAGATCACCACGCCCAGTTGCAACACACGCCGCGACACCACCTCACCATAGCTGCGATACAGCACCCAGGCTGCAAACGGAAAGCCTATCCATCCGCCGCGTGTACCCGACATCAAGGACCCGATGATGCCCAGAGTGCCGCCGACCAACAGTGCCAGTATCCAGACACGTCTTGAGGCACTCTTGAGGCTCACTGCCCACCCTAGGCCTGCCAGACACATCAGGCCCATCAACATGCAGATATCGCCAAAATTGATGGTGTTGGTATAGCCCCCAGCGCGATGCATGCCCCACACCAGCTTCTGCCACATCGCCCAGCTGCCGGTGAGCACACTACCGAGTATCAGCCCACCCCACAGTGCCTTGAGTGAAGGCGGAAAGCGCAATATCAGCAACATGACCGGCACCGCCAGCAGCAGCCGCAACGGTACACTCGCCGTACGCCAGTGATCTCCCTGAAGTGCAATGCTTGCCAGCAGCAATATCCCGAAGATCAGCATCGCACCTATCACGAGATAATCGCCACGCACCGGACACCCCATCAGCTCACGCGGCTCTCGCAGCAGCCAATAACCACTCAGCAACACCAGCAATAAAGGCCCTATGCTGTAGCCAAACGGCACGATCAAGCTGAGCATGCCAAATAGAAAGACACCTATGGAGACGGGATTCATGACAACAGACATTCCTTTGCTGCGATGGGGGTGATGACACTGCGCGTCAACCTGCGAATGTACGGATGACGACAGAGGCGATGATAGCGTGAAGCCTGACACAGAAACCTCAGTCCATGGCATCAGGCGTGAAGCATGAAACTTTTCACCAGCGTGAATCAGAGTCAGCATTCAACTCAGTGCCATTCAGCGCTTCCGGCAGCACCAGCGATCGCGGAAATGATGAGAGCGGTGTTAAAGGAGGAGTTGCGAGAAGCGCAAAGCGCTACATCAAACTGATTAAACCTATTTCCCAAGACCAGTAATATAAACAAGATATAAAATCGATGACAATTGTCAATGCTTAATTAGCACGATAAAATTTCACCGTGATCGACGCAGAAATGATTGCACCTGAGCGGCGACCCCACGTCGATATCTAATCTATTGAACTAAGATTCGTAAAATCAAGGTAAAAAAAACGCCACATCCTTAGATGCAGCGCTTAGTAGAAACAATTAATTTACTACATCAGGAAGTAATGAACTCATTTTCTTTTCAATAACAGCTGCAAGATATTTAACATAAGGAAGATGCACATGATGAGCATCTCTATACATCAAC
Source organism: Cobetia sp. QF-1 (assembly GCF_002213105.1). Classification (NCBI taxonomy): domain Bacteria; kingdom Pseudomonadati; phylum Pseudomonadota; class Gammaproteobacteria; order Oceanospirillales; family Halomonadaceae; genus Cobetia; species Cobetia sp. QF-1. The sequence goes on from NZ_NBVS01000009.1 coordinate 49,021, forward strand.
ATCCCTTTATTTACTACTGGACATTCTGTATCACTACATAGCCAGTTAGAAAGGTCTATACTACCTATTAATTCACTATAAGAGCTCGCCGGATTATCAGTTAATAGAGAATTCTTTCTCTGCTTAACACATGCCTCCTTGCCTTGTGATGTCTGGTCTTTATAAGCACAGTCTGGCACATTATAAGAGAACCTAGGATTGTCTCTAATGCCGATTACCCTAATCCCTAGTGCATTTATTTTTTTCCAAGAATTTATATATTCTTCAGGAATATATTCGGACGTCGTACTTGTGCGAGTTGAATTGGTAATAACAGCGACCGGATTAATATCTTCTATTTCTTGCAAAACATTTTCATTCCAGACTTGGCACGATTTGTCCGAATGCTTTAACGCCCCTAATGGACAGCTACTTTTGCTCATACTAATGATTTCGAAGCTATTCCTTTTTGCTATTGATCGAAGAGCTGGTAACCATTGCAAAGCATGTGACCCACCTACTAGCACGACTTTAGTCTCTGAGTCCATATCACCAAAGCTACACTTCTTTGCACTCGTCCCGCCACCTTCTTGATTGCAATGTATATTATATGGCTCTGGCAACACTCTTCTTGCAGCTATTAATTCATTTCTAGGGATAGGCATAGAAACTGTGCCTTTCATTATCTCATCGACATAATTTTCATTGGCCTTATGGTTCTTCCATTTATAACTAAGCTCATGCTCAATAGTAACAAAATTACTCCGTACAACTAAAGAAAAAATAGCAACCGGAACAAAAAACACAACACCGATTAAAATATTAACGTAGAGTTTGTTTTTGGGGATCTTATAAACCTGCTTTTCAACTACAACATTTGTCATTAATGCCAACAAAAATGACAGTACAATAATTCCAGCACCATGTATCAGACTAACATCAACGATGTCGTAATACTCTTTGTAAAATACCAGTATAGGCCAGTGCCATAAATATATAGAGAATGAAATGCCACCTAAGAATTTCATGAAACCATTTGCCAGAAATTTATTTAAAACTCCTTGGCCACCAACGCCAGAAATAATAACCATCCCTGCACCAATTACAGGAATCAGCGCAATAAAACCTGGGAATGGAATAGTGGAAGGAATAAAGATAGCTCCGCCCAAAATCATAATCAAACCCAGTAAACAAGTAGCGCTTCTTTTGCCAAAATGATTAACATTCACTGCCATAAGGTATATTAAGACACCAGACAAAAATTCCCATAACCTTGCGGCAGGATCAAAATAACTTGAAGATGGTGTAACGAAAGATGTAACAACAGAATAAGAGAATGAACACAGCGCTACAATTATAACGCCCAAGAACATAGGCCAAGAGGAATTCATTCTCTTAGCCATAATAGCAAGAGGAATCATTAACAATGGAAGTATAAAATAGAATTGCATCTGTATTGATAATGCCCAAAACTGCTGAACTGGGCTAGAAGGAACGTCAGAAGCCAGATAATTTACGGATTTACGAATTAACTGTATGTTTTCCATATGAAATATGGTGGCTATTATTTCATCTACTGTGCTTGTTAGAAACGATGGCGAGAGCACAAAATAGCTCAACACTAGAGTTGTCATTATAACTATATAAGCCGATGGGAACACTCTTCTCGCAATAGCAATCCAGAAGTGCATTGGATTATATTTATTGAAAGTAAAATAACTTCTCAATAAAATAGAGGCCATCAAAAATCCAGATATGACGAAGAAAACGTCAACACCACCTGATACTTTATGTATCCATATGTGAAAAGACATAATTATAAAAGAACATAAAGCTCTCAGCCCTTGTATATCGTCTCTATAGCCTAGCGAAGTATACTTCTCAAACATTATCAATATTCTCTCATTTAAATTAATTATCTAGCTATAGCGGTTATAGCAATAAAAATTATATCACTACTACAGAAGCCAGTAGATGCACATCGCCTTAATAAATCCAATTAATATTTAATGGAAATAGAGCTTTCGAACTATTATGGCAACGGGGCATAATATCAAAGCAATGGCTTCTACATAGCACTCTTCTATAAAAGGCAGCAGAAGCATTGATCCAATAAACAGAATGCGGTAAATATTGCAAAAGTATATCCTTATAAGAAGCCTGCGAAAATATCGCAGACTTCTTATATACCCATCATATATTCAAGAGGGTTAGTCACTGCCAAACAAATCCCTTGTATACACTTTATCAGCTACATCCATGAGCTCTTCCGCCATACGATTACTGAGAATAACATCAGCCTCTTTCTTGAAGGCCGCGAGATCACTCAACACACGAGAGCCGAAAAAGGAGTCTTCTTCCAACACCGGTTCATAGACGATGACCTCAATACCCTTGGCTTTGATGCGCTTCATCACACCCTGCATGGCACTGGCGCGGAAGTTGTCAGAACCTGACTTCATCACCAGACGATAGATACCTACCACTTCCGGGTTGCGCTTGAGTACCGACTCCGCGATGAAGTCCTTGCGTGTCGTGTTGGCGTCAACGATGGCCTGAATCATGTTGTTCGGCACATCCCCATAATTCGCCAACAGCTGCTTGGTGTCCTTGGGTAGACAGTAGCCACCATACCCGAACGACGGATTGTGATAATGCTGGCCGATACGCGGGTCCAGCCCTACCCCTTCGATGATCTGCTTGGCATCCAGGCCATGAGTCTCGGCATAGGTGTCCAACTCATTGAAGTAGGCCACACGCATCGCAAGATAGGTATTCGCGAACAGCTTGATGGCCTCCGCCTCAGTGCTATCAGTGAACAACACGTCAATGCCCTGCTTGATGGCCCCTTCCTTGAGCAGACCGGCAAATACCTCGGCACGCTCAGAGCGCTCACCGACGATGATGCGCGAAGGATGCAGGTTGTCATACAGCGCCTTGCCTTCACGCAGAAATTCCGGCGAGAAGATAAGATTCTGCGTCTGGAAGCGCTCACGAGCTTCGGCGGTATATCCCACCGGCACGGTCGACTTGATCACCATCACTGCATCAGAATTGATCGCCATCACATCCTGAATCACCGACTCGACACTGGATGTATTGAAGTAGTTCGTCTTCGGGTCATAGTCCGTCGGCGTCGCGATAACGACGAAGCGAGCATCACGATAAGCCGCCTCTTTATCCAACGTCGCGCGAAAGTTGAGATCGCCACGGGCGAGAAATTCGTTGATCTCGGTATCTTCAATCGGAGAGACACCACGGTTCAGCCCTTCTACCTTCTCCGCGATGATGTCCACTGCTACCACTTCGTGGTGTTGTGATAGCAACATGGCGTTGGAGAGTCCGACATAGCCTGTACCTGCGATAGCAATTTTCATTGATAGTGACCTTACGAAAAAATGATATGGCAAGAATAAAGCCATAAAAAAGAAATCAAATTCAAGACATAATACAGCAGATGCCTTTATCAGAAATAATTCAAAATTATGCGATAGAGAAACGCCATATTATTCACTCGTTGCTGAAGATCATACTGCGCTTCGATTGTGCTTCTGGCCGCGCGACCTAATTCGCACTTCAGACTATCAACCGCGAATAGCCTGACCAGCGCGTCAGCCAGATGCTCCGAACTCTCGGTCGGAAATAACAACCCATTTTCTTCATAATTTACTGAATGACGATTCTCTAGAATATTAGAGATTACTATAGGGAGCCCGTAACCCATGGCTTCCAAGATAGTAAGCAGTAATCGGCTTGCTACGGATCACGACGACACCCGAGGCCTCGGCACTGATCTCGTTGATCCTCCCGGAGCGGGAAATCGCATCCGCCAGTATCAGTCGCTCACTGCCGAGTGGCACATTTCCGGAACGCAACACTTATTCCATAACTGCTATAGCCTGATCTTCTCCACTGGTCACATGCAGCACATCACCATCACGCAGAAAACGATTTTCGCGCTGACCACCCTTGGGCATCAGTGCATGCAACGAGAGTGGTATTTCCCGCCCCTGACGAGTCAGAATGATGCGATGCCAGTTGGCTGCTCGCAGTTGCTCCACCCACACGACTCAGCGCATCCAGTACCGCAAAAGGTTCAGCCGTGAGCGACAGCTAGCCTGGTGCGCCAACTTCACCAGACACATATATATATACTTGGGGTGGAACGCTGCCACCTTCACGTCCAAGTGTGGATCCATCAGATATTGGGAAACCCTTCGCGTCATCATCGAGCGGACGTCACCCAACATCATGCCGCTGACCTTTACACGCCCGATATCGATATAGGGGTAAAAGAGCGTTCCGTCATTGCGTACCAGATTGCCAGCCTCAACAGCTTCCCTCTCTCCGCCTGCTGGAGGGGTGAATTCTGGATGGTCATATACGGGATCATTAATGGATGCCGTTTCGGTCTGATAATCTATGTGACTACCCAGTGTCTAGGCACAGCCAGCAATGTCGATAACCATGAATCATGTATAGCTCTCGCCAGAAGAATTTGGACACGCTACCGCCCCGAGATATTTGACGGCACATTCCCCGAGGCCCGTTTGCGAGCACCGAGAGGTCTCGCAACATGTAGATGCATCATCATTGATTCCAAACAAGAACCAATCATGCGTCCTTTGAAAATCGTCTTCATGACGAGAAAGCGATGCAATGAGACGTCAAGCCCTCCCACGATATCGCTTTCGGTGTAGCGTTTACCTTCAATTCAAGAAGCGTGCTTCAATATTGGCAAGTCAATTATTCTGAATGCCAAGACGTAAAGACCCCTCCGCAGGGCAATCAATCAATGATCATTGCCATCTCACAGAACATCCCATTAACAGCTTGATAAAGACTTTCTTCAGGAAAACGGCGCTTTCTTAAAATTTGTACAGCGTATCACTCTCGCATCAAAAGATGAGTCATGAATACCAAGCCCAATGTGTACACACGCAAGAACATCACACCGACAAGGCTTTTTATCCAGAAGACAAGGTAGTACTCGCAAGGTGAAAAGAGAGCTTTGACATGGCTCATGCAGTGCTATAGATACACAAGAAAAATCAGCTCTGCTAAGCATCTCTAAAACGAGAAATGTACTTAATAAGCGACGCATCATACTGCATCGTGATACTTACTTCCCACTGCTTATTGACAATCAATTCAGTTCCTCTCAAAGGCAACGTATCATTATATTTTAATAAGCCATTGAATATAAAGGATTTATTTTTCTAATTCCACAAAACAAGTCACATCTATCAAAGGTTTACAGCACCATTTTTGTGTAGCTGTAATGCGACTCACCACAAAGGCGCAGGCCATAAGATACCCAAAGATACAATTTAATTACATTGTCGACACAAACCAGCAGTCGCAATATCAATATTTTAATTTCAACATGACCAGAAAAATAATCATATTTGATTAGTGATCTTTACCAAGACAAGGATTTGAGATTAGCTTTAAGTCACCTATTGAGTCTTCTTTCTTCCTACCTGCCCTACTGAGTCTTCTCGCTTGTCATCATTATTCATTGCCCGAAAGAACAATAAACTTTCTCTGCAGCATCGCAATAAGATAAGCTATCGTGAATAGCATCCACAGTATTTTCGATGTGCCATCTCGACTCTTACATCATAAGCTGAAGACAGTGCTAGCTTGAAGCACCAAGCCAGCACGTCTTGGCCAATACACATGTATTGGCAGATATCCCTCAGAAACCTGCTGTAATCGATACGCTTGAGATAATGTAATTGATTCTAAAATTGAAACAATGACCGTTCATATCATGACAATGACCATACTTGCATCAGCACTTTTAGAAGTGCGAATTTCCTGTTCAGGAAGATAAGGGAACACCTATATGAAGCGTACCGCCACGACACTGATGATTGCTGGACTGACTCTGTCACCGCTGGTTGCACAGATAGCTCACGCTGAGAGCGAAGCTTCTACACAGAGCAACACCTCGACCAATACGGCGAGCGGTGGTTCTGCCGCAGGTGCAGGTGCAGCAGGCGGTATGGCAGTAGGCAGCATGGCTGCTATCGCGGCGGGACTAGCTGTTGCAGTCGGTCTCGCGGCAAGTGTTACCTCAGGAGGAGATGGCAGTAGTGGCGGTAGCACCAGTGGTGGCGGCGGCGACAATACTGGCGGCGGCGACAACACCGACGGCGGCGACAACACCGACGGCGGCGACAACACCGACGGCGGCGACAACACCGACGGCGGCGACACCACTGGCGGCAGCGACACCACTGGCGGCAGCGACAACACCGACGGCGGCGACAATACTGGCGGCGGCGACAACACCGACGGCGGCGACACCACTGGCGGCAGCGACAACACCGACGGCGGCGACAATACTGGCGGCGGCGACAACACCGGCGGCGGCGACAATACTGGCGGCGGCGACAACACCGACGGCGGCGACAACACTGGCGGCGGCGACAACACCGACGGTGGCGACAATACTGGCGGCGGCGACAATACAGCCCCTGATGGCGGTGACGACACGACCGGAACCACAGGGCCTACGGGCACCACCGGCATCACTGATCCGAGTGATGGCAGTAACCCCGATCAAGGCGGCGAGCCTGGTGATGGCGACGGCACTACAGGTACGACAGGTACCACAGGCACAACCGGTACGACTGGCACCACGGGCTCGACCGGTACAACTGGCACCACCGGCACTACAGGTACCTTCTAATCATCATGAAGCCGATATCCATTGCACGGCAGGGTCGCCAGGTGGCTCTGCTCTCCGTGATAGGGAGCATCTTGCTCGTCGGATGCTCGACACTCGAGCAGGGCCAGCTTGGTCAGACAGCAGGTGCTGTCATGGGCAGGGATATGTTTGATGCTGAGCAAGCGCGCGCCCTGCCCTATGCCTCTCTGCGTCTCAGTCATGGGGGCAATACAGGCCTGGTGGTGCTTGCCACATTGGACGCGCCGGCGTCTGACGCATCTGTCAGACAAGAGCTGGCACGCTTCGAGACGGCTGATCATGCCTTCATTCGTCTCGAGAATAGCCTGCTTGGCGGTACGGCGGGCTTTGACCATGACTTGCTCGACATGCAGCGCGACATGCACGTGAAGCAAGACGCTGTTGTCGCCGAGTCTGTTGGTACTGGGCCTGTTAGTACTGGGTCTGTTGATAGCAAGCCTGTTGTCACGGTGCAGGGTGGCGAGACTTCGTCCTCCACTCAACCGTGGAGACTGGATACCCAGCATGTTCTGCATTACGACGTGCGTTCACGCTGGCGACGCATGGATGGCTCGGAAGGTTATGCCCTCGGGCGCGCAGAGTGGCAGTGCGCGCCTGCTCGCCCGGTGGCATTGCCACTCGGGACACAATCATTGGCCGAGTGTCAGGAGAAAATTCACTGGCAGAACGGCAAGGTGAGCACCAACCACTATGGCGTGGCAGACTCCAATGACGATTCTCTCCCTGCGCGTGTCTGGACGGCTGATGTTCAGCCATGGCCGAACGCCCCTCGCTGGAGCTGGGAGGTGGCCCGTGGCTGGTGGTAAACCTTCACTGCGGATCACTTCCGCGAGTCGCGTCACACAACGATGCGCACTGGCAGTGACGTTAGCTGTCACCTCCCTCGCCAGCCTCTCTACTGTCGCTGACGAGATACCAGTAGCTTCTTCGCTTCCCGATAGCGTGACACTGAGTGAGGCTGTCAATCGCCAGCTACCTGAGCTGGCTGCCCCGACAGGGATCGAGTGGCCCTACGCCTTCGTGGCAACACAAACCACACGTGAGCGCTCACGTGCACTCGGAGAGCGGCTGTTCTTTGAGGTGCGTCAGCTCGCCGCTCAGGCACGCTTCGAGACGCAACTGCAACGTGACGGACTTGCCAGCTGGGCGCGCGTGCTTCGGCGCAGCCCTGTCGCTGGCCGTCAGGTCGGGCGTATCGATCCGATCTCATTATGGCGGACACCGCGACGGGATATTCCACTGGATGACAATGACAGGCTTGGCCAGTGTCAGCAGGACAATCGCATTCAGCTGTGGAGCGCCATTGGCGTTCGTCATCTGGAGTGGAGCTCCGGATTGACGCTACGCCAGGCGCTGGATGGCCTGCCCGACGCGCGGAGCAATGCCGAACACGCCAGTATCATCACGTTGGGTGGCGCCATCTTCTCGCGCGGTATCAGTGCCTGGAACGATCAGCCCTACACGCTCGCGCCGGGCGATCGCATCGTGGTGGACCTGCCCCGCATTTCGGCGGCCACGGCGTGGGTCAATCACAGCCTGCCTGAGTGGCTCAGCCTGCAATGGCCGGGAAAGGGTTGCCGTGTGGTAAATGCCATCAGCGGTGAAACTCAGGAGGTCGAATACATCAACTCGCTCATCAATGTCAGTGAGCCTGCCATGCCAGCAGTCGAGAATGTCAGCGGAGACGGCACGCCATGATGGCTTATTCTTTATCCTCTGTTCACGATCGATTACACACCGCCATTCGTCAGCTCGTATATCTGAGTGCCGGCATGTTACTCATCCCGTCAGCTCATGCAGGGCTGTTGGATGGTGAGCAGCCGGTAGAAAGCCGTCTGAGTGGGCTGGGCCATGGCCAATCAGATTTCGGTGGTGTCGGCCTGATGCAGACACCCACTGCACGCATGCAGAGAGCAGGCAGCCTGGCGTTTTCCTATACCGATGTTTCGCCCTATCGACGCTATAACGTCAGCCTGCAACCGCTGGAGTGGCTTGAGGCTGGCTTCCGCTATACCGAAGTCACCAACCGACTCTATGGCGAGGCCATTGCGGGTGATCGTGATTACCTCGACAAGGGGGTCGATGCCAAGATTAGCCTGTGGGAAGAAAGCCGTTATCTGCCGGCCATCGCCGTCGGACTGCGCGATATGGGCGGCACCAGCCTGTTTGGCAGTGAATATCTAGTCGCCAGCAAACGTTGGTACGACTTCGACTTCACGCTCGGTTTGGGCTGGGGCTATCTCGGTGCCCGTGGTGATCTCAACAACCCGCTGGGCTGGGCAAGCAGCAACTACAATGACCGTCCGGGGCGTGGTGAGACTGGCGGTGATCAGGGCGGCGAGTTCTCGCTCGACAGCCTGTTCAAGGGCCAGATGGGCATCTTCGGCGGTGTCGAATGGCAAACGCCCTGGCAGCCACTGGTACTGATGGCCGAGCTGGATGGCAACGATTACCAGAGCGAACCGCAGAGCAATGATCAGGAGCAAGACAGTCCGATCAACCTTGGCGCGCGTCTGAGCGTAACCGATAATCTGACGCTCAAGGCGGGCTGGGAGCGCGGCAATACCGCCATGCTCGGCGTCACCTTTGGTGTCGATCTCGCAGGGCTGTCACAGGCCAAGCTGGATGCACCGCCGGAGCAGCTTGTCGCCAAGGCGCCGTTGAGTAACCAAGTCAGCTGGCCTGAGCTCTCCCGAGAGATACAGGCGCAATCCGGCATTCGTGTCGATAGCCTGTCACGTGAAGGCACAGCGCTGATCGTCAGTGGTGAGAGCACGCGTTTCCGCTCGACCGCACAGGCGGAAGGACGCGCCAACCGCGTGCTGCATAACCGGCTGGATGACTACTTCGAGAACTTCCACTATCGCTTGCGCTCCGGTGGGCTTGATACACGCGAAGATGTTCACTCACGTGCTGATATTGCCAAGGCAGGCCACGATGTACGCCAGCAGCTGCGCTATACCCACAGTGTCTATGCCTTGGCAGCGACCGAGCCCAATGACAGCAAGGCCGAGGGAGCAGCACGCTATTCCGGCGAGAAGGTGTTGCTGGAAAATACCAATGACCGCTGGAGCGCCGGCTTCTCACCGGGCCTTAACCAGAACATCGGCGGCCCGGATGGCTATCTGTATCAGGCCTATCTGAAGGGCTCAGCCGCTTGGCGAACTGACCGACATGGCTGGCTGTCGGGCTCGGCGCAGCTGACGTTGTTTGATAACTTCGATCAATTCGATTACATCTCGGACTCGAAGCTGCCGCGCGTACGTTCATATATCGGTCGCTACATCGAGGAAACTGATATCGGCATCGATAATCTGCAGTACACACGCACGCATCAGTTCGGTCGTAACTGGTACGGCATGGCGTACGGCGGCATTCTCGAGATGATGTATGCCGGTGTCGGCGGCGAAGTGCTCTATCGGCCGCTAGGCTCCCCGCTGGCGTATGGCGTGGATATCAACTGGGTGAAGCAGCGCGAATTTGACCAGCAGTTTGGCCTGCGCGACTACTCAACCACCACCGGCCACGCAAGTGTCTATTGGGATACCGGCTACAAGGATGTACTGGCCAAGGTCAGTCTGGGTCGCTATCTCGCCGAAGATATCGGCATGACCTTTGATGTATCACGTGGCTTTGCCAATGGCGCACGCATGGGCGCCTGGGCGACCTTTACCGATGCCGGCGACGACTTCGGGGAAGGCAGCTTCGACAAGGGCTTCTATATCATGTTGCCGCTGGATGCCTTCTTCGTGCACTCAAGCCGCGATAATATCGGTTTGGCCTGGAGCCCGCTGACACGCGATGGTGGCGCACGCCTCAATCGCAAGTACAGCCTGTATGACATGACCAGCTATCGCGACATGGACGAGTACTGGCAGGGCTTCGAGTCGAAAGTCTGGAAGTGACGCCGTCGCGCATGGCATGAAAAACAGGAAGGCCTCGATCATTGTTGATCGAGGCCTTCCTGTTTTCACTCATGTCTCCGTATTGGCGTATCCGTGCTCGACAATCCGTCGTGACAGCAACGTCACCGCGCGGAGAAAACGTGCATCGGCGCGAGTGACAGCGCCGCCCTCTATAACGGTGCCACCCTCAATGACAGCGCCAGTCGCCCCACCACTGCTACGTGCGGCCAGTTGCGCGCCTTCCAGCAGGGCCAGACAGGCATCCGCTTCCAGTGCCGGTTCACTGACAGCCCGCAGGCTGCCGTCCTCTCTGCCTCGCGCAAAGACGCTACTCAGCCAGTCGTGAACCATGGCGCGAAACGCATCCAGCTGCGCCACGATGCTTTCTGGCAAGCGTGCACAGCCCAGTGACAGCGCCACGCACAGGCAGTAGGTATTGCCCTGGTCAAGTGCCTGACGATACAGATCGATGATGCCCGCCAGCTGCTGACCCGCCGTGGTGGAGGCGAGCGTCAGTGCCTCAAGCGCCTGCTGCATGGCAAGGTGATAGCGCTGCATGACCGCCTGCAACAGATCAGGCTTGGTCGGAAAGTGGTAATGAATACTGGCCGTGCGAATACCGACCGCAGCACTGAGGTCCTTGTAGCTGAAACCATCATGTCCACAGCGGCGTGCAGCAGACTCAGCTGCATCCAGCAGAGCATTTCGAGTATCCATCGGGCATCCTGTCAGCGTATGGAAGGCAGATGATTGAAGGCGGACGATTGAAGGTCAATCAACGCATCACCATCGCCTGTTTCGCCTACATGATACCCGTCTGCCTCACCTCTCGACACATGCCCGCCAGTGCGTGAAGGTCTCTACTGCTGAAAAGCTGATCACTTGCCATCGGTGGGCAGACGAATCTGGGCAAGATGGCCACGCTTGATCCATAGCCGCACTCCCTGCTCACCGCTGCGCGCCGTCAGCACATCCCCTACGGGCAGCCGCAACCAACCATGACGCGGCATGTCCTGCTCACCAAAGACTGGCTGATCGAGTCGCAAGTCACCTTCGAGCACCAGTACTTCAGCGCCCTGCGGGGCTGCTAACGTCAGCGCAGTATTGGAAGCCCATTGCTGCACTACCACCTCTTCATGCGCATCCTGAAAGAGCGGCAGGCTAACGCACTTCTCGCCGGCGGTATCCCGCGGCAGCTGATGCATGTCGTGACATAGCTGCGTGCGGTCTTCCGGCGCAAATTGCCAAAGCTTGACGAAGATCACGCAGCCTTCACTGGCCCCCGGCGTGTGCTGCGAGGTCGGGGGATTGCGCACATAGCTGCCTGCCGGAAAGTCGCCGTGTTCATCCTGGAAGGTGCCTTCCAACACGATGAATTCCTCACCGCCCGCGTGTACATGCGGTGAAAACTGACTGCCCGGCGCATAGCGCACGATGCTGGTGGCACGTGCGACCTCCCCGCCGATGCGGTCCAGCATACGTCGATCAACACCCATCATCGGTGATGGCTGCCACGCCAACTGTGCCGTATTGATCAGCACTCGCTGCGTGAAATCTTCATTCACGTTCATTGGCCCAGTGACTCCTGCCAAGCCTTCACACTCTCACGCGCCAGCACGCGTGCATGCCAGGCATGGAGATGCGTCAGCGTTTCCGGCACTTCGATATCAGTAAAGCCGATGAAGCACATGCCGGCGAAGGCGGTAATGTCGGCCACGCTGAAACGCTCACCCGCCAACCAGTCCTGAGTGGCGAGCAGCTCATTGAACTGACTCAGCGTGGCCACGGCGACCTCGCGCTGGCGCAGGCCCCAGTCACGGTTCTGATGTTGCTCAAGCACTGGACCAAGACCTGCAGTGGCGTGATGGAAGTAGGCGCCTACGGCATCCAGCAGATTCGCTTCCGCGCGACGGTTCATCATGCTGATCACACCACGTTCAGTGACGTTGATGCCTGTCAGCGAGGGCGCAGCGGTGTGGGCATCCAAATACTCGATGATGGCGGTGCACTGCGACAAGGCAGTGCCATCCTCCAGCACCAGACACGGCACCGACGCATCCGGATTCATGGCACGGAAGGCTTCGCCACGATGCTCACCGTTCATGACATCCACCTCGACACACTGCACCTGATCGAAGATGCCTTTTTCATACAGCGCAATGCGAACACGGGCCGGATTCGGAAACGCAGCCAGATCATGCAGAACAAGACGTGAGGAGGGTGTCATGGCAGAACTCCAGATGGGGGGAATTTCGAGGCTAACGAAGAGGAAATCGAAAAGTCATGTCGAGAACGAGCAGGTAGAGAACGAGCCATGCCAAGCATCAGCCGTGTCGACAACCATCATGACAGCGCTCTACTCACTGACATCAACACTAGACTACCTACCTATAGATAGGCAAATGAAATATTTTCTCGCCACTATCCACGTATGCCACATTGAGTACGTCAATTGTGTCCACCACTGCCGGGCGCCTCTACCTGCATCACTGGAGCAAGACATTCACATCACTGAAACAGGACACTGCAACGCAACAGGCTTCGCCCGGAATCGAGCGAAGCCTGTTTCTAACTTCCTTGCGCCATTGGCAGCCTGTCAGTACATACCAGCAGCCAGCATCTCAACGGCCAGTGCGTATCAACGACCCGTAAAGTTGTTGCGCACCAGATCTACCACATCGTCCATGCGCCCATTGAGCAGCGCCTTGGCAGAATACAGTGCAGTGGACGCGACCTGCCCTGCTTCGATATGCGGCGGCATGACCAGCTCCATGCGGTTGACCTTGACCTCGAGAATGCCCGGCCCGTCCTGCGCGAGCAGTGCTTGCACGGCCTCATCCAGCTCGTGCTTGGCTTCGACACGACGACCCCACAGGCCGAGTGATTGGGCGACGAGTGAAAAGTCCGGATTTTCAAGATCGGTATAGCTGTCCAACAGCCCATCGACCTTCTGTTCCAGCTCAACGAAGCCCAGCGTGCTGTTGTTGAAGACCACGATCTTGACCGGCACTTTCTCCTGCTTGAGGGTGAGCAGATCCCCCATCAACATCGAAAGCCCACCGTCGCCGCACATGGCAATCACCTGACGCTCCGGATACGCCTTCTGGATGCCGATCGCCTGCGGGTAGGCATTGGCCATCGTACCGTGCACCAGGCTTGGCAGCGTACGGCGCTTGCCGTTGGTGCGAATATGGCGCAGGCACCATACCATCGGGCTGCCACAGTCAGCAGTGAAGACCGCATCTTCTGTCGCATGCCGATTCAGTGCCAGCGTCACCTCCTGCGGGTGAATCAAGTGTTCATCATCAGAGGTCACGGCATCATCATCGCGGGCAGCCAGATACTTCTTGCGGCAGCTCTGCAGCCACTCCGTATCCTCGCGTGGCTCGATGCGGGCCAGCAGTGCCTCGCAGGTATCCTTGACGCTCCCGACCACGCCGATATCCACTGGATGACGCAGCCCGATCTTGCCCGGATCAAGATCGACCTGAATCACGGTGGCCTTGTCAGGGTAGAACTGCGACCACGCAAAGCTGCAGCCAAGCAGCAGCAAGGTGTCACAGTCAGCGACGGCCTCATACCCGCCATTCAGGCCGAAGACCCCCGTCATTCCGACTTCATACTCGTTGTTGGGCTCAATGAAGTCCTTAGCGCGTGACGTCCAAGCCACTGGCGCCTTGAGTCGTTCCGCCAGCGCCATCACCTCGGCTTGCGCGTGCTGACAGCCCACCCCGGCATAGATCGTCACCTTGCCTTTCTGGCTCAGCGCAGTGGCGACAGCCTCAAGCTCCGCCTCTCCCGGGCGAATCACCGGTGCAAAGCGATGCGCGCGCCATGGCAAGGACGTGGAAGGCTTCTCCGGGAACAGATCCCCCGGCACGATCAACACGGCTACACCGCCTTCCGCCAACGCTTTCTGGGCAGCGATCGCCACCATTCGGCGCGCATTCTCGGGATTGGTCAGGTATTCACAGAATACGCTGTACTGAGAGAACAGCGCCTTCTGATCAACATCCTGCGGAAAACCCACCCCCATCTGCGCTGTCTCGATCTGCGAGGCGATGAAAACAACGGGGGCACCATTGCGGTGCGACTCCATCAGGCCATTGATGAAATGCGTGCTGCCAGGCCCACAGCTACCAGCACAGCACGCCAGCTCACCAGTGATGAAGGCCTCCCCCCCTGCCGCGAAGCCGCCCACTTCCTCATGCCGGACGTGTACCCAGTCCATGTCGGAGCGCCGAATGGCATCCGTAAAGTGGTTGATGGTGTCACCAACGATACCGTAGCAACGTTTGCCACCGGCCTCGCTCAATGTCTCGACGATGATTTCCGCAACGGTCTGTCCAGAGGTATGTGCCATGCGAGGTATTTTCCTTTTCTGGTGAGCTAGAGCAGGATGAGCAATACATTCACTCATTCAAATAAATAGTGAACTAAGACGTTGGGATGACCCCGATAAATGCAATGGCAAGGATGCCATCCATGAATGGCACGCGGCGTTGCGTGCGGCGTAGCATGATCTTCAAGCTTGGGTGCAAGACTCGTGACAGAGGAGAGAATGATGCTGGAG
The DNA here is from genome assembly GCF_002213105.1 of Cobetia sp. QF-1. Classification (NCBI taxonomy): domain Bacteria; kingdom Pseudomonadati; phylum Pseudomonadota; class Gammaproteobacteria; order Oceanospirillales; family Halomonadaceae; genus Cobetia; species Cobetia sp. QF-1. The sequence continues at coordinate 64,196 of NZ_NBVS01000009.1, forward strand.
AAGATGGGATTACGGTGGCCGATCATTCAGGCTCCGATGGCAGGCGTCTCGACGCCTCGTCTGGCAGCCGAGGTCTCGAAGGCAGGCGGGCTGGGCTCGATCGGCGTCGGTGCCACGGATGCCGACGGCGCCCGCAGGATGATCACTGAACTGCAAGCGCTGACCGGCAGACCCTTCAACGTCAATGTCTTCGTGCACCCGGCCCCGACACATGACACTGCTCGCGAGAGCGCCTGGCGGGAGTGGCTGACGCCGCACTTCCAGGCCTTCGACGCAAAGCCCCCCGCCAGACTCGACACGCTCTATACCAGCTTTGCCGATGACCCCGACATGCTGGCGATGTTGCTGGAGACCCGCCCACCGGTTGTCAGCTTTCACTTCGGCCTGCCCTCACGCGACATCATCCGCGCCCTAAAGGAGGCAGGCATCTGGCTCATGGCGACGGCGACCCACCTGGAGGAAGCCAGCGCCATCGAGCGTTCTGGCCTGGATGCCATCGTGGCGCAAGGGTTCGAAGCGGGAGGTCATCGCGGCATGTTTGATCCAAAAGCCGCGGATACCCAGCTGAGCACTGCCGCCCTGACAAGGCAGCTGGTTGACGCCACGCACCTGCCGATCATTGCCGCAGGAGGCATCATGAATGGTGAGGCCATTGCCGCCGCTCTCGCGAATGGCGCCGTGGCAGCCCAACTCGGAACCGCCTTCATCGCCTGCCCGGAATCCAGCGCCGATACCGCCTACCGAGACGCACTCACAGGGCCAGCAGCGCATGACACCCGCATGACCTCGATCGTCTCGGGCCGCCCTGCGCGCATTCTCGCCAATCGGTTTGCCCGCCTGATGGAAGACCCATCATGCCCCACACCACCGGACTACCCTCTCACCTACGCCGCCGGCAAGGCGCTCAACACCGCCGCCCGCTCGCAGGGCGACACCGGTTTCGGGGCACAGTGGGCGGGCCAGGGCGCCCCGCTGGCCAGAGCGATGCCAGCGGGAGAGCTGATGGGAGAGCTGATCAAGGAGCTGACGTTTGCCTGGACCAGTTGAAACCATCAGTGAATAACAATGCTAACGAGTAATAGCCGCCACGCAGATCCAGTCGCACAGACCCAGTGCGCGATATTGGATCGGTACGAGATCTTGTAGCTTTGTCATTCGTCTTACGCCTACCTCTAACTCCACTCCCTCCTTCACAGAATCATCAATCTATTCAATAAGATAAAGGCAAGTGGTCGCTTCCTCACCTTGCAAGTGAAAAAAATACATTTTTTTTCACTTGCAAGGCAATAAAACATAGCTATTTTCACTGCATGGATACCAAACACAGGATGCCAGTGCATCTAGCAACGTACAGCCTGTGAGAAGCATCCATGGAATCAAGGCGCTCATCACACGCGCCCTCTTCACAGAAAGAGTAAGTATTTACGATATCGTCATTATCATTATATATGCCAGATGATGTCGACTTATTAGATATGCACCTTAATATGACAACAATAAACCGACCATTGCGATGTTGATTATCTTATTAAAAAAGACATGAACTATCATGTATTTTATTGATGGATCATACGTTGCCATGGTAAGCCTTCGGAGGTGGATTTTGTGAGTGTGACACCCAATAAATTAATAGCCAGCACGACTTCTTCACTATCACACAAGAAGAAAACAGGCCTTCTTGGCAAGTATGACAAAGGGCTTTTCTGGCCAGTACTCATCACCTACTCCCTTATCATGACGGGTGCCCTGCTCGCACCGAAACAAACAGGAGAGGCTCTCTCAGGAATAAGAGATTTTCTAATTTTCAACTTTGGCTGGAGCTTTCTATTAGGTGTCGCTGCGACACTGATTTTCTGCTTCTATCTCTTAGTGAGTCCCTTCGGCAGTATCCGCCTAGGACCTGATGACTCTCGACCTGATTTTAGTTACATGGCCTGGATCTCCATGATTGTCAGCTGCGGACTGGGCATCGGCTTTGTCTTTTTTAGTGTCGCCGAACCGCTTAACCATCTATATACCTCGTCACACGTTCAGGACTTGAACGAAGTGGGTCAACAAGCCGGTGTTCGCGGAGCCATTCTGGATACCTTGATGAATTGGGGCATGCATGGCTGGGCTCTATTTGCGGTAGCTGCCTGGGCCATCGCTTTCCCGGCATACCGCCTCGGGCAGCCATTGACGGTCGCAACGGGCCTATATGGCATCCTCGGCGAACGCTGCAATACCAGCCTGTGGGGAAAATTGGCCAACGGCCTTGGCGTGATCGGCACCATCGGCGGCAACGCGGCCATGATTGGCCTCGGTGTCGCCTCTATCAACTATGCGCTGAACACCCTCTTTGGCATCGAGTTTGGCGCATTTGGACAGACGATGGTCATAATGGTGATCATCATTGCTTACGTCGCCTCTGCCGCAACGGGAATAGAGCGCGGCATCAAGTACCTGAGCATCATCAACATGGCCATGGCAGGCGCCATACTAGTCGCTATCCTCGCCTTTGGGCATGCGCCAGCTCAATATCTGCTTAACATGATGACCCAGCAGTTTGGCGACTATTTCAGCTCAGTGTTCACAGCTCAACTCTGGACAGATGCCGATAACTTCGAACAGCGTGACTGGGTGGGCTGGTGGATGATCTTTTATTGGCTCTGGTACATCTCCTACATCCCTTTCTGCGGTGGCTTCATTGCCCGTATTTCACGCGGAAGAACCTTGCGCGAGTTCATTTTCGGTGTCGTTGTAGTGCCAATGCTATTAGCCATCGTATGGTTCAGCATCTGGGGTGGCTCGGCCGGCTATGCCGAGGTCAATCAGATCGTGCCGCTATGGGAGAGCGTCCAACAGCAGCCAGAGTCAGGCATCTATCTACTCCTTGAGAGTATGCCAGGCGGTTGGTGGTTAAGCCTGATGGTGCTTTTCAATATCGTTGTCTTTGCAGTGACCACATCAGACTCAGCATCCTTCTTTGCAGCCATGCAAATCTCCAATGGTAATGAGAATCCCAAGATAATGATGCGACTCCTCTGGGGCGTAATCATTGGCATCACGGGTATTGTATTCCAGCTATCGGGGGGCTTTACCGCCATCAAGAGCTTGGCGATTGTCGTAGGCGCTCCTTTCTTCATTGTCAGTATTGCTTATATGTTTTCTGTCTATCGCATGTTGAAAGCCACTCTCGAAGAGACTAATAGCATCATTAGTATAGATGATAATGCTACTCAGAAATATTCTATAAATTCGCTAACTACTGCCTCAAGTCATTCTCAAAGTAGTGCTATTAAATAAAATAAAATTTATGTATCCAAACCGCCATTGACTGCCAATAACGATACGGATGGTGACACGCGATGACAGTAAAACAGCCCTATAACCCTCATTATGATCCTTTGAAAGATGCCTCACCTGGAGAAGGCATGGAGTATGCCCCCAGCTACTGGCGCTACCACGCCGGCCCGCCTCCCGAGGATGATGGCCCCGTCACTGACGACATGGAGGCAGACGTGGTGCTGATAGGTGCCGGCTTTACCGGCCTTGCCACGGCGATGTTCCTGGCGCGTGAGCACGGTATCAAGGCGGTGGTACTGGAAGCCAATCAGATCGGCTGGGGCTGCACCAGCCGCAATGGCGGCCAGGGCCATCTGGCCTGGGGACGCCTGAGCCGCAGCCAGTGGGTCAAGAAATGGGGGGTCGACATGGCGCGTCAGCTGCACACCAATAGCCTCGAAGGTTTCGAGGTCTTCAAGTCTCTGACCCAGGACCCGGAAGTGGATTGCGAGCCTCAACCGCTGGGTAATCTGCTGATCGCCCATAGCCCGCAGGCCATGCAGCATCTCGAGGCCGAATCACGCCTGTGCAACAACATCCTCGGTTACCGGACCCGGACACTGGACCGTGCGACGGTGCATCGTGACTTCATTGGGGATCAGGAAAGTCTTGGCGCGATGCTGGAGCCCGAGGGCATCGCGGTACAGCCGCTCAAGCTGGCCTACAGCTATGCGCGTATCGCGCGCCGCCATGGCGCCAGAATCCACACCAGCAGCCCGGTACAACACTGGACGACAGAGAACGGCATCCACTATCTGCAGACACCGGGAGGCACGGTAAAGGCACGCGCGGTAGGTATCGCCACGGCGGGCTATACCAGCCCCAACCTCCACTCACTGACCGCCTATCGCAACATGCCGATCATGGCCAATTCGGTGTGGACGCGCACACTGACCGACGATGAGATCGAGGCTTGCGGCCTGCGTTCGACCATCCTGACCACGGATACCCGCAAGCTGCGTTACTACTACCGCCTGCTACCAGAGAAGCGTCTGCAGATAGGAACCCGGAGTGCGATCAGTGGCGCCGATGCTCAGAATGCACGTCACCTTGATGTTGTTCATGCAGCCATTGCTCGCAAGTTTCCTCTTCTCGCGGGCATCGAGACGCCATGGTTCTCGCATGGCTGGATGGATATCTCTCACGACATGATGCCGCGTATCGTGCAGCCTGATCCGAAACAGAAAATCTTCTATTCCCAGGGCTATAGCGGTAATGGCGTGTCGTTCTCGGCCTATGCCTCCAAACAACTCGCCGCGCTGATCGCCGGCCAGTCACTGCCCGAGAGCCACCTGCCGATCTTCAACTCCCCACTGCCCGCCCATCCGCTCAGGCCGATCCGGCGCATGGGGCAGCATCTGCTCTACAAGTATTTCCAGGTGCTGGACAAGGTGAGTTGAGCCACGACTCGCTCTCTACGCTCGCCGACCACCGTCTTTCATGTTGCTCAATACGCTGCGGCGCTCCCGAATGACGTCGCGGCACCTCCCACTGGCATGCCACTCCCGGCATGCATGCACCAGAGACCCGTACCATGAACCGTGAACAGATGACCGCCATGTTCGATGCCTTCAATCGCCACGCCATCGATGATGTCATGGAGTACTTCGCCGACGATGTGGTCTTCGACACCGTGTCCGGCGATGAGGCGCACGGCACGCGTATCGTCGGCAAGGCCGCCGTGCGCGATGCCTTCGTCAACACCTGGACGACCATGCCCGATGTGCAGTGGGCCAAGGGCGAGTTCTTCTTCGCCGATCAGCGCGTCGTCTCCGAATGCACCTTCATGGCGACGCAACCGAATGGCCTGCGCGTCGAAGCCGAGAGCGTAGACCTCTTCACCATCGAGAAGGGCAAGATCACCCGCAAGCAGGCCTTCCGCAAGCAGCGACCGGCCTTCTCGGTGCCAGGGGCATAGGAGCAGGAGCAGGAGCAGGAGCAGGAGCAGGAGCAGGAGCAGGAGCAGGAGCAGGAGCAGGAGCAGGAGCAGGAGCATCTTGACTCAACGCTTGAAGCCATAAAAAGACCAGCCTTGCGCTGGTCTTTTTCGCTTTATAAGCGTCCATATATCTTCTTTACACATGACATGGATATCATTTCCTACGGCGCATGCTGGTAAGCTTTATGTAGTATGTCGCAAGTAGATCGATATGAATGACGACGAGATGACTGGTCACGAGGACACAGAATGCCCCCACGCGAGAGTCGCCCACCAGCACAGGATGTCACTGCCCCTACCAGCAGTGCCGAGCAGGAGGATCTTCGGATTGGCAGGCAACTACGTGACCTGCGCAAGTCTCGCAAGATCACGCTTGCCGAACTGGCACACACCGCAGGTAAGTCCGTCGGCTATCTAAGTCAGGTAGAGCGAGGCGTGTCATCGCTGCCTATTGGTCTACTCCAGACGCTTAGTGATGCACTTGGGGTACGCGTAAGCTGGTTCTTCCAGCCAAGCGATTCACAGACCGAAGTCGAGCAGGATTACATCGTGCGCGCCGAGTATCGTCGGTCCATGAACCTCAGCGCCATCGGTGCACGGGAAGAACTGCTCTCCCCCCGCCTGAGCGGTCAGCTCATCCTGATCATGACTCGATTGCAGCCCGGTGGTAGTGGCGGTGAGACTCCTCGCCAACGGCGCGGCGAAGAAGCTGGATACCTCGAACACGGCCAGTTGGAACTCACTATCGGCGATCAAGTCTTCCACCTGAAAGCTGGTGACAGCTTCTCACTAAACGGCGACGAACCACATTGGATTCGCAACCCCGGCGAGACCGAGACCCGCATCGTCTGGGTGATGACGGGCGTGGAGTACTGAGCCCCTCATCTCCATGAGGCCCCTTCAACGGGGCATCTTGTCCCGCGTCGTGTAATAGACGCTGTCGATATGCGAGAGCATCGCGCGTTCCGCAGCATCGGGATCGCCGGCGCGCAGCGCTTCCACAATTCGAACGTGCTCTTCATAGCTGCGCTTGATCGATCCGCTTTCTGCCATGACCTGACGTCGGATATTCAGCGCGTAGGTGTAAAGCTCATGCGCGTAGCGGATCAGTATCTCGTTACGCGAATATTCGGCGATGACATGATGAAAGTTCTGATCCGAGAGCTGGAAGTTGACGGGAGATTCGAAGTGCTGGGACTGAGCCTCGAGCAATGCGTCCAGCTTTTTCAATCCTGCCTCATCAATGTGTCGCGCAGCGCGGCGCGCGATGGCTGACTCCACCACGATACGGCTCTCGAAGACGCTCTCGATATCCAGATTATTGAGCTCGTCCCCCTGCTGACGTGCCGGATGATTGCGGAAGTTGTCGATCACGGCCTCACTGGCACAGACACGCGACTTGCTGCCATGCGAGACATTGATCAGCCCATAGCCGATCAACAACGATAGCCCACCCCTGACCGTCTCACGACTGACTCCAAACAACTGCGCCAGCTCACGCTCACTGGGCAGCTCGTCACCATCTCGCAGCAACCCTGTCAGAATCATCTCGATCAGCTTGTCAGCGAGAATTTCCTTCTTCGTCTGATTTTTCAGCGCTTTCTCGAAGGCGAAAGGCGTCTGGTTCATGTGGCCTCCACTGGTATGCATTTAATACCAGAATAACTGACATGATCCATCCTCGCACCAGAAAACCGACCATAGTCGTAATTCTATAGAAAACCTTGACCATCGCTGGATGACTCAGCTAAGTTTTCTAGCAACTGGTCCGGTAAACCAACCAGCAGACCAAGCTTTGATCTTGATCGCTTCATGGATAACAACGACAACTCTTACAAGGCTGGAATCTCTCATGACTGCATCACGCCCTGTCATTGCCCTGACTCTCGGTGACCCTGCCGGTATCGGCCCGGAGCTGATCGCTCGCCTGATCGCGGAACCCGAGCAGTTCGCCGAGACGCACACCGTACTGATCGGCGATGCCTGGCTGTGGGAGCAGGGCCAACGCCAGGCCGGACTCTTCACCGAGCTGCCACGCGTCACAAGCTTCGCGGAAGCCCGTGAACACGAGGGCCCGTCATTGATGCTGATGGAGAGCGTGGCAAAGCAGGAGGTGACGCTGGCCGAGGAAAGCGCTGCCTGTGGCGCCTCGACCCTCGCGGTGCTGTCTCGTTGCCTGGAAGCGGCCCAGAACGAGGAAGTCGACGCCATCTGCTTCGCGCCACTCAACAAGCTGTCGATGAAGAAAGGTGGCCTTGGCCATGAGGACGAGCTGCACTTCTTCGCCGAGACGCTGGGTGTCAAAGGCTATTTCTGTGAGTTCAATACCCTGGGGACACTCTGGACCTCACGTATTTCCTCGCATATCCCGCTCAAGGATGCCGCCGAGTACGTCACCCAAGAGCGCATCATCGCCGCCAGCCAGCTGATTCACGACTCCCTGAAACTCGCCGGTATTGAACAGCCACGTATCGCCGTGGCCGCCTTCAATCCCCATGGTGGCGAGGGCGGCACCTGCGGGCGTGAGGAGATCGATGTCATCGCACCTGCCGTGGCCGAGTGCCGCGCCCAGGACTATCCCGTGGAAGGCCCCTTCCCGGCTGACACCATCTTCATCAAGGCACGTGACGGTGAATATGACGCCATCGTGACCATGTACCACGACCAGGGGCAGATCGCGATCAAGCTGCTGGGCTTCAAGTCCGGCGTCACCGTCCAAGGCGGCCTGCCAATCCCCATCACCACGCCGGCCCACGGCACCGCCTTCGATATCGCCGGCCAAGGCAAGGCGGACGTGAACCCGACCCGCAATGCCTTCGCGATCGCCAAGCGCATGGGCACCAACCTGCGCGCGCTGCGCCTCGAGACCGCGTCGGCCTGACGCCTTGTCACTCTTGCTCACGTATCTGCGCCAACGTCATCCACAACAAGGATAATCCGATGAAAATCACCAAGGTCAGAACCCGCGTCTTCGAATGGAAAGGCCACACCGTTCCCCCCACTGCCCACTTCTGCTCCAACGCCATGGATGAGCTGTGGGACAAGGGCGACTCGATGGGCACCTTCCGCTTCCACGGCTGGACGGTGGTGGAAATCGAGACCGACAACGGGCTGGTGGGGCTTGGCAACGTGGCACTCGCCCCGCGCATCGCCAAGGCGATCATCGATCAGTACCTCGCGCCGCTGATCATCGGTCAGGACCCCTTCGACTACGAATACCTGTGGCAGCGCATGTATCGCTCCACCCACGCCTGGGGCCGCAAGGGCATCGGCATGGCCGCCATTTCCGGTGTGGATATCGCCATCTGGGACATCATGGGCAAGGCGGTCGGCAAGCCGGTCTTCAAGCTGCTGGGTGGACGCACCAAGGACAAGATCCCCTGCTACGCCTCCAAGCTCTACCGCACCGACCTCAAGGGCATGCAGGAAGAGGCCCAGTCCTATCTGGATCAAGGCTTCACTGCAATGAAGATGCGCTTCGGATACGGCCCGCGTGATGGTGTGACAGGGGTGCGTGCCAACCTTGATAGCGTCGCCGCCGTGCGCGAAGTCATCGGCGAGGACATCGATCTGATGCTCGAGTGCTACATGGGCTGGAATCTGGACTATGCCAAGCGCATGTTGCCGAAGCTCGAGCGCTTCCAGCCGCGCTGGCTGGAAGAGCCGGTGATCGCCGATGACATCGATGGCTACGCCGAACTCAATCAGCTGACCAGCATTCCCATCTCCGGTGGCGAGCACGAATTCACCCACTACGGCTTCCGCCAGCTGCTGGAAAAGCGTGCCGTCTCCGTCATCCAGTACGACACCAACCGGGTCGGTGGCATCACCGCGGCGCGCAAGATCAACGCCCTGGCCGAATCCTTCAGCGTGCCGGTCATCCCGCATGCCGGCCAGATGCACAACTACCACCTCACCATGGCCTCACTGGCCTCCCCGATGAGTGAGTACTTCCCGGTGCATGACGTCGAGATCGGCAACGAGCTCTTCTACTACATCTTCAAGGGCGACCCGGAGCCGGTGAACGGCTTCATCGACCTCGACGAAGAGACCCCGGGGCTGGGCCTTGAGCTGAACAGCGACTACTTCGATCAGTTCAACATCATCGAGTGAGGAAGCCATCATGAGACTCGTCCAACTTCGCACCGCCAACGGCCCGCGGGTCGCCGTGGTCGAAAGCCGCGACCAGCTGCGCCTGCTCGACTTCCCGGGCGGCACCTATGAGCTGGCCTCTCGCGCCATCGAGCTGGGCATCGGGCTCAGCGCACTGATCGAGCAGCACTACTCCCACACCCTGGTCGACTACAAGCAGGCCATCGATCGCCAGGAACTGCTGCCGCCGGTCACCCACCCGGATCGCGCGCGTTGCACCGTCACCGGTACCGGCCTGACTCACCTGGGCAGTGCCGATACCCGCGACGCCATGCATGCCGCCGCTCAGGCGCAGGATGACGCAAGTCTCACCGACTCGATGCGCATGTTCCGCATGGGGCTCGAGGGCGGCAAGCCCGCCGAGGGGCAGGTCGGCGCGCAGCCGGAATGGTTCTACAAGGGTGACGGCAGCATCGTGGTGGCACCGGAAACCGCGATCAGCGTGCCGGCCTTCGCCGAAGACGCCGGTGAAGAGCCCGAGCTGGTCGGCCTGTACTTGAACGATGCCAACGGTCAGCCGCATCGCATCGGCTACGCGGTAGGCAACGAGTTCTCCGATCACATCACCGAGCGCGCCAACTACCTGTGGCTGGCCCACTCCAAGCTGCGCGCCTGCAGCTACGGCCCTGAACTGCTGATCGGCGAGCTGCCCCAGCACCTGGAAGGCACCAGCCGCATCACCCGCGACGGCCAGACCCTGTGGGAGAAGCCCTTCCTGACCGGTGAGGCCAACATGGCCCACAGCCTGGCCAATCTGGAACACCACCACTTCAAGTACGCCCAGTTCCGCGCGCCGGGGGATCTGCACGTGCACTTCTTCGGCACTGCCACCCTGAGCTTCGCCGATCAGATCAAGGTGCAGGAAGGGGATCGCTTCGAGATCGAACTGCCCGCCTTCGGGCGTGCACTGCGCAATCCCGTCGCGTTCGAGTCTCACGACAACGACGCTGAGCAGCCATCCGCCATGGCGGTGCTGTGAGCACGCTTGAACAGCACTAGCCATAGAGGAGGGATCAGCGCCTGGAGGGTTTCGCCACCACCCGGCCCTGATCCCGTCAGCACCAGCGCCAGCAACACCAGCAGCACCGGCGTCAATAGCGCTTGTACGTACGAGAAGCATCACGACAATAACGAGAAAAGGGCTTCGCCATGACAACCTCAACACGCCACGCCGCCGCCTCACTCCTCACCGCCGCCCTTGCCAGTCTGCTACTGGCAGGACCATCACATGCCGCCACCTCGCTGACCTTCGCTCATGCGCATCCGGTCACCGACTCGCAGCACCTGGCCGCCGAACGCTTCGCCGAACGTCTGGCAGAACGCAGTGACGGTGAACTGACCGTCAAGATCTTCCCCAACGGTCAGCTGGGCAATGACCAGGCCATGATCTCGGGCGTGCGCAGCGGCACCATCGACCTGGAGCTCTCCGGCAATCCCTACTTCAGTGGTCTGGTCAGCGAGCTCAACGTGCTGGACCTGCCCTTCCTGTTCGACACCCGTGAGCAGGCCTATCAGGTGCTGGATGGCGATATCGGCCAGGACCTGCTGACCGCCATGCAGCCGCAACAGATCGAAGGACTGGCCTTCTGGGAAATCGGCTTTCGCAACCTGACCAACTCGCGACGTGCGGTCGAGAACGCCGAGGACGTCAGCGGCCTGACCCTGCGCACCACCCCGAATCCGGCGCATATCGCCGCCTTCCAGGCTCTCGGTGCCAATCCGACCCCGATGCCCTTCGCGGAGCTCTATACCGCGCTGGAAACCCGCACCGTGGATGGCCAGGAGAATCCGGTCAGCCTGATCCGCTCCGCCAACCTGTATTCCGTACAGGAGCACCTGTCGCTCACCGCACACGCCTACACCGCCGCCCCCTTGATCATGAACAAGCAGACGTTCGACAGCCTCGCGCCCGAACTGCAGACGCTGATCAAGGAAGAAGCTCAGGAAGCGGCCCGCTATCAGCGTCAGCTCAATCATGACAATGAGCAGGGCGATCTGGCCTTCCTCGAGGAGCAAGGCATGCAGGTCGTACGTGAGCCTGATACCGCTAGCATGCGTGCCAAGGTCGCCGAACCGGTGCGCGCTGAGTTCACTGCAAAGCACGGCAGTAAGCTGCTGGATCGCATCGACGCCGCTCTGGACCAGTAGTCAGAAGCTGCTCATCACTGCCTGCTCTGTACGCCGGGAATAACACCATGAAAAAACTGACCCAAGGGATGCCGCTCGCCATGCCCGTGCAAGGTTCCAGCTCCTCGCCACACTCTCTTCTCACTCGTGTGCCACAGGTATTCAAGAGCCTTGAGAAGGCCCTCACCCTGCTGATGGTGCTGGCACTGGTGGCGATGATCGCGCTGGTCTTCGTCAATGTCGTGCTGCGCTACGGCTTCAACAGCGGCATCTCGATCAGCGTCGAGCTGTCCCGCTTCCTGTTCGTCTGGGTCACCTTCATGGGCGCCGTGACGGCATTGATCCGTCAGGAGCACCTGAGCGTCAACACCTTCGCCGACAATCTGCCGGCGGCATGTCGCAGGGTGCTGGATCGCGTTGTCACCCTGGTGATGCTCGGCTGCTGCCTGATGCTGCTCAAGGGCAGCTTCGACCAGACGGTGCTCAACTGGAGCAACCTCTCCCCCATCAGCGGCATTCCTGTCGGTGTCTTCTATCTCGCCGGGCTGATGGCAGGCGTATTGATGACTCTGATTCTGCTCTGGCGCCTGCTGACACCGCTCCCGCTGCATGGTGTCACGGGGAAGAAAGCCACCGACCTCTCATCTGATCAGCAAGGAGACACACCATGACCATCGGGCTCTTCCTCGGCTCCCTGCTGGCTGCCATCGGCCTGAGCCTCCCCATCGCCTTTGCTCTGCTGGTCAGCGCCATCGTGCTGATGCTACATCTTGATCTTTTCAACTCACAAATTCTGGCCCAGAACCTCGTCAACGGCGCTGACAGCTACACCCTGCTGGCCATCCCGTTCTTCCTGACCGCTGGAGAAGTGATGTCGCGTGGCGGCCTCTCCCAGCGCATCGTCACGCTGGCGATGTCACTGGTCGGGCACCGCAAGGGCGGGCTGGGCTTCGTGGCCATCTTCGCCGCCATCGTCATGGCGAGCCTGTCGGGCTCGGCCGTCGCGGATACCGCCGCGCTTGCCAGCATGCTGTTGCCCATGATGCGCAAGGCCGGCTATCCGCTGGGCCGCTCGTCCGGCCTGATGGCCGCCGGCGGGATCATCGCGCCGATCATCCCGCCCTCGATTCCGCTGATCATCATCGGGGTCGCCGGTGGCATCTCGATCGGCAAGCTGTTCCTCGCCGGGATCGTGCCGGGGCTGATCATGGGCGTGACCCTGGTGGTGATGTGGCTGTTCATGACCCGCAAGGAAGATCTGGTCGTCACGAAGAAGGCCACCGGGCGTGAGCGCTTCAAGGCACTCAAGGACAGCTTCTGGGCCATCATGCTGCCGGTCATCATCATCGGCGGCATCAAGAGCGGCATCTTCACCCCGACCGAAGCCGGTGTGGTCGCTGCGGTCTACGCCATTTTCGTCGCCACCGTGGTCTACCGCGAACTGGACTTGAGCCAGCTCTACGCCGTGCTCGCCCAGGCCGCGCGCAGCACCGCCATCGTGATGTTCCTGGTGGCCGCCGCCATGGTCGCCTCCTGGCTGATCAGCATCGCCCAGCTGCCGCTGATGGTCGCCGGTCTGTTGCAGCCGCTGGCCGATGATCCGCGCATCCTGATGCTCGCCATCATGGGCATCGTGCTGGTGGTCGGCATGGTGATGGACCTGACGCCGACCATTCTGGTGCTCACGCCGATCCTGATGCCCATCGTCAAGCTGGCCGGTATCGATCCGGTCTACTTCGGGATCATGTTCGTCCTCAACTGCGCCATCGGCCTGATCACCCCGCCGGTCGGCAACGTGCTCAACGTGATCACCAGCGTCGGCAACCTCAAGTTCGAGAAGGCGGTCAGTGGCGTCGCGCCCTTCGCCCTCGCCTATGTGGTGATTCTGCTGCTGTTCGTGGCCTTCCCGCAGATCATCACCGTTCCCCTTTACTGGATGACCGACTGACCCGCAATTCTGCAGGTCGCCAGCGCCACTCACGACAACCGAGCCATTCACGACAACAGAGCCACTCACGACAACAACGACAAGAGAGCCTTTCCATGACGACCATGCTCAAGACCTCCCTCGCCAGTCTGCTTCTCCTTGCGCCAATGAGCGCCGCACACGCTGCCACCGTGCTCAAGCTGGCCCACGCGGCCCCGACCACCGATACCCAGCAACAGGCGGCCGAGCGCTTCGCCGAGCTGGTCAAGGAAGGCACGGATGGAGAGATCACCGTCAACATCTTCGGCAATGGCGTCCTCGGCGGTGATCAGCAGATGATCGCCGGCGTGCGCAGCGGCACCATCGATATCGAGCTGTCCGGCAACCCCAACTTCGCGGGCCTGCAGCCGGCGCTCGGCGCCTTCGATCTGCCCTACATCTTCCCGGACCGCAAGACGGCCTATCAGGTGCTGGACGGCAAGGTCGGCGACGATGCCCTGGCACTGCTCAAGCAGGACAACCTCAAGGGCCTGGCCTTCTGGGAGGTGGGCTTTCGCGCGATGACCAACTCCAAGCATCCGATCAAGACACCGGCGGATGTCGATGGCCTCGTCATGCGCACCAACTCCAACAAGTCACTGATCGAGGCCTTCTCCCTGCTCGGCGCGAACCCGGTACCGATGCCGCTGGGTGAGCTCTATACCGCGATGGAGACCGGCACGGTCGATGCGCAGGACCACCCGATCAGCATCGTCTGGTCGGCAGGCTTCTACGAAGTGCAGGACTACCTGTCACTGACCAATCAGGCCTACACCTCGCTGTTGATGGTGATGAACGACGACACCTTCGAGAGCCTGTCACCGGCATATCAGCAGGTGCTGGTGAGCGCAGCACGCCAAGCCGGTGATTATCAGCGTGAACTGAACGCGAAGAACGAACAGAAGATTCTCACTGAACTGGCCGCCAAGGGCATGAAGATCGAGACCGACGTCGATACCGCCGCCTTCCAGAAAGTCGTGCTACCCACTTGGGACAGCTATATCGCCGCCAATGGCCGTGACTGGATCGATGCCATCCAGGGCGCCAGTCAGGCCAGTGCCGATGTCGTTACCAACGCCCAGCCGCAAGGCACGCAGAAGACCACGGCCGCCGTGACTCAGTAACGCCTGAACGGTTGCTCGTTTTATCTATCACCCCAGCGAGGGCACAGGCCCTTGATAACCAGAGCCTGATAACCAGGCCCTCGCTGATTGGAGAAATGTCATGTCCCGAGATGTTCTGCTGCTCAACCAGAAATGCGCGCATACGCTGAGCCTTTACGATGCCACCAGCGGCGAGGAACTCAACCACCTGCGCCTGCCGGACTACCCGCATGAGTTCGTAGTGGATTCCTCCGGCCGCTACGCCTTCGTGGGCCACTACGGCATCCTCGGCGCCGACTGCATCGGCGATCAGGGCGGCTGCTCGGTGTTCGTGATCGATCTTGAGACCTTCACGCTGGTCAACACGCTCAGCACCTGGCCGTACTACCGCATCCATGGGCTGGGCATCGATGATCAAGATCGTCTGTACGCGATGAGCGAAGGTCATAACACTCTGCTGCTGTTCAATACGCCCCTGACACAGTCCACACCGGATCTGGCCGTCTCCTCCGGTGGCTACAAGACTCACCTGTTCGCGCTCACCAAGGCAGGCGACTGGGCCTACGGCATCAACCTGCTCAGCAACACCATCACCAAGTTCAAGCCGCACGATGCCACCTTCACCCCCCTCGCGATGATTCCGGGCCGCAAACCCGAGGGCAACAGCCTCTCTGCCGATGGACGCACTCTGTTCATCAGCAACCGTGATGACGACAGCATCGTGGCGGTGGATACCGAATCGATGACGGTTCGCGCCTCGGCAATCACCGGTCGTGACCCCAATCGCATCTACCGAGACCCCAAGGGTCGCTTGATCACCACCAACTACGGCGAAAGCTCACTGTCTCTCTTCGATGAAGCGCTGGCGCCTCTGGGTACGATCCAGCTCGAGGCCATTCCGATCGCCATGAGTTTCCATCCGGGTGGTGAGCAGGCCTTCGTCTCGCTCAAGGGGGATCGCATCGCGGTGCTGGATCTGGAGAGCGGTCAGGTACGCCGCAGTTTCGCCACCCGCGCCGAGCCGGATGTGTCGTGCCTGCTCTGAGCCGACGCCACTACCGACCGGCCCGACCCTGTTCCTGTTCCTGTTCCTGTTCCTGTTTTCCACGACGCGAGCCTGCCATGACGGATAACGCAAAGCACACCAACCGGCACGAGTCTTCGCCAGTCTCTGGGGGGAAAGACGCGTCATCGAGCGCACAGCCGCTGATCGATGCGCACCATCATCTCTGGGCGCTGGATGGTCAGGTGGCGTATCCCTGGTTGGAAGACTCGCCGGTGGAGAACTTCTTTCTCGGCGACTATGCCGCGATTCGCCAGCCCTTTCGGGTCGCGGATCTCAAGCGCCTGATCCCCGCAGGCTGTCGCCTGGCAGGCAGCGTGCACTGTGAAGCAGAGGCGTCACGTCCCCAGGCTGAGAAAGAGACGCGCTGGATTGCCGAGCAAGCAGCCATTCATGGCCTGCCCAGCGCACATGTTGGCTGGGCCGCCTTTGGCACTGACGAGTGCGCCGCACAGCTCGACACTCAAAGTGAGTCAGCGCTATTCAGGGGCGTTCGCGCCAAGCCCGTCACCGCCGCCACACCCCAGACCCGCCAGTCGGTAACGGGCACTCGCGACAGTCTGCAGGACCCACGCTGGTGCGAGGGACTGGCGCTGCTTCAGGAGCGTGGTCTGAGCTGGGACCTGCGCGTGCCCGCCTGGCACCTCGAGGAGGCGGCCACGACGCTTCAGGACTACCCCGGCTTGCGCGTCATTCTCAATCACAGCGGCCTGCCGTGGGATCGCACGCCGGAAGGCCTCGCCCAATGGCGCGCAGGCATGCGGGCGCTTTCTGAGAACCCGAATGTCGCCGTCAAGCTCTCGGAACTGGGCACGCCCTGGCATGCCTGGGATACCAGCGCCAATCACGAGCTGCTCTGCGAGGTACTGGACATCTTCGGCAGCCGTCGTTGCCTGTTCGCCAGCAACTTCCCGGTCTCCGGCCTCAAGGTCAGCTATGGCGACTGGCTATCACTGGTGACCGGTGCCATTGCGCAGACGGCGTTTCACGACCAACGCCAGATCGCGTTCGACCAGGTTCTGCACGACAACGCCATTCACTGGTATCGGCTGCCGATTGCCGCTATCACCCTCGATGCCGCTATCACCCACGATGCCAGACCCACCCAACATGCCAGACAGGAGGCACCATGACACTCAACGGCCATCAGCTCATCGGGCAACGCAGCTTTGCCGCCAAGGGCGAGGCGATCCACGCCATCAACCCGGCCACCGGAGAGCGCCTGGCGCCCGGCTACCCGGGGGCCAATGCAGGGGATGTGGAAGACGCCTGCCGACTGGCCGGACAGGCCTTTGATGCCTATCGCGCCACGACGCCCGAAGAAAGAGCCATCTTCCTCGAGACCATCGCCGAGGAGATCGAGGCACTCGGCGAGACCCTGACCCAGCGCGGAATGCAGGAGACCGGCCTGCCTGAGGCACGCCTTAATGGTGAACGCGGTCGCACCTGCGGACAGCTCAAGCTGTTCGCCAAGGTGCTGCGTCGCGGTGAGTGGCAGGATGTGCGCGTCGATCCTGCGCTGCCGGAGCGCACTCCCCTGCCGCGTGCCGATCTGCGCCAGCGTCAGATCCCGCTTGGCCCGGTCGCCGTCTTCGGTGCCAGCAACTTCCCATTGGCCTTCTCGGTGGCCGGCGGCGATACCGCCTCCGCACTGGCTGCAGGCTGTCCGGTCGTGGTCAAGGGACACTCCGCCCACCCGGGCACCTCGGAACTGGTCGGTCAGGCCGTCGCTCGCGCTGCCAGGCGTTGTCAGATGCCGGAAGGCGTCTTCTCGTTGCTGTTCGGCCCGGGCAATGAGGTCGGTCAGGCACTGGTCAAGCATCCCGAGATCCAGGCGGTCGGCTTTACCGGCTCGCGCAGTGGTGGCACCGCCCTGCTGACGCTCGCCCAGTCGCGTCCGCAGCCGATCCCCGTCTATGCCGAGATGAGCAGCATCAATCCGGTCATCCTGATGCCGGCTGCCCTGGAAGCCCGCGCCGAATTGCTGGGTGAGGCCTTCGTCGGCTCGCTCAACATGGGCGCCGGGCAGTTCTGCACCAACCCGGGCCTGGTGCTGGCAGTGAAAGGGGCAGCGCTGGAACGCTTCAAGCAGGCTGCCATCCCTGCCATCCAGGCAAGCCCGGTACAGACCATGCTGACACCCGGCATCCACAAGGCCTATGCCCAAGGCGTCGCGAGCCTGTCCGAACAGCCAGGTATCACCTGTCTGGCCAGCGGTGAAAGCGACTCCCCCATCGCCAGCCCGTGTCAGACACAGCTGTTCAGCACCCAGGCGAGTGACTTTCTTGCCAATGAGGCCATGCAGGCAGAAGTCTTCGGCTCAAGTTCGCTGATCGTCGAATGCGAGGATCTCGATCAGCTCAAGCAGGTCTGCAGTGCACTCGAAGGCCAGCTGACCGCCACGCTGCATCTCGATAAAGCAGATCACACCGCGGCCTGCCACTTACTACCAGTGCTGGAGCGTCGTGCAGGCCGCATCCTCGTCAATGGCTGGCCGACAGGGGTCGAAGTCTGTGACGCCATGGTGCACGGCGGCCCCTGGCCCGCCACCTCCGACAGCCGCACCACCTCGGTCGGCACCGCCGCCATTCACCGCTTCCTGCGTCCGGTCTGCTATCAGGACCTGCCGGACGTCCTGCTCCCGCCGGAGCTCAAGCATGCGCCAGCAGAAGGCATCAGCCGCTTGGTGGATGGGGAGCGGGAAGCTTGATATGTCGCCAATTTCTCGGTCGATAGAACCTCATATTGAGTGGGTAACTGGCTTCAATATGATGGATTCCTGTCAAATTCTGGCCTGACCAAAAGAGCCGCCTCAAGGGCGGCTCTTTCATGTCGAGACCAGTACATCATCTCAACCATGACGAGTATCTCGACTTCGTGGACAGCATGGCACCAGGAATATCTGCCGGAATGGCAAAGCCTGAGAAAAACGAAGTGTTGGAAATGCTACTGATCCGGGAGATGTCTTCTGAACCTTGGCGCGAAGCATCAATCGTCCTGTCTACCCCTGTGAGACATGAACAAGCCTGCTACAGGGAGACAAGGGGCAAGCCTCTATAAATCTGCGCATGAAAGTATTATTGGACGGGATGCTCTATCTGGATATGGTGTAAAGGTTGAACACCTCTCAACCCTAATAATAACCATGAGAAAAATCCCGATGAAAAGTCCAAACAACAACGGGGAAAAACCGGTCGATAGACGACGTTTCCTGAAATATGCCGGTGCTGGTGCAGCGGTATTGATGCTTCCTTTTGAATTACGCATGGCGCTCGCATCTGGAACACCCCCAGGCAAGGACTCAGTGCTCGTAGTCATCGACGTCCAGAATTGCTTCTTGCCGGGCGGTTCACTGCCAGTATCCGAAGGCGATCAAATCATTCCCATCATCAATATGCTGGGCAAGAAATTTGAAAATTTCATCTTTACCCAAGACTGGCATACACCTGGTCATGCCTCCTTCGCTTCCAGTCATGAAGGAAAATCACCATTCGATACGATTGAATTACCCTACGGCAAGCAGATGCTGTGGCCCGATCACTGTGTTCAGGGTACGAAGGATGCCCAGTTGGCTGATGGGCTGGATATCTCCCATGCACAGTTGATCATTCGCAAGGGATATCACGATGAAGTCGATAGCTACTCGACCTTTGTTGAGGCGGATGGAACAACAAAGACGGGGTTGACTGGCTATCTCAAGGAACGCGGCTTGCGCAATATCTTTGTCTGCGGACTGGCCACGGATTTCTGTGTTAGCTGGTCGGCCCAACATGCTGCATCCGAAGGCTTTACCGTCTCGGTCATAGAGGATGCCTGCAAGGGTATCGACCTGGATGGGTCAATGACTGGGGCCTGGCAAGCAATGAAGGAGGCTGGAGTAGAGCGCATCACGTCCAATGACATCAGTTGACATCACCATTTGGAACCCCAGCCATGCTGGCCTGATGAGGTCATGAAGTACTGACCGATAAAGTAGAAGGTTTGATTCGCCAGGTAATGGATGCTTGAAGCCGGGAAACATCTGACCCAGCTTCAAGCATCTTTTGTATCAAGCGACTATCCGCCCCCCCCTATCGAGGAGGATTCCGATCAATCATTCTCATATCCTCCAACATGTCGCGAGGATAATGCCTCGTAACAATCCTATTCCCGTTTGGCCAGCTAGGGCCATGTGCACTTCATGCACCTCTTCACTCTGATAACAGGAGCCTGATAGCAAGAGCCTGCTCACGAGGTGGCAAAGGAAATCAGCCATAGAAGTGATGCACCAAGCTCATGGGAATCGCCGGCACGTAGGTGACCAGCATCAACACCAGGAAGAGCACGAAGATCATCGGTAGATTGACCTTGGTGGTTTCCCACATGTCCGTTCTGGCAATGGAGCAGGAGGTTGCCAGTACCGAGGCGACGGGTGGTGTCTGCTGACCGATGGCCAGATTGAGCGTGAGAATCAGACCGAAGTGGATGGGGTCGATCCCGATCTGCTGGATCAGCGGCATCACGATCGGGACCACCAGAATGATGGCCGCTGCACCGTGCAGGAACATGCCAAGCAACAGCAGCAGGATATTGAGCAACGCCAGCACCGCCACCGGGTCCGTGGTCAGTGAGGTGATTTCCTGCGCCAGTTGCTGCGGCAGCTGCATCTCGGTCAGAAAGAGCCCCAAGACGGCTGAGGTCGCGACCAACAGCATGACGACGGACGTCTGGATCACGCCATCGATCACCGCCCGATACAGCACCTGCAGATTCAACTCGCGATAGACCAGCCCCCCGATGACCAGCGCCGCCAGCACGGCGATGCCCGCCCCTTCCGTGGCGGTCACGAAGCCGCCGAAGATTCCGCCCAGGATGATGACCGGCAACGTCAGCGCCCAGAAGGCTTCCCGGAATGCCTTGCCAAGCGCCGACAGCGAGAAGGCAGCTTCACGCGGCATGTCGTACTTGCGGGCATAGTAGTAGCAGAGCACTGCCAGGCCGAATCCCCCCAACAGGCCCGGAATGATTCCCGCCACGAACAGTTTGACGATGGAGGTATCCGCGATGGCGCCATACAGGATCATCGACAGCGACGGCGGAATGATGATGGCCAGTGATGCCGATGAGGAAGTGATCGCTGCCGAGAATTCCGGCGTGTAATTGCGTTTCTTCATTTCAGGGATCAGCACGGAACCGGTCGCCGCCACATCCGCGACAGCAGAACCGGAAATCTCGGCAAAGAACAGCGAGACCCCGACATTGACCATCGCCAACCCACCACGCACGAACCCCACCATCGCCGTGACCAGATTGATCAAGCGCATGGATATGCCGGAGGTATTCATCAGCGCACCGGCGAGGATGAACAGCGGAATCGCGATCAGCGGGAACTTGGTCGCGCCATTGAAGAGCGTCAGCGGCACGTTCACCAGCGCGTCCACGCCCATGAAGATCACCACCCCCACGACCCCCACCGTGCCGATGGCAACCGCGATGGGAACGTTGATCAGCACCAGTGCGAACAGGGCCGCGATAATGATCAGTAGCGTCATGAGCGGTGCTCCTTGAGGTCTTCCTCGGCCAGGCGGATGGCTTCCGCGATCTCTTCCTCTTCACTGTTGACGCCCTCACACATCTTGCGCCATGCCTGTGGCATGCTCAGAAGCTCGCAGAGGATGAACAGTACTGCGCTAAGAGGAATCACCGATTGGGTGACGTTCAGGCCAATACTCGGCAACGCGATCAAAGAGTCCCAGGCGAGGACGTCCAATACTCTATATCCGAACCAGCCGACCGTGACGAAGAACCCGATGACGATTAGCTCAGAGATAACGAAAAGCACACTGCGCAGAGCAACAGGCGACTTGGCTATCAAGCCGGGAAAGCCCATATGCGAACGCTTCAAGGCCGCGAGACAAGCGCCATAGAAGCTGAGCCATGCCAGATTGATCGAGGCGACCTCGTCATACCACGGCAAGGAGCCACCGAAGGTACGCAAGGCCACTGCCGCCAGCACGATCACCGTCAGCGACAACAGCAGGCCGACGGTAAATACCTCAAGGCAGCGTTCTACCACACGGTTGATCCTGTCCAGCACTGTCAAGTCAGCCTTGGCCGTCAGCCCTTCCCCACTCTCGGTGGGGAAGGCTGCCTTGGCCGCATGGGAATGCGAGCTCATGAATTACTCCTCAGCCAAGGCCATGGCGCGATCGACCAGCGCCTGGCCTCCATCAACCTTGGAGGAGAACGCTTCATAGACCGATGTGCTCGCCTTGACGAAGGCATCCCGGTCCACCTCGTTGACGGCCATGCCACCCGCCTTGAGGCTTGCCAGCAGCTTGTCATCAAGCTCCGCACCCTTGGCGAAGGCCCAGCTCTGAGTCTCGGCGGAGACTTCGGCAATCGCTGCCTTCACGTCCCCGGGCATCTTGTTCCAGCCGGCCTGACTGCTGGTCAACCAGATGGGCGAATAGACATGATTGGAGAGTGACAGGTACTTCTGCACCTCCTGGAACTTGGCGCCATCGATGTTGGACAGCGGGTTCTCCTGACCATCGACGACCCCGGTCTGCAGCGCCACGAAGACTTCCGAGAAGGCCATCGGTGTCGGGTTGGCGCCCCAGGCGTTGAACATGCCGGTCCGCCATTCGCTCTGTGGGGTACGCAGCTTCAGCCCGTCCAGGTCTTCTGGCGCAACGATCGGATGCTCGTTGTTGGTGATCTGACGGAAGCCGTTCTCCCAGGTGGAGACCAGCTTGAGGCCCTTGGACTTGGCATCCTCGGCCAGATCCGTCATCACGATCTCGTCATCGATGCGCTTGAGGTGCTCGCGGTCCTTGACCATGAACGGCATGTCGAACAGGGCGAAGCTTGGTGACACGGACGACATCACCGAGGAAATCGCGGCCAGGTCGACCGTACCCAGGCGCAGCTTCTGGATCAGCTGGCGCTCATCCCCCAGCTGCCCACTGTGGTAGTACTCGACCTGATGCTCATCACCGAGCCGGGCTTGCAGGCTATCGGCGAAGTACTGCGCGGTCTGGCCCTGCAGACTGTTGGGACTTCCCCCGATGGCAAACACGATCTTCTCGGCATGCGCGGTCGTGGTACCCAAGGCGGCGGCTAACAGCGTGGCGGCAAGCATGACTCGCTTCATTGTCGAATCCCTTTGATTGTTATGATTATTGGCATGGACATATCTGGACCGCTCTCTACGAGTCTATTCCTGACTCGTCTGCTGAGGTGTTATTCGGCAAGCCTCTCACCCCCAAGTGGACTAGAAAGCAGACCAGATAGCACAGAACTTAGCGGCATAGCGCGTAAAAGGTCAAATTATCATCGCAATAACGAGACCTTTGTCTATAAAAATAGCCGTATTTCTACTCAATCCAACAGTATCTGGACTGCTCCGCAAACCATGCGCATGTTCTTGGCCTGATCAATCTGCAAGCATGAAAACGCCCCATAGGTTGATGCCTACGGGGCGTTTTCATGCTTGCACACTTGTCTCAACTCACTCGACGACGAGATCCAGGACTTTGCTCATGCCTTGATGCATATGCTCATCAATATGCGCGAGCATGTCCGAAAGCGATGATCCTGTCGCAAGTTCGACATAACGATCATGCGCCTCGCGCGAAGGCCCTGGCCGTTGATGGGCACGCTGATGCAGCACGAAATAGCACTGAAGATGAGGCAGTATCCGCTCCCAGTCCGCCAGCAGGAACTCATTGTCAGAAGCTTCGTGGCACCATCCATGCAGGTGGAGCTCAGCGATGATCGCGCCTTCACTGTCACGACGTCCGATGGCATCTTGAGTGGCCAGAGAATGCAGAAGGCCATTCTTTCCAGCCCCGCACGATAGGCATAGAGCTGTGCGAGGTGGGCGTGTCGAAATGCCTCACTCGCACGCCCTCGTAGGGTTTACTGACCAGAAGTCCGGCACTGAGAAGATGGCGCAGCGCCTCACGCACCGTCACATGTGAGGCGTTGCAAGAGTCGCATTGCCCTTGAGCCATTCAGCGACCTGCGTGAGTGAGAGCGCCGAGACATCTTGATGGGTCGCGAGATACGCCAGCCCGACCATCGTGTGCCTCGCCGCCTCGCTGTTTGCCTTGAGCAGCGTATCGGCACGGCTCTCGCGTCTGGCCTCCCGCACAGCCCCCGACGCACCTGATCCACGAAAGCGAGTCGAGTGAGCCTCTCAGACACTGACGGGATGCCGGAACGCCGAACGGCGAGACGACTACTTTTCTGTGTCAATCAGCAGCTTGCGCAATAGACGGGCAAGCTGCTCCTGCTCCTCACTGTCCAGCACACTCGCCAACTGATGCAGGTTCTCGACATGCCCCGCCAGGGCATCGTCGATCAGACGACGCCCTTCCTTCGTCAACACGACGCGATTGCTGCGCCGATCTTCATCACTGGCCTGTCGCTGCAACAGCCCTCGCTTCACCAACTGATCAATCCGCGTGCTCATGGCGCCAGAAGAGAGCATCAACGTCTGATACAGCTGAGTTGGCGTCAGCGGTTCTCGAGCACGTCGCAGCGTCGCCAGGATATCGAACTCGACAGCAGACAGGCCAAACCTCTCGAACACCTGTTCCATGGCTGGACTGAACAATCGACCAGCTCGGCGAAGACGTCCGAAAATGCCCATCGGCCGACAATCCAGGTCGGGGCGAGCCACCTCCCACTGCGCAAGAATACGATCCACACCATCCGTCATCATGTCTCTCCTGAATATCTTTTCAAAAAGATACTTTGATCTCTGGAGATTTGCGAGTACTGTAAATATATCTTTTAAGAAAGATACTTTCAGGAGAGACAGTCATGCCGCTCACCAACGCCAGGAGCCTGGCCATGACCGCCATGGCTCCGATCATATGGGGCAGCACCTATCTGGTGACGCAGACCCTGCTGCCCCCGGATACCCCCTTCACTGCAGCGGCCATCCGCGCCATCCCCGCTGGGATACTCATGCTTCTCTGGACTCGGCAGACCCTGACAGGTGGGTGGTGGTTGAAGGCCATGGTGCTCGGCACGCTCAATATCGGGCTGTTCTTCACTTGCCTGTTCGCCGCTGCCTACCGCATTCCCGGTAGCCTGGCCGCACTGCTGCTGGCCAGCCAGGCGGTGTGGGTACTGCTATTGAGCCGCTGGTGGCTAGGCACCGGCTTCAGCGTGACGGCAGTACTGCAATGTGGCTTCGGCGTGGGGGGTGTGGTGCTGCTGGTCACTCCCGGTCAGAACGGGCTGGACCCGGCGGGACTCGGATTTGCCCTGCTCGGCGCGCTCTCGATGGCAGCCGGCATCGTCTTGAGCAAACGCTGGGCACGTCCGCCCGACGTCAGCCAATTGAGCCTGACTGGTTGGCAACTGATGTTCGGCGGGCTCTTGCTGCTGCCCCTGGCTGGCTGGTCGGAAGGGATCCCCACCTCCCTCGATCCTCTTCATCTGCTTGGCTACGGATACCTGATCCTTCTGGGGGGCGTGCTCGGGTATGGGCTCTGGTTCGCCGGCATCCAGAAAATGTCCGCCTTCTCCGCCTCTCTGCTGGGGACCTTGAGTCCGCTGACCGCGACGGTATTGGGCTTCCTATGGATGGACGAGTCATTCGGACCGCTTCAATGGCTTGGCACCTTGTGCATTCTCACGGCCCTGACTCTCCCTCTCGGATTCTCACTCAAGCGACATGTCGCTCAACGCAGCCAACCTGCACCTACCCAATGACACTCCCAAGGAACTCACCATGAACTTGCACCTGATGATCATCGTCGCCAGTCAACGCCCAGAATCCGCCAGCCTGCGATGCGCACGATTCCTGGAGCGCCAGGCCCTTTCTAGCGGCTTTGCGGACTGTGACATTCTTGACCTTGGCAAGACACCACTCCCCTTGTGGGACACTGATCTGGACAGTCATGAAGGCCATTGGTCCGACATGCCGGACCTTCGACAACGGGTGCAGGCAGCCCATGCCGTGATTCTGGTCACTCCCGAGTGGCATGGCATGGCCACACCGGCGGCCAAGAACTTTCTCATGCTGTGCACCCAACATGAGCTGGGGCACAAGGCTGGATTGCTGGCAGGGGTATCTGCGGCAGACAACGGGGTGTATCCCATTGCCGAGCTGCGCATGAGCGGGACAAAGAACAATCACCTGTGCCTGATTCCGGAGCAGCTGATCTTTCGTCAGGTCGATAGCCTGATTGATGCTGATTCGTTGTGTCACGATGAACCGTTCGAGGCTCGGAGCCGCTACACCATGAGCCTGCTGGCCCACTATGCACGCGCCCTCACGCCGATAAGAGACTTGCCGGGCGTCCCCTCAAGGAGCTTTGCCTTCGGGATGTAATGCTCTGGCCAGCAGGGCTGGCGCTGAC
Organism: Cobetia sp. QF-1; assembly: GCF_002213105.1. Taxonomy (NCBI): domain Bacteria; kingdom Pseudomonadati; phylum Pseudomonadota; class Gammaproteobacteria; order Oceanospirillales; family Halomonadaceae; genus Cobetia; species Cobetia sp. QF-1. Next base: position 90,231 of record NZ_NBVS01000009.1, read on the forward strand.
GTCTTCTCATCCACCATGACAACGCCCCACTGACCAATGATCAGTGGGGCGTTGTCATGGGGCGCGCGAGTCATCGGGCACTATCTGCCCATCACTCATTCCCAGGCGGGGAACGGGTCCGGCAAGTCACGCCAGGCTTCCTTGCCCGCCAGCAGCGTGGCGTCATCGAGCAGACAGTCGTCCAGCGCCTGGCGGATACGGGCTTCCTCCAGGTTCTGGCCGATGAACACCAGCTCCTGGCGCATGTCGCCGAAGGGCTCTTGCCATTTTTCCTGGATCGACGCCAGATACTCGGGGTCTTCGGGCCATTCGACCTTCGGTACCGCCTTCCAGAACATGCCGCCGAACCCGTAGTGGGCGATGCCACCGGCCTGGTTCCACTGCCCCGCGAACTGCGGGCGCGTGGCCAGCCAGAAGAAGCCCTTGGAGCGCAACAGCTTGCCACCGAACCAGTCACCGTGGAGCAGCTGGTAAAATTTCTCGGGATGGAACGGCACGCGCGAATGGTAGGAGAAGCTCGAGATGCCGTATTCCTCGGTCTCCGGCACGTGCTCGCCGCGCATCTCCTTCAGCCAGCCCGGTGCTTGCTGTGCACGATCGAAACTGAAGCGACCGGTATCCAGCACCTTGGAAAGCGGCACGGCGCCCTGAGCCATGGGCAGAATCTCGGCCTCCGGGTTGAGCGAGCGCAGCACGGCCGTCAGCTCATCCAGCTGGGTTGCCTCGATCATGTCCGTCTTGCTGATCAACAGCACATCGCAGAACTCGATCTGGTCAACCAGCAGGTCGGCGACATTGCGCTCATCGTCCTCGCCGAGGCTTTCCCCGGCGTCGGCCAGTGACTGCGCCTCGCGATACTGAGCAAGGAAGTTGGCGCCATCCACGACGGTGACCATGGTGTCGAGGCGCGCGACATCGGAGAGGCACTGGCCATCCTCATCCTCGAAGGTGAAGGTTTCCGCCACCGGCAGTGGCTCGGAAATGCCGGTGGACTCGATCACCAGGCAGTCGAAGCGCCCCTCCTCGGCCAGCCGGCGCACCTCGATGAGCAGGTCCTCGCGCAGCGTGCAGCAGATGCAGCCATTGCTCATCTCCACCAGCTGCTCCTCGGCGCGATTGAGCGCCACCTCGCTGCCTGTGCCGGGTGCGCCACGCACCATGGCGGCGTCGATATTGACCTCGCTCATGTCATTGACGATCACCGCGACTCGCCGCCCTTCGCGGTTGGCCAGGATGTGATTGAGCAGCGTCGTCTTGCCGGCGCCCAGAAAACCGGACAGCACAGTGACTGGCAGGGATTGTGGCAGGGGCCGCGACAGGGCTTGAGACGGGGATTGCGTTGGAGACACTCGTGGGGAAGTCATCAGGCGGTACCTCGATAGGATAGGGTCTTGGCCACGTCGTGCGCGCATGACGGCATCCTTGCCGGCGCAGGGTCAGGCCGAGGGTCAGGTGAGTGCCTGGACGTGGGGGACCGCTGGTTTCTCGATCATCAGATGCGACAAATGATACGTTATAACATAATCTTCCGTCAGCCATTTTCTGATGAACCGCTCCATCTTCTTGTCTCATCAGCACCAGAAAGAAAGAAAACGCCCCGCTGGCAAGCCAGCGGGGCGTTTCTCGTCGTGAGCAGAATGTCAGGTGACGATCAGACCGCCATCATCACGGCAGAGGCCATCACTGCCCCGCCTACCAGACGAGACGCGATGGTTGGCACGCTCATCAGGCGCTGACCCACTGCACGGCCCAGCAACGCCAGGGCCAGTGTCGCGACCACGAAGCCCGCCATGTAACCCATGGCACTGCCAGCCGCGGGCATTTCCAGCGCGTGGGCGAAGCCATGGAAGGCCATGAAGCCGGCCACCATGACGGCGCCAGCCAGAGTCGGCAGACGCAGCAGCAATGCCACCAGAGCACCGGACACCAGCACCGAGAGCAGGATGCCCTGCTCGGCGATCAGCGCATGCGGCGCCTGACCACCGCTGAGAAGCGCAATACCGGCCCCCGCCAGCATGCCGATGACCATCAGCAGCGGCGTGGCAAGCCTCAAGGCCCGTGACTGGCGCGCGCTCCAGATCCCGATGGCCAGCATGGCCAGCAGGTGATCCAGCCCGGTGAAGGGATGCGTCAAACCGGCCATCAGTCCCTGGGCATCATGGCCCGGATGTGCGGAGGCCGAGGTCGCCACCAGCAACAGTGCGGTGGCCAGCAGTGCGGAGTGAGAACGCTTCATGTGTCATTCCTGAACAAGATGGTGATGAATACCCCCGACACCCGTGGAGAGGCGAATGCCGAGAGATAATGAGCGACAGGCTAGCGGCAGAAACCGCTGCGCCGTCAGGCCTGTGCGGCCAGCTTTTCCGGGCGGCGCTCCGGCAGCATGCCGCGATCCAGAATGAAGGCGATGATCTCTTCCAGGCCGACGCCGTCATACAGGTTGGCGAACACGAAGGGCCGCTCGCCGCGCATCTTGCGCGAGTCACGGTCCATCACCTCAAGCGAGGCGTGCACCTGCTCGGCGATGTCGATCTTGTTGATGATCAGAAGGTCGGACTTGGTGATGCCCGGCCCGCCCTTGCGCGGAATCTTGTCGCCTGCCGAGACGTCGATCACATAGAGCGTGAGATCGGAAAGTTCGGGACTGAAGGTCGCGGACAGGTTGTCACCGCCGGATTCCACCAGCACCAGCTCCATGTTCGGATGACGCGCCTGGAGATCATCGATGGCCGCCAGATTCATCGAGGCGTCTTCGCGGATCGCGGTATGCGGACAGCCGCCGGTCTCGACGCCGAGAATACGGTCTGCCTCCAGTGCTTCATGACGCAGCAGGAAATCGGCATCTTCGCGGGTGTAGATGTCATTGGTGACCACCCCGATGTCGTAGTGATCGCGCAGGGCCAGACACAGCTGACGCAACAGCGCCGTCTTGCCGGAGCCAACGGGCCCACCCACTCCTACGCGTAGACAATGCTTCATGACAGCTTCCTTTCTCGTGAGATATCAGGCGTTCGTGTCGGTCGGTTCAGGCGCCGCCGCCTCAGGACAGGCGGCGTTTGCTCAACTCCTGAACAGACGGGAATATTGTGTTTCGTGCTGTGCGGAGGCGAGTGCCAGCCCCGGCAGTATCGGGCCAAGCGCTGCATCCGGGCGCTCAAGCGCCTGTGCGACGACCTCCACCACGCGGGGGCGCAGTTGCTCGGTCAGGCGCTGCGCGGCGGTATGCCCCAGCGGCATGGCCTTGCAGGCCACCGCCAGCTGGTTTTCCAGCCAGGCCCAGGCGAAGCCGATCAAGGTCTGGCGCAGTGGCACCCCGCGCTGGTGCGCTACCCAGGCGAACACCGTGACGTAGCCCGGTGTCTCGGGCATCAGCGCCGCTGGCGGTTCACGTTCGAGGCTTCTGAGCAGACGCAGCAGCGCCGCCCCGAGACGCGCGTCCTCATCGCTGAGTTCGGCAGTTTCGCGTGTCGCCTTGAGCCAGCCATCCCATTCGTTGAGCGCCGCCGCATCCTCCTCGGCCCATGCCTGCTGCAGGCGCACCAGCAACGGCAGTTCGCAACGGCCGAGCCCGTCTTCCAGCACGCCGTCGATCCACTCGCCAAGCTCCTGCTCCTGAGTGACCCACCCCAGTTCGAAGGCACTTTCCAGCCCCTGGGACCAGGCAAAGGCACCGATGGGCAAGGCCGGACTCACCAGCTGCAGGAGCCCCAGCAGTGCCAGGTCCTCCTGAGCCGGCAGGCCCGCCATGGCATCAGTGCTCATGCGTGTGCTCATGGGCGTGGCTGTGAGAATGACCGTGGCTGTGCTCATGCCCATGGGCAGGGTCGTGAGAATGACCATGATCGTGAGAATGAGCCCCCTGTCCCGCCTGGGCATAGGCGCCCGGCTCAGGATCAAAGGGCGCCTCGTGATGAGTGAGGGTCGCGCCAAGGCGCTCGGCCAGCGCTTCCAGCACGTGGTCCGGCGGGAAGCGCACCCAGCCGGTTTCGCCCTTGGCTTCAGCATCAGCGTCAGGCGTATGCATGCCGATCGCCAGCTGCACATGGCGATTGCCCAGGTGATAGCAGAGCGCCGCCATCGGACGCCCGGCGGCGATGTGGGCAGTCACTACCGGCTCATCCGCGGCGCGGATGCGGATCACCTCGCCCTCGCGCGAGGCCAGCCGATCGCCGTCACGCAGCACCGGTCCGCGATCCAGAAACAGGCCGACCTCGCGCCCGCCGTCCGTGGTGGCACGCAGCCGCCCGCGGATGCGCAGCTCCAGCGGCAGAGTCAAGGTATCCAGAGGCTCCGCCTCGGTGTGAGCGCTCGCTGGGTCGCCTGAGCCACTGGCGTCTGGCAGGCGATGTATCAGTTCCATCATGGCGTCAATCTCGAATAGGGAATCAGAACAGGCTCTTGAAACAGGCCCTCAGAACAGGTCTTCAGAACAGGTGATAGCGCTGGGCCAGGGGCAGCTCGGTGGCAGGCTCACAGGTCAGAAGTTCACCGTCGGCGAAGACTTCGTAGGTCTCGGGGTCGACCTTGAGCTCCGGGCAGGCATCGTTGAGTTTCATGTCACGCTTGCGCACCTGGCGTACGTCGCGACAGGCGGACAACGGGCTGTCGAGTCCGAGGGCCTCGCCGACACCGGCCTTGAGTGCCGCCTGAGAGACGAAGGTCAGGCGCGTGGCGCTGGCTGCCTTGCCGAAGGCGCCGAACATCGGGCGGTAATGCACTGGCTGTGGCGTGGGAATCGAGGCATTCGGGTCGCCCATCGGCGCGGCGGCGATCATGCCGCCCTTGAGAATGCAGGCCGGTTTGACGCCGAAGAACGCCGGTGACCACAGCACCAGATCCGCCAGCTTGCCGACCTCGATGGAGCCGACCTCATGGGCGATACCGTGGGTAATGGCCGAGTTGATGGTGTACTTGGCGATATAACGGCGGGCACGGAAGTTGTCGGTGCCGCGTTCGGCATCCTCCGCCAGCAGGCCGCGCTGCTCGCGCATCTTGTGCGCGGTCTGCCAGGTGCGGCAGATCACCTCGCCCACACGGCCCATCGCCTGGGAATCCGAGGACATCATCGAGATGACACCCAGATCATGCAGGATGTCCTCGGCGGCGATGGTCTCGCGGCGAATGCGCGAATCGGCGAAGGCCACATCCTCGGGGATGCTCGGGTCCAGGTGGTGGCAGACCATCAGCATGTCGAGATGCTCATCCACCGTGTTGACGGTGTAGGGACGCGTCGGGTTGGTGGAGGACGGCAGCACGTTGGGCCGCGAACAGGCGGTGATGATGTCCGGCGCATGGCCGCCACCGGCGCCTTCGGTGTGGAAGGTGTGGATGCAACGGTCCTTGAAGGCCGCCAGGGTATCCTCGACGAAGCCTGATTCATTCAGGGTGTCGGTATGGATCGCCACCTGCACGTCGTAGGCATCGGCGACTGTCAGACAGTTGTCGATGGAGGCCGGCGATGTGCCCCAGTCCTCGTGAAGCTTGAGGCCGATCACGCCGGCCTCGATCTGCTGCACCAGCCCCTCGGGCAACGAGGCATTGCCCTTGCCGAGCAAGCCGATGTTCATCGGCAGGCTGTCCACCGCCTGCAGCATCTTGCCGATATGCCAGGGCCCCGGCGTACAGGTGGTGGCATTGGTGCCGGTGGCCGGCCCCGTGCCACCGCCGAGCATGGTGGTGATGCCGCTCATCAGCGCCTCTTCCACCTGCTGTGGGCAGATGAAATGAATATGCGGGTCCACACCGCCGGCAGTCAGGATCTTGCCCTCACCGGCGATGATCTCGGTGCCCGGGCCGATCACGATATCCACGTCAGGCTGGGTGTCGGGATTGCCGGCCTTGCCGATGGCCGCGATGCGCCCGGCCTTGAGACCGACATCCGCCTTGACGATGCCCCACCAGTCCAGAATCAGCGCATTGGTGATCACGGTATCCATCACGCTCTCATCAGCGCGCTGACTCTGGCCCATGCCATCGCGAATCACCTTGCCACCGCCGAACTTCACCTCTTCGCCATAGTGGGTGAAGTCCTTTTCCACCTCGATCCACAGCGCCGTATCGCCCAGACGCACGCGGTCACCAGTGGTCGGGCCGTACATGTCGGCATAGGCCTGTCGCGTTATCTTCATGGGTTGCCTCTTGATCCCTGAGCCGCAGTCTCTGAATGAGCTCCAAGGTAAATGCCTGTCGGCGCCATTGCCTGACGCCTTGACGGAAAGGTTGTCACTCGCTCAGCGCTCGACACTGCCGTCATCCTTGAGCTGTCCCATCACCTCGCCACGGAAGCCATAGATATGGCGACTGCCGGCGAAGGGAATCAGCGTGACGTCACGCGTCTGTCCGGGCTCGAAGCGAATCGCCGTGCCCGCGGCGATGTCCAGGCGCTGTCCGAGGGCGGCCTCGCGATCGAACACCAGCGCCGGGTTGGCCTCGGCAAAGTGATAGTGCGAGCCGATCTGGATCGGTCGGTCGCCGCGATTGCCGACCGAGAGCGTGGTGCGCAGGCGGTCCTCGCAGAGAGAGATCTCGCCGTCCGCCACCTGATATTCACCGGGAATCATCATTGCTCACCTCACACGATGGGGTTGTGAACGGTCACCAGCTTGGTGCCATCCGGGAAGGTCGCCTCGACCTGCACCTCGGGAATCATCTCGGCGATGCCTTCCATCACGTCATCACGGGTCAGCACCTCTGCCCCCCGCCCCATCAGCTCAGCCACACTCAATCCTTCGCGTGCGCCTTCCAGAATCTCGGCGCTGATCAACGCGATGGATTCCGGATAGTTGAGCTTGAGGCCCTTGGCCTTGCGGCGCTCGGCCAGCAGTGCTGCGGTAAACAGCAACAGCTTGTCCTTGTCTCTTGGCGTCAGTTCCATGTCGTGGCTCTTGTGGTTGTCATTGCGTGGGGGCTCTCGAGGTCAGGTCAGCCAGATACGTGGCACCTGTGCCTCGCGCCCGGTCATCAGCGGGCGCAGGATCTGCCATGCCTGCTGGCACAGCGCCCAGGCCTCGTTGCGTTCATGGCCGAGATAGCGCAGCAGCAGCACGCCCTCGCGGCGCGTCACCGCCCATCGCGGAGTGGCAGGCATCGCCTCGCGCAGAGCCTCGATGGCCGCCGCCTCATCTGCAAGCCCGACCGCCCACAGCGTGGCCTGGACACTGCAGCCGCCCTGCCCCCAGCGCCCCATGAAGCGCGGATGCAGCGGGTCCAGCGACTGGCGCTCGATCCACACTGGCTTGCCGTCACGCGCCAGGCGAAAGCGTTGTTCCAGATGGCCGCTGACGAAGGGCAGCTCACCGACGGGCCGGCCGAGTGCCAGCACTTCCCAGCCCAGACAACGGGCATTGCCCTCAAGCTCGAGGGTGGTGGTCTGCTCGCCGCGCGAGCCATTGAAGGCCAGCGTCTCCTGAGGCAGCCATTCCAGCGTGGCGCCGTTGGCGACCTTGAGATGCGTATGCTGGCCCCAGGCCACGCCGTTGCGATCCGCCTTGTAGAGCTTGGCCGCCGCCGGCGTGGTCAACAGCACCTGCGCGCCCTGCTCGACCTCTGCCGTGATATGCAGCGCATCACCACTGACCAGCCCGCCGGGAGGGTGCAGCAGATAGACATGGCAGCATCCGTGGCGGCCTTCCGGATAGAAAGGGCGCTGCACGCGCAGCGGGCCGTGATGACGACGACGCGTCAGTCGCGTGATGGGGCCTGCGCCATCGCGGGTGTCGGTCTCGAAGCGCAGCGCCAGCGAGGCCTGCCACTGACGCTGATCATCGAAGCGATGGCCGGACGCGACATCCGTCGCGCCGTCTGCGGAAATCATGCGCTGGATGGTCATACGGTCAGGTGCTGCTTGATCAGTTCATCGGACAGCGCCGCGATCTCGCCTTCGGCCACCCGCCGGCCGCGATCCATGATCACGAAGCGATCGGCGTACTTGCGCGCGAAGGGCAGCTTCTGCTCGACCAGCAGCACCGTCAGGCCGTCTTCCTTGATCAGGCGGCGGATGACCTCGCCTATCTGGGCGACGATATTGGGCTGGATGCCTTCGCCGGGCTCATCGAGGATCAGCAGGCGCGGTTCGATCACCAGCGCGCGGCCGATGGCGAGCTGTTGCTGCTGGCCGCCGGACAGGTCGCCCCCGCGCCGGTGGCGCATCTCCTTGAGCACGGGAAACAGCTCATAGATGCGCTCGGGAATCTGACGCAGACCATCACGGCGCACGGCGAGCCCGGTGCGCAGGTTCTCTTCCACCGTCATCATCGGGAAGATCTGACGTCCTTGGGGGACATAGCCGACGCCCAGGCGGGCGCGCTCCTCGAGCTTGCGACGTGTCAGATCAAGCGGCTCGTGGCCACTGGCATCGCCACTGCTGTTCTCACCACTACCGCCCTCGCCCTCGCCCTCGGCGCGATACAGCAGCTTGCCGTCACGGACGCTCTCCTCACCCATGATGCACTTCATCAAGGTGGTCTTGCCGACACCGTTGCGGCCCATCACGCAGGTGCATTGGCCGGCGGGAATCTCCAGCGTGAGATCCCACAGCGTATGACTCTCGCCGTAGAACTGATTGAGCGACTCGATGCTCAGCAGCGGCGCCACGTCATGGGTCGGCGATGCGTGGGGCATCGGGGTATCGGTCATCTGCGCTTGCGTCATCCGTCACTCTCTCCCAGGTAGACCTCGACGACCTTGGGGTCGCTCGATACCGCATCCATGCTGCCTTCCGCCAGTACCGAGCCCTGATGCAGCACCGTGACCTTGCGCGCGATGGAGCGCACGAAGCCCATATCATGCTCGACCACCACCACCGACTGACGTCCCGCCAGGCTGGTCAGCAGCTCCGCGGTGCGCTCCATCTCCTGCTCGGTCATGCCGGCCACCGGCTCATCGACCAGCAGCAGACGCGGTTTCTGCATCAACAGCATGCCGATCTCCAGCCACTGCTTCTGGCCGTGGGACAGGATGCCCGCCTCGCGCGCATGCCATTCCTTGAGATGAATCGTCTGCAGCACTTCCTCGATCCGATCCCGAGTCTCGCCGGTCATGCGCGCGGTCAGGGTCGGGAAGATGCGCTTGTCGGTGGCCATCGCGAGTTCGAGATTCTCGAACACGCTGAGCGCCTCGAAGACGGTGGGCTTCTGGAACTTGCGACCGATGCCCAGGGTGGCGATCTCGGGCTCACTCATGTGCAGCAGATCGTGGCGGCTGCCGAACCACACCGAGCCACTGTCGGGGCGCGTCTTGCCGGTGATGATGTCCATCATCGTGGTCTTGCCCGCGCCGTTGGGGCCGATGATGCAGCGCAGCTCGCCATCGTCGATGGTCAGATTGAGGTCGTTGATCGCCTTGAAGCCATCGAAGCTGACACTGACATCCTCCAGATAGAGGATCGGCCCATGAGTCACATCCACCGGCGAGACGCGCGGGGTCAGGAAGTCGAACACGCGATCCCGCGTCGCCATCTCTTTCAACAGGCTCATGCCGTGGCCTCCTGCTCGGTGGGACGAGTCGCGCTCGCCGGATCAATCTTCGCCTTGGACGACGAGCGCCTGCCCCAGCCACGCTGGACGAACAGGCCGGCGATGCCCTTGGGCAACAGCACGGTGACCAGCACGAACAGACCGCCGAGAGCGAACAGCCAGGCGTCCGGCATGATGCCGGTGAACACCGTCTTGGCGTAATTGACGATCAGCGCGCCCAGCACGGCGCCGTAGAGCGTCGCGCGGCCGCCGAGCGCCACCCACACCACCACCTCGATGGAGAACAGCGGCGAGAACTCGCCGGGATTGATGATGCCGACCTGCGGCACATACAGCGCTCCCGCCACTCCGGCCAGCATCGCCGAGACCACGAAGATGAACAGCTGGACACGTTCGACGCGATAGCCCAGAAAGCGCGTGCGTGCCTCGGCGTCGCGACAGGCGATGCTCACGCGCCCGAGCTTGGAGCCGACGATGCCGCGACACAGCAGATAACCGAGTCCCAGCGCCACACCACTGGCGATGAACAGCGCGACGCGCATGGCATCCGTGCGCAGATCGAAGCCCAGCATGTCCTTGAAGTCAGTCAGGCCGTTGTTGCCGCCAAAGCCCATCTCGTTGCGGAAGAACGCCAGCATCAAGGCGAAGGTCAGCGCCTGGGTAATGATGGAGAGATAGACACCGGTGACGCGGGAGCGGAAGGCCAGGAAGCCGAACACCAGCGCCAGCAGCCCCGGTGCCAGCAGCACCATCAGGAAGGCGAAGGCCGGCATGTCAAAGCCCTGCCAGAACCACGGCAGCTCCTGCCAGTTGAGGAAGACCATGAAGTCCGGCAGTTCCGGATTGCCATACACGCCGCGGTCGCCCACCTGGCGCATCAGGTACATGCCCATGGCGTAACCGCCCAGCGCGAAGAAGGCGCCGTGGCCCAGGCTGAGGATGCCCAGGTAGCCCCAGACGAGATCCACCGCCACCGCCAGCAGCGCATAGCACAGGTACTTGCCCAGCAAGGTGACGGTGAAGGTGCTGACATGCAGCGGATTACTCTCGGGCAGCAGCACATGCAGCAGCGTGACCGCGAGTACCGACAGTGTCAGGACTGCCAGGAATATCTGGGTGGAGCGCTCCGTGAAGGGGCGCGCCAGCCAGGAACGTGAATCAGGCATGGATCAACCCTCCGCGGCGCGGCCCTTCTGCGGGAAGAGTCCCCGCGGGCGCTTTTGAATGAACAGGATGATGAACACCAGCACCACGATCTTGGCCAGTACCGCGCCCGCCCAGGGCTCCAAGAACTGGTTGAGAAGCCCCAGTGACATGCCCGCCACCAGCGTGCCCCACAGATTGCCGACCCCACCGAACACCACCACCATGAAGGAATCGATGATGTAGTTCTGGCCCAGGTTCGGACCGACGTTGGTGATCTGCGAGAGCGCGACACCGGCGAGTCCGGCGACGCCGGAGCCCAGCGCGAAGGTCATGATGTCGACACGCGTCGCCTTGATGCCCATCGAGCGCGCCATGGCACGGTTCTGTGTCACCGCCCGCACCTCGAGCCCGAGACGGGTACGCCGCATGATCAGCATCAGGCTGGCGAACACGACCAGCGCGAAGCCGATGATGTAGAGACGGTTGAGCGTCAGTGACAGCGCCTCGTTGACCATCAGCGAGCCGCTCATCCATTCAGGCGTGACCACGATGCGATTCAAGGGCGAGATGGTGGTGCGCACCAGCTGCTGCAGGATCAGGCTGATGCCGAAGGTCGCCAGCAGCGTTTCCAGCGGACGTCCCTTGAGGTGCTGGATGACACTGCGCTCGATGATGACGCCGACTGCCGCCGCGACCAGGAAACCCGCAGGAATCGACAGCAACAGCGCCAGCCCAGGTTGGCCCGGCAGCAGTTGCTGCATGCCCCAGGTGGTATAGGCGCCGAGCATGATCAGTTCGCCATGCGCCATGTTGATCACGCCCATGACACCAAAGGTGATCGCCAGACCTATCGCCGCCAGCACCAGCACGGAACCCAGTGACAGGCCGAAGTACAGGGTCTCGAACCCGCGGTTGAGCTTGAGCTTCTGCTGGATACCTGCCAATGCCGAGGTGGCTGCCTCGGCCAGTTCAGGGTCATCACTGGCGGCGGCACCGTTGAGCGCCGCGATGGCCGCGCTGTTGAGACTTCCGGAGAGACGCTCCAGCGCGGCCATGTCGCCACGGGCCTCCAGCTGCTGGATCGCCAGTGCTTCTTCCAATGCCCCGCGAACGCTTTCATCCTTCTCGCGCTCGATCAGGAGGCCCAGCTTGTCCGTCATGGCGTCAGTGACACTGCCACGCAGTCCTCGTGCCGCCTGTAGACGAACCGACTCATTGTCGGAGGTGAGATCGATCATCGACAGCACACCATCGACATGACCGCGCAGGGAATTGTTGATGCGCAGCGTATCGATCTCGCGGCGCGAGATCTTGCCGGCGGAGTCGCCGCTCAGCGCATCGGAGACCGCCCAGTCACGCCCACGGTTGTTGTCGATGATCAGGAAACGCTCGCCGCTCTTGAGGCGAGCCAGCTTGCTTGAGGAGAAGGCTTCCAGCCAGCCACGCGCGCGCGTATCGCCGCTCACGGCGATCTCATCGATCACGGCCGGCTTGGCGGGATTGCGCGCCTCGGCAAGTCGATTCAGCAAGGTCTGGGCAGCGCTGTCAGACAGACGCGCTGACTGCCCAGTCGCGGATTCGGACTGGGCAGCGGCAAACAGGGGGAATGACAGAAGACAGATCAGCAGCATCCTCTGCCAGCACCAGCGAAACATCATTGCAACGGAGATAGACATCAAGAAGGCCATCCATGGTGAACGCGCGAAGGCGTCATCAGTCTCCGAGGGCATCGCGACCTCGGAGACTGACACTCAGCGAGGCGGCACGCAGGCTCACATGCGCGCCGCCTCACTCTCAGAACGTGCTACGCATCATTGCGTGGCGACGTTCTGTTGAGCCCCACAGGAATGGGTCACGACGTTGTAGTTGCCGCACTCCATCGGTTTGCGCCAGTCACTGATCAGGTCTTTCGAGCCTTCCAGATAGTCCGACCAGGCATCGCCTGCCACGGTGGAGGGGGTCTGCCAGACGACGGAGAACTGACCGTTGTCCTGGATCTCGCCGATCAGCACCGGTTTGGTAATGTGATGGTTGGGCATCATGGTGGCGTAGCCGCCGGTCAGGTTGGGAACGGATACGCCGATGATGGCGTCCTTGACCGCATCGACCTCGACACTGCCCGCCTTGCGAGCGGCTTCCATCCACATGTTGAAGCCGATGTAGTGGGCTTCCATCGGATCATTGGTGACCGCATCTTCCTTGCCGGTGTAGGCGATCCACTCATCGATGAAATCGTAGTTGGCGTCGCTGTCCACGCTCATGAAGTAGTTCCAGGCCGCGAGATGGCCGACCAGCGGCGCGGTATCGATACCGGAAAGCTCCTGCTCGCCCACCGAGAAGGCGACGACCGGAATATCTTCGGCCTTGATGCCTTGATTGGCCAGCTCACGATAGAACGGCACATTGGCATCGCCATTGATGGTCGAGACGACAGCCGTTTTCTTGCCGGTGCTGCCGAAGGATTTGATGTCAGACACGATGGACTGCCAGTCGGAGTGACCGAACGGGGTGTAGTTGACCATCACGTCCTCATCGGCCACGCCGTGAGACTTGAGATAGGCGGCGAGAATCTTGTTGGTGGTACGCGGATAGACGTAGTCGGTCCCGGCCAGCACCCAGCGTTTCACGCCGACATCGTTCATCAGATAATCCACTGCCGGAATCGCCTGCTGATTGGGCGCCGCCCCGGTATAGAAGACGTTCTCGGAGGATTCCTCGCCCTCATACTGCACCGGATAGAACAGCAGGCCATTGAGCTCTTCGATGACTGGCAGCACGGACTTGCGTGACACCGAGGTCCAGTTGCCGAAGATCACGTCGACCTTGTCCTGGGCCAGCAGCTCTCGTGCCTTCTCGGCAAACAGTGGCCAGTTGGAGGCGGGGTCGACCACGACGGGCTCAAGCTTGCGGCCCAGCAGTCCTCCCGCGTCGTTCTGCTTCTTGATCAACATCAGCATGGTGTCTTTCAGCGTCGATTCACTGATCGCCATGGTGCCGGACAGTGAATGCAGAATGCCGACCTTGATCGGCCCCTCTTCCGCCTGGGCGACATTGGCCAGCGAGAAACCGACACAGGCGGACAGCATTGCGGCAGCAATTTTCTTGTTCACGACATTCCCTCGTATCTTGTTGTACTTGTTATCCCTCCTGTGCTGGTGCAATTGATGTGCCAGTCAAATATCAATACCGCTGCCAATGGCCATTGTTCCACCCTGCCAATGCATGTCGCGAATATCAGCTGCACCAAACATGGGCACATTGATGGGCGCAGGCACGGACATGCACCACCGCGAGGCCTTCTTGTCCCATGCGAGAGGCAACAGGAACATCACAACCACGCGCGAGCCGCTCATGGCGATACGATGGTCTCAACTGGTGCATGTCCTCACATTAAATGCTGAGACATAAGGAAGGCGGGCATCAGCCAACTCCTCATCACCACATGACACGAGCAATGCACGACACGCGAGCGCATCAACTCACCAGACTGACATCACTACGCCTGACCATGAGCGACTCGTCAGCCCAGTGGATGCTGAGCGTCTGATCACCCAGCCGGATCCGTGGCGCCTGATTTTCGCTCTGGTCGCCCCCCTGGCTGACATCCTGGCTAAAACAGCTGGCGATAACGTGGTGCCGCGTGCGGGCCGCCAGTCTCCAGGTCATGTGGCTGACATCCTGACGCGCATCGCTGTCGATGATGTCGTGCTCCTCGTTCGACTCGCCGCCGCCGGACTGCACATAGCCATGCTGCAGCGTCGGTGTCAGGTCAGGATGACTGTTCAGCCGTAGCCGATAGTCACGCTGCCCGGCGCTCAAGGTAAAGGTCGTTTGCTGTTGCGCACAGGCCACCGCCGAGTGCAAATTCCACTCCACCGCGAAGGGCTGTTCTGCCGAGAGTTCATCGTGTATCACGAGGCCAGCGTCACGTAGCAGCACGAGGGTGCGAATGACACGAATACCCCCTGCATAGGCAGCGCTCATGTCCAGACGTACCACCATGGCGTTCTCACGCTGATCACGTGAGAGAAGCTGCGCAGTAGCGACGGGATCATCCAGCAGCTGCCCTTCCCCCGCGATCAGTGGAACGTTATGTGCGCGCGAGGTGCGCGTCCACTCGCGATGATGCTGACTACCGAAAGCGTAGCCATAGCTGCCGGTGGGACATAGTAGCGAGTGACCGTTGTCGATGAGACTGATATTTCCCTGGTCGGCATGGCGATGAGAGCTGTTGCCGAAGGGGCTGCAACGGTAGCGCAACTCCACCCTCCCGAAGCGTTCGAGACCATGCCCGGCATGCGGGTAGAAGGCATGACGGGAGTCACCAGGATCCTGATGCTCAGTCCTTGTCTGCTGCTCAATACGTTCGTGTGTTAAACGTACCTGATCCAACGTTGGGATGACGTCCAGCAAGTGAAGCGAGTAGATCTCGATCCTGTCTTCCAACAGGCGACAGTGCTCGATATCTGCCACGCTGCCAAAGCGTTGTGCATAGATGCGAAGCGGATTCTGAGCAAAGAAACCCGGCCACTCCTTACCTTCAGGTCGACACCAGAAGCCATCACCGAACGGATGAAGATCATTGTCCGCCACGACAAAATCTCGGCAATATTTCAGATAATTCTTATAGAAAGGATGCTGATAAAAAGAAAACCCTGAGAGGCGCTCCACCGCCAGAAAGAACGGATGAAACCACTTGGTATAAGAGGAGGAGTAAAAGGCGCCTTCTGCCCACCCGCCATCGGCACTACCGTAGAACGGTAGAACGCCCTGGTAGAGATCAAGTGCTTGTTGCATCCATTGCGTGCACTTCGCGCGGTCATGCTCCTTGTGTAGCACCAGAGCCGCTACTCCAAGGTAGGCAGGCAAGCGTGAGGTATGCGAATGGCCGGGATATTGAGCAAAATCATCCTGCTGTAAACGCAGCACCATCTGCTCTGCCACGCGAATCAACAGTGAACGCACGAATGCACGCTCACCTTCTGCCAGTAGAGGCCGTAGCCAGTGATAGGCAAGGAAGACATTGCGCGCCAGAGACAGCCCGACTTCATCGCCCCATTGGCACGGTCGCACGAGAGTCGCAGGACCGTCCGTGCTCCATTCCGCTAATTTGAGTAGACGCTCGACCGCCGCCTCTCCGGCAGCTTGATCGTCTTCGATGCGGTACAGCAGGCAAAGCGACATCAGGTCCCGATCAACCCACTCTCGAATTTGATGTATGGCTAATCGCTTATAACTCTCACGACCATCACGATAATGGTCAGGATAGGCAGGCAGACTATTGTTCAGCGCAACCTGCGCTGTCGCTTTCATTCGCGCGAGATCCTCCTGCGCATGCTCGCGCACCTCGGCAATGTCCTCATCGAGATACAGCATCCATTGATCCCGCGCTTCGCAGGCCGCAAACAACTGCGCTGGTACTGGAGGAAGGTAATCAGGCTCATCGCCGCTGATGGTAAACGGCAGCCATTCCGAGCTATCACCCATGTCGTCCGTGACGCGCCATTGATACTCGCCGAGGGCCAGCAAGGTATCGCACAACACCGGCGAACGGACCTGCTCTCGGCACAGACATTCGCCCGTATCGCGCTTCAGTAACTCGAAGGTATAGCGGCTCTCGGCACTCAAGATGGGCCAGTGGAAGGCGGGAGGATTGGTGCAATGCGGCAGCGCTTCACTGGGCGACAGAAACACCTGAAAATCATGATCTCTGGATAACAGCAACATCTCACACTCTCCTGATGCCAAAGGCACTAGCCCCAATGATATTCACCCGTATCACGATCAATCCTGCCGATCTGACGTGCGGGGCTGCCAGCAACGATGGCGTACGCAGATACATCGGTAGTCACGACTGAATTGGCGCAGACAAGGCTGCAGCGTCCGAGCGTACATCCAGGGGTCACGACGACGCCTGACGTCAGCCAGGCACCATGCTCAATGACGACGCGGCCTTTCACCTCATCAGAGCGCGCACTGAAACAATCATCTTGGGGCGAATATTGATGATTGGAGGCAACAATCGAGACATGTGGGCCGATCAGCACCTGCGAATGAATGGTCACATCGCCATTGATGTAAGCGTGCAAGCCTATATACACATGCGCGTGGATATTCGCCTTGTCGTTTGGCCTGACAATGGCACCGGGGGCAATACGAACTCCCTCATGGGTAAAGCCCAAGATACGGGCTCTTTCCTGATCATCCTCACGATTATTGCTCGCGTGTAAATAGAGAGTGAATTTCTCGAATTCTTCCTCGCTTAACGTACCACCGTGCTTTGACTGAACAGACATGTCGCCTCCTGACTGAACCGTAAAATCCTCTAAAAAACTCAGCATCACATAAAGAGAGAGGATCGCTCCCCTCTCTTATATGTGATGTTTGGGCACTACGATGACTTGTGAGCGGGACTCATGAGTGAGACGTCTGATAACTCACGTCATGTTCCTTGGCCTGACCGATGCGATTCATGAGGAAGCCAAGCGCCCCGAGAATCACCGCGATGCTGACGAAGATGAGACGCCCCGTCATGTCGTTGGGCACCAGTACCAGCAGCAGTACCCCGAAGGCGGAGGCCATCAGCAACTTGCCTAGCAGCAGGTACGGCTGACGATCCTGCTCAAGTGTCTCAGGCGTGTCTTTGGAAATGACCGGTGTACTGACATTGTCGAAGAACTCGGCAATCTCCGCGGCACGCTCCGCTGATGGCGCCTTGTAGAACAGCGTCGTGAGCAGGAAGAACGGCAGCGTGATCAGAAGGTGTCCACCGACACCCAGGGTGACGGATTTCAGCTCGGCAAACTCGCGCCCTTCCATCGGCTGCGCCATGCCCATCACGGACTGCACCATCTCCGGCGTGACGCCAAAGGCAATGATCGCCGACACGCACATCCCCACCAGAATGGTGCCCCAACCGGCCCAGTCCGGTGTCTTGCGAATGAAGAAGCACAGGATAGCCGGAATCAGGAGCGGGAAGCCCACCAGAGTACCCACCAGCATCATCGCGTCGAACAGCCCGAATTCCTGCAAGGTGGTCAAGAATAGCCCCGCGCCGATCACGATCAACCCGAACATGGCAGTGAAGATCTTGCCTGCCAGCATCAACTTCTTCTCATCGCCATCCTTGCAGAAGTAAGGCTCGTACACGCTCTTGACGAGTATCCCGGCATTACGGTTGAGCGCGGAGTCCATCGAGGACATCGTGGCGGCAAACATCGCCGATAGCATCAGGCCCACCATGCCGAGCGGCAGTTCACGTCTGACGAAGATGTAATAGGCCGCGTCTGCCTGGTTGCTGCCAAGGTCTGCCAGGCCCCAGCTTGCCGGGTCAGGATAATTACCAGCCACATACCAGGCCGGCAGGAACCAGACACAGGTGCCGAACAGCGTCAAACCACAGGCGAGCAAGGCCGCCTTGCGCGCATGCTTGGTATCTTTTGCTGCCACATAGCGGTAGGAATCGATCATGTTATTGGTGCTGAAGAACTGCTTGACGAAAATACAGATGAACCAGCCGACAAAGAGATAACCGTAGCTGTAGCCATCACCGAGGAATGCATGCTCCGGCAGGCCTTTACTCAGCAGATTGTCGATACCTCCGGATTTGACGATAGCGACGATCGACGCCACAAATGTCATGACCGTAAGGAGTACCATCTGCAGAAAATCTGAGGCGATGACTGCCCAACTGCCTCCGACCAACGACATGAACAGCACTACGAAACCTGCCCCGGCAACAGTTTGCGCAATAGGGATATCCAACACCGCACTCACGAAGACTGACAAACCATTCAACCAGATAGCCGCCTGCATGACATTCAGCGGAACGTTGGCCCATGTAAAGACTTGCTCATTGACGCGCCCAAATCGCAGTCGTATCCCTTGAATCGGGCTAACGACGCGCATCTGCCGTGCTTTGGCAGCAAAGAAGAGATAGTTGATGAAATAGCCCGTCGCATTGGCGACAAAAACGACAGCAATGGATATCCCCCCTGTCAGAGCCTTGCCCATGAGGCCAGTAAAGGTCATGGCACTGAGCGACATCATGAATGCAGTGGCACCTACCATCCACCATGGCATTCGACCGCCGCCACGGAAATACTCATTGGTAGATTTGGATGCGGAGCGGTATAGCCAGCCCAGCAACATTAGGAAAATAAAATATACTATAACAATCAGTATATCGATGTTCATTATGTGCCTCTTTATATTTATATGGCGTATGGCGTGCTGATAGAGAGCCCAGCGTTAGAATGTCTGCTCTCAAACTCCTGCCTCTTCTTGTCATACCCTCGAATTCCGTCACGACCCTCCTTGGCCAACCGGAATGAAACACCGTTTTATTGAAGCTATCAGCAGGAGCTAAAAGATGAAACATCGTTTTAATTCTTAATCGGTATATGAAAATCACTTTATATGAAGTTTTGCTAACTCTGGTCCTGACGGGCATCTGATCGATAATATGAATGCCAACAAGATACCTGCAAGCAATTGATTTATATCGATAAAAATTTAATAAAAAGAGAACATTAGCGTTAAGTCTCATACCGCCGGCATCAGTGGGATCGCGGGTTCATGACCGCGGTAATACGACGAATTGCCCTATCAAAAACAGGGAGGAGATATCTCTACATGCGAAAAATGCATACCCTCCCATAACTGACGCCCTCTACTTAAGTCTTAGCTGTCACTCGCATAATGCTCATCAATTGCCCTGAGCTTATGGAGAGACCCAACATGTCCTTATCCCTGACAGAGTCACCACTCACCCTGAATCTAGTGACAGATGAGGGTCTCGAACCCATCAGCCCACTGTGGTTACGTGAACGTACTCAGGATCCTGAGCAGCTCGACGAAGTGACGACTCAGCGCCTATTTGATTCGCATGCGATTGACGTCAACATTGCATTGACTGCCGCGCAGAGTGTCGATGACACGCATATGGAATTCACCTTTAGTGACGGGCATTGCGAGGTGTATGACCTCACCCTGCTGGCGCATGAGCTGCAGGGCATCACGCCGTTTCCCAAGGCCGAGAGCTGGGATGCGAGCATCGATCAGCAGGCGCAGCGCGTCGACTGGGAGAAGATGGGCAACAACGAGGACTTCCAGCAGGCATTGAAGGCCTACCTGCGCTTTGGCTACATCGTCGTCACCAATGTACCAACCGATCCCAAGCGCATCCTGGAAGTCGCAGGTCATTTCGGTTACGTGAAGGACACCAACTTCGGCAGCTACTTCGAGGTGTATTCGCGCCCGGCCGGCAACGATCTGGCGTACCGTAGCGTGGCTCTAGGACCGCACACCGATAATCCGTATCGTGATCCGGTGCCGGGCATCCAGATGCTGCATTGCCTGGTCAACGAAACAACTGGCGGTCTCTCCACGCTGGTCGATAGTCTGAATGCGCTCAAGCAACTCAAGCAGGAGATGCCGCAGGGCTATGAACTGCTGCGCACCACCCCGGTGGGCTTCCGCTTCCTGGATGATGGCACTGAGCTGACGACCCGCCGCTGCGTCATTCGCGAAAATGGCGATGGTGAGCCGATTGGCGTCAACTACAGTCCACGCTTGGACAGCCTGCCCCACATGTCGCTGGAAAATACTCGCCAGTACCATCAGGCACGCCAGCGACTGGGGCAGCTGTTCCAGCATCCTGACAATGAGATTCGCTTCCAGCTCGAGTCCGGAGAGCTGATGATGTTCGACAATACCCGCGTGCTGCATGGCCGTACGGCGTTCGACACCAATGAGGGGCATCGCCACCTGCAGGGCTGCTATATGCACGGTGATGGTCCGCGTGAACGTTTCGCCACCACTCTGATGCGTCAGCGTCAGCAGCAGGCACAACAAGAAAACCGTGAGGAAATGGCGTAATGGATCAGGTTTCATTCACCCAGATGAAGGACGGCACCGCAGAAGACTATGCGTTGCTCGAGCGTCTTGAAGACCAGTTCAATGAAGGGTTGGTAGAACGCCTTCTGCTTGCCTTGCGCAAGCTCGACGATGGCCTGAGCGGTTACAAGGTCAGCCGTCTGGAGCACTCGCTGCAGTCTGCCGCGCGCGCCGAAGCCGATGGCGCCGATGATGATCTGGTCGTGGCCACCCTGATTCACGATCTCGGTGATGAGCTGGCCCCCTACAATCACTCGCAGCTGGCAGCTTCCATCATTCGTCCGTACGTGCGTGCCGAGGTGACCTGGATCGTCCATCACCATGGGCTGTTCCAGAAGTTCTACTACGGCCATTTCTATGGCGAAGACCGTAACGAACGCGACATCTACAAGGATCATCCGTGGTTTGAGAAATGTGTCGATTTCTGTGAGCGCTATGATCAGGCGGCCTTTGATCCGGACTACCCGACACCGTCACTGGAGCACTTCGAACCGGCCCTGCGCCGCGTCTTTGCGCGCAAGCCCTTCGATCCGGCAGTGATCGGCGAGGAGCCCAAAGGCGGTTTCGACAGCCCGGTATAAGACATCCCCCTGTGCTTGATCGGTATCGTCATTGCGACACCGCCGATTGATGAATATCGCCTCGTCGCGTATAAGTGCCGCCTACCCTCTCGGTAGGCGGCACTTTCATATTCATCTCCGGGCATTGGCCGCCGTCCCGGATGCGCAACGAGGACGCCCGTGCCTGCCCGCAAGACACCCCCAACCCCTGACGAGACGCTTGGCGCGTCGGATGACCTGCCCTCACTGCGAGGACTGGTCGCCTTTGACGTGACCGTCAGGCTAGGGTCGATGACGGCAGCAGCCACTGAGCTCGAGACCATCCAACCGACAATCTCCCAGCGCATTCGCGCGCTTGAGGAGCATCTCGGTCATCCCCTGTTTGATCGTCGAGGCGGACGGCTTGAACTGAATGCCTGCGGCGAGGCATTGCATGCAGAGCTAGCTCCCCATCTTGCCGGCATCTGTGGTGCCGTCAAGGAAGTGCGGCGCCAGGCACACAAGCGCGTGCCACTCATCACCATCGCGGCCGGCGCGGGCTTCATGCATGTCTGGTTGCGGCCACGCCTGGAGCGGCTCGAAAAAGCCTTCCCCGACTGCACCTTCAAACTGTTGCCGATTGATCGTGATGAAGCACCGGAGATGCAGCTGGCTGATATCGCCATTCGCTTTGGGCCGCCATTACAGGGCGAACAGCGCGATATTCTGGTCGTGCAGGAACGCGCCTTCCCAGTCTGCTCACCGGAATATGCCCACCGGCACGGACTGGAAAACGGCCTGGATGCCGAGGCGCTGTCGCGTATCACGCTGCTGCATCTGGACATGCGCGACGCACGCTGGCTTGACTGGTCGAACTGGTGCCGCCATGCCCAGCTGCCCGTACCGCGCCTGGATAAAGCCTTTCCCTACAATAACTTCCCACTGACGCTCAACGCTGCTCTCAATCACCAGGGCGTCGCGTTGGGCTGGAGCCACGTCATTCAGGACATGCTCGACAATGGCTCACTGGTCGCATTGACGCCGCATATCTCGCGAGACCGTTACGGCTATCGTATGTGTGTACGTCACCCCAATAGTGCGGTGATCGCCCCTATCTCCCAATGGCTGACACACGAGTTTGCCGGACTGGAGCGTGTGCCAGCAGACTGATAACCCCTGCTGGCACACTTTCCAGATATGCTCGCCTAGACGCTTTTTTCACAGACAAAGTGTCGTTCCTGTCGCTCTTGTCTCAGGGATCAGAGGTCAAGGGTCAGGGGCTTCGACGGTAGCCACGGCCGAAATTGTCCCCAGTGCCGATGAGCCCACCCTCGCCATCAGAGCGATAGCCGCGTCCGAAGTTGTCTCCGGTGCCGATCAATCCACCCTTGCCATCAGAGCGATAGCCACTGCCGAAGTTCTTGCCGGTACCTATGAATCCCTCACGACCGTCCGAGCGGTATCCGCGCCCCGCATTCTTGCCGCTTCCCTCGACGCCTCCACGTCCGTCCGAGCGGAAATCATGCCCGCTATCATGACCGGTCCCCGTCAGGTTGTGCTGTGCATCCACACGATAGCCACCACCAAAATTATCGCCGGTTCCCGTTAGTGAATCTGCACTCGCGGACAGCGCAAGGAGGCTGGCGCCCAGTATCAGACCGAGACGTATCATGTCCTCTCCTCATTGCTCAACGATTGACGTAAGTAGGCCAGTGCGCGCTCTGCTCGGGCCGAAAGCGGCCATTCAGCACGTGAGAGTAGCCAAAGCGTATCGATCACTTCTGCTTCAGCGCTTGGAGCAGGCACCACATGAATAGCCTGCTGATCAGCAAAGGCCTGACGTGCATGACGCGGCACGACGCTGAATCCCAGCCCCCGCGCCACCGGCGCCAGAATCAGTCCGATCTGATTGGTGGAGCCCTTTTGCGGCAGAGTACTGACGCCCGCATTGCCGGGAAAACGACGACTGAGCAGGCGCGCCGCCATGTCCAAGCCGTCGGGATGATTGATGAAACCCAGCTCGACGAGATCTTGCCAGCAGGTGATCTCGATGCCGGCGGGCACCACCAGCTCCAATGGCTCATGCGCGAGCTCAGTCACGCTCAAGCGCGGATCATCCGGTTTCAGCGTGACGATCCCCAGCTCGAAGCGCGTCTCCAGCACGGCGTCCACCACCTCTCGCGTCGGGGCAAATCGATGATGGATATTGAGTCCCGGTGACGCCTCTTGCAGCGCCAGCAGACGCGGATACAGCGCAAGTCCGATACTGCCCGGCGTGATCAGGCGTATATCGCCCTGACTATCTTCATTGCCCGCCAAGCGCTGAGTCAGGCGCTGGTCGGCAGTCTCGAGCTCGCGAGCGTAATCCAGCAAGGCATGCCCGGCGGGGGTCAGCTCCAGCTGTCTGGGCTGACGAATGAACAATCTTCCCAGGCGCTTTTCCAGATGCTGGATGTGCTGGCTGACCGCCGCCTGCGTGAGGTCGAGCTGCTCCGCCGTGCGCGTGAAGTTGCCTGTAGTGACCAGCGCGCGAAAGGTACGCAGCCATTGTGGCTGAAGCATATCGGGATCTCCTGAGCGGACAAGGGCCGGTGGACTGAGACTGATGACCCGAGCCTGTTGACTTGAGGCCGACAACCATAAGCAACTCTTATCAACATCATAATAGCATGGTTGTTTTCATTATTGCTCTCGGCACTCAAGATACGCTTAACGTCACGCAACACACCTTCGAGGCTTTCTCGACAGCGTGGCCGAGCCACCACTCGAACCCGTGAATGAGGTGAGTCATGAGCAACGAAAATAACACTCCGTATCCGCGTACCTTCTCGCACATCGGCCTGTCAGTCGGTGATGTGGAAGCAGCCGTCAAGTTCTACACCGAAGTCCTCGGCTGGTATGTGGTGATGGAACCCACCACCATCACCGAAGATGATTCCGCCATCGGCGTGATGTGCAGCGATGTCTTCGGCCCGGGCTGGGGCAGCTTCCGCATCGCCCACCTGTCCACTGGCGACCGTATCGGGGTCGAGATCTTCGAATTCCCGAATCATGAGACGCCGGAAAACAACTTCGAATACTGGAAGACCGGCATCTTCCACTTCTGCGTCCAGGACCCGGATGTCGAAGGCCTGGCCGAGCGCATCGTGGCGGCCGGCGGCAAGCAGCGCATGCCGGTACGCGAGTACTTCCCGGGCGAGAAGCCGTTCCGCATGGTCTACATGGAAGATCCGTTCGGCAATATCCTCGAGGTGTATAGCCACAGCTATGAAATGACCTATGCCGCAGGCGCTTACGCAAACTGATGTCGTACGAACTGATAGCGTATGAACTGATAACGTCGTCAGCAGATGTCAGGCGAGAGACGATGATCTCGCGATAACATCTCTCACCAGCGCCTTTCGGCAACCTCTCTCAGCACGCCCTCTCGATCTCATGTCGAGGGGGCGTGCTGCGTTTCAGGAACGACTCGCCGGGCATATCGTCACGACATATAAGACTCATTCGCACAATATTCCATATGTGGAATAATAGTTCTATATGTGAAAATCAATTTGACACTCATCACTTCACTCCCTAGCCTGTAGGCAAATTCATGAGGAGTGATTCATGCGCACCGACAAGAACTTCATCAACAACGAATTCGTCAACTCCGGCCAAGGCGCGATGATTTCGGTCTACAACCCGGCCACCGAAGCATTGGTGGGCCAGGTACAGGCAGCCACCACTGAAGAAGCTCTTGAAGCGGTTGCCATCGCCGCCAAGGCCCAGAAAGCCTGGCGCGTCATGACCAGCACCGAGCGTGCCGGCTATATGCACAAGCTTGCCGACGCCCTGATGGCCCGCAAGGATGCCATCGGCCAGGCATTGGCAGATGAATCCGGCAAGAGCCTGGAAGACGCCACCAATGAAGCCGTCTACGCAGCCGATATCACGCGCTACCACGCCGAGTGGGCACGCCGTATCGAGGGCGAGATCGTCCCCAGCGACACCCCCAACGAGAGTCTACTGCTGCAACGCGAGCCGATCGGTGTCGTTGCCTGCCTGATTCCGTTCAACTATCCGGTCTTCACCTTGCTGCGCAAGATTGCTCCCGCGCTGATCACCGGCAACGCCGTGGTCGTGCGTCCCAGCAACAACACGCCCAGCTCCGCCTTCGAGATTGCCAAGGCCGTGCAGGATTCCGGTATTCCGGCCGGTATCGTCAATATCATGGCGATGGATCACGGCACTGCCGAAGCGGTATGCACACACCCGAAAGTCGGCATGATCACCCTGACGGGTAGCGTCGGCGCAGGTCGCAAGGTGCTGGAGTACTCCCAGGTCAACATCGCCAAGTCCTCGCTGGAACTGGGCGGCAAGTCACCGGCCATCGTCGAGCCGGACGCTGATCTCGAGAAGGCCGCCCAGCAGATCGTGGCCTCCACTCTGACCAACTGTGGTCAGCTGTGTACCGCCATCGAGCGCGTCTATGTGCATGAGTCTATCTACGAGAAGTTCGTCGGCCTGCTGAAACAGCAGATGGAAGGCTACGCGTTCGGCAACCGTCTGGAAGATGCAAGCCTCATGGGGCCGTTGATCAACGAGAACTCCCGTCTGAACATTCACCAGATGGTCGAACGCGCGATTGATGACGGCGCCACGCTTGACGTCGGCGGTTACACCCCCGAGGGCAAAGGTCACTTCTATCCGCCGACCCTGCTGACTGGCTGCCGCCAGGACATGGAGATAGTGCAGGAAGAGATCTTCGGTCCTGTTCTGCCGGTGCTGTCCTATCGCGATATCGATGAAGCGCTTGAGCTGGCCAACGATCACCAGTTCGGCCTGGCATCCGTGGTATTCACCGAGAACTATCGCACTGCCATGAAGGTCGCCAACAACATTGAAGCGGGTGAGGTCTATATCAACCGCACTCCAGCAGACCCGTATCAGGGCTATCACGCCGGCTGGAAACGCTCCGGTCTTGGCGGCGATGACGGCAAGCACGGCATGCTGGACTACACCCAGACCCGCCTGGTCGTCATGAACTACTGATCGCGCTCCCCGCGCCATGTGCCCTCGAGATACTGGTTATCCCGAGGGCATTTTTCAGTCCATCACCTCCTACTTCCTGCTGATGATAAGCCACGACAGCGCGGATCCTGTGCTGCTCGACTCACTCCTCAGTCAGTCACTTCTGTATAGCCAGTGACCACTTAAAGGCCTGCCACCATGAAAGTCGTCAGTTGCGAAACACACATCGTTGCCACTCCGCCGCCCCACGTAGGCGGCATGTATTGGATCTTCGTTCAGCTGCGGACTGCCTGCGGCATCGAGGGGGTCGGTGAAGTCTATGCCGCCACCTTCCACCCGGAAGTGATGAGCAAGGCCATCGCGGATGTCTTCTCACGCTATCTGGAAGGCAAGGATCCGCATCACATCGAACGCCTGTACCGTGAAGCCTTCTCCAGCGGCTTCACCCAGCGCCCGGATCTGACCATGATGGGTGTGCTCAGCGGCCTGGAAATGGCCTGCTGGGACATCGTCGGAAAAGACGCAGGTCTGCCGGTCTATGAGCTGATTGGCGGCAAGATTCACGACAAGCTGCGCTCCTATACCTACTTGTATCCGAAGGATGCACGCGGCAATTACGACTACGACAATGTCGAACTGGCCGTCGAGTGTGCGCTTGAGAACAAGGCCAAGGGCTTCACCGCGCTGAAGTTCGATCCAGCTGGCCCGTACACCGCCTATTCCGGCCAGATGCTGTCATTGGAAGGCATGGACAAGAGCGCCACCTTCTGTCGCCGTATCCGTGAAGCGGTCGGCAACAGCTGCGACCTGCTGTTCGGCACCCACGGCCAGATGACACCGGCGTCCGCCATTCGTCTCGCCAAGTACCTTGAACCGTATGATCCGCTGTGGCTGGAAGAACCCGTGCCGCCGGGACAGAGCGAGGCCATGGCACGTGTGGCAGATCACACCTCCATTCCAGTGGCCACCGGTGAGCGTCTGACCACCAAGTACGAATTCCATGATGTGCTCAAGCACAATGCGGCTTCGATTCTGCAGATGAATCTGGGGCGTGTCGGCGGCATTCTGGAAGGCAAGAAGATCGCGGCACTGGCCGAGGTCTACTACGCCCAGATCGCCCCTCACCTCTATAACGGCCCGGTCGGTGCTGCTGCCAGCATTCAGCTGGCAACCGCGACGCCCAACTTCCTGATTCAGGAAAGCATCGGCACCTGGGATGGCTTCCACGCCGATGTGCTGCAGGAAAAGATCGAGTGGCGTGATGGCTACATCATTCCGTCCGACAAGCCGGGACTGGGTGTCGAGCTGAACATGGACGTCGTGCATGCCAACTCCCCCTATACCAGTCGCGCATTGCACCTGAGCATGGACCCACGTCCGTATGACGTGAAGGAACAGTCAGGGTCAGATTGGAAACTCCAGCCGGAGGCATAAAGGCGATGGAATACGATTTCGTCATCGTGGGCGCCGGATCGGCGGGGTGTATCCTCGCCAACCGACTCAGTGAAGATGGGCGTCACACCGTGCTGCTGCTGGAAGCGGGGGGGAAGGACCTCTCACCGTGGATCAAGGTGCCGGTCGGGTTTGCCAAGACTTACTACAACCCGACCTACAATTACATGTATTACAGCGACAGTGAAACCGCGCTGGGCGGTCGCAAGATCTACACCCCGCGCGGCAAGGTGCAGGGTGGGTCCGGCTCCATCAATGCCATGATCTATGTACGTGGCCAGGCATCGGACTTTGATGACTGGGTAAGTGCCGGCAACGAAGGCTGGTCATTCAAGGACGTGCTGCCCTACTTCAAGCGTCTGGAATGTCATCCTGCCGGCGACACCGAGTATCACTCAAGCAAGGGATTGATCGGGATCACGCCGCTCAAGCACGGCGCGCACCCCATCTGTCAGTCCTGGCTTGAAGGTGCCCGTCAGCTGGGATACACGCTCAATGAAGACTTCAATGGCGCCACCTTCGAGGGTGCCGGCATCTATGAAGCCAACATTCGCAAGGGTCAGCGCGATTCCAGCAATACCGCCTACCTCAAACCGGCACTGTCGCGTGGCAACCTGACGCTCAAGCACGTCTCGCAGGTAGAGCGCGTACTGCTGGAAGAAGGCCCGAACGAGACATCGCATGCCACAGGTGTCGAGTATCGTGTCGCTGATGAGATAGTGAACGTCACGGCACGCCGCGAAGTCATCGTGTGCGCCGGTGCGGTAGATTCACCCAAGCTGCTTCAGCTCTCCGGCATAGGTGATACAGAGCAGCTTGCGGAGCACGGTATCGCCTCAAAGGTACACCTCCCTGCCGTGGGCCAGAACCTGCAGGATCATCTGTGTACCAGCTACTATTACCGCGCCAATCGCACCACGCTCAACGATGACTTTTCCTCTTTCTGGGGACAAGCCAAGGCGGGACTCCAGTATCTGGTGAACCGCAGTGGTCCCCTGGGGATGAGCGTCAATCAAGCGGGGGGCTTCTTCCGCGGACGTGACGAAGAGACGGAGCCGAACCTTCAGCTCTACTTCAACCCGATGTCGTATCAGATTCCCAATGATCCGAAAGCCAAACTGGTACCGGAGCCTTACTCCGGCTTCCTGCTGGCCTTCAATTCCTGCCGGCCGACCAGCCGTGGCAGCATTTCCCTGGCCTCGTCTGACCCTGCGGTGCCTGCGGTGATTCGCCCGAATTACCTCAGCACCCAAAAGGATATCGATGAGGTAATTCAGGGCTCGCGACTGATACGCAAGATGATGGGCGCACCGGCATTACAGGCCGTGACCGAGTGTGAAGTCGCGCCCGCTGAGCGCGTGCATGACGAGCAGAGCATGCTGGAGTACTTCCGTGCTGAGGGTGGCTCCATCTATCACCTGTGCGGTTCCTGCGCGATGGGGCCGGACAAGGAAAGTGCGGTGGTCGACAGTCGCCTCAAGGTGCATGGCGTCACGGGCTTGCGCGTGATCGATGCCTCCATCTTCCCTAACATCACCTCCGGCAATCTGAATGCGCCGGTAATGATGGTGGCGGAGAAAGGCGCAGACCTGGTGCTCGCCGATCACGCCAGCCGAGCTTGAGGCCTGGCCTGTCTTGGCTTTAAAGTGGACTTGAAGCCGAGGCAGCGCCTGATGTCAGGCGCGGTCCTGATGACGCCTCTCAGCTGAGAGACTGTGCATCTGGTATTCTATCGGCCAGCCATATCCTCCGGCACTCAGCCGAGGCAGTCATCTGTCTCGGCTGAGTGCCGTTTTCACGGTGCCATGCCTTGCCCTCACGAGGCGAAGGCCAATGAGTGCCTGCATCCGCGTTCTGGAGTCACTGCGCGTTCATGAATCTCGAGAAAACCAAGGCGCCCGCTGTCGATCATAGCGTCCTGATCCTTGATCTCCTTGCGGCAGCCTCCTACCCGCTGACGCTATCGGAGATCTGTGAAGCGACCGGCATTTCCCCTGCGACAGGGCACCGGGTGATCAACGCTCTGCTGCATCACCAGTTGGTGGCCAATGACCCGGGGCGCAAGAAGTCATACTGCATCGGCTCGCGGATCTTCCAGATTTCCTCGACGATCTACAACAAGCAGAGCCTGATTCCCGTCTTCTATCCCATCGCCGAAATCTTGAAGAACGAGATTCATCGCTCGATCTTCCTGTGCATTCCCATTGGCGATCAGGTGGTGGTGATCTCGAAGGTCGATGCCTCCGGTAGTGGTAGCTACAACCTCTATATCGGCAAGACCATGCCGCAGCATGAATCCGCGGCAGGCAAGGCGATTCTCGCCATGCGCCCTGAAAACTCACGCAGCCTGTATCTAGACGCGGCGACACGTATCAATCCTGGCCTTGCAGAGAGTCGTGAAGACGTGGACAGCGAGCTGAAACGTGCCCAACGCCTGGGATACGCCGTCTCCAGCGGTGAAGCCGAGGGTCAGCTGAGCTGTATCGCTGCCCCTGTCCTCAATCTGCGCAATGAGCCGATTGCCGCCATCAGCGCCGTGATCAGCAGTGACTGGCTGAACCCGCAAGAAGCCCGCGCCTATTCCAAACACCTGGTACAGGCGGCGCGTCAGCTCTCTTCACGCATCATTTGATGATCGGCAGCATTTCATGCTGCACTGCACAAAGTCTTGCCACTATATATACCTGTTTTTTCACAGGGCTGTTTTCGATCGCGATCGTGTGTGTTTTTCTGAAGACTGGTGGCGAGTCTCCATCGCCTACCAGGCAGCCTGAAACGCAAAACGCAGTACGCCCACCTCTTGATATGATCGGGAGGTGGGCGTACTGCGTTTCAGAGGATGGCGTAGCAACTGAGTATCAGGACAGCGCCGGTGCTCCGAGCAGCGCTTTCACTTCCACATACTCAGCCAGTCCCTCATCGCCCCACTCACGGCCATTCCCGGAACGCTTGTAGCCACCGAACGGTGCGTCGAAGGAGAACTCAGCGCCCTGCATATAGCACTGTCCTGCCTGCATGCAACGTGCGATCGGCAGGGCTGCCTCGGCGTCACGGGCATAGACGGCGGATGACAGACCATAGACGCTATCGTTGGCGATCGCGATGCCCTGCTCCAGAGTATCGTAGGGCAGGATGCACAGTACCGGCCCGAAGATTTCTTCGCGCGCGATTTCCTGCTCATTGCTGACATTGGTGAAGATGGTCGGGCGCACATAACAGCCTTTATCCAGACCTTCCGGTGCCTCGACACCGCCGAGTGCCAACTCGACGCCGTCATCGATGGCGCGCTGCACCAGGTGCAGTACTCGCTCGCGCTGAAGCTGGGACACCAGCGGCCCCATGGTGGTCGCCGGATCCGTCGGATCACCGACCACCTGCTCACCCGCGATCTCGACGGCCAGTCGAGTGACCTCTTCAATACGTGAGCGCGGCACTAGCAGGCGCGTGAAGGCATCGCAGGTCTGACCGGTGTTGGCCATGATGTTCTCGACACCCATGCGCACCGCCGCAGCCATGTCAGCATCTTCCGTCACCAACAGCGGTGACTTGCCACCCAGTTCCTGGCAGACGCGCTTGATGGTCGGTGCCGCACTTTCCGCCACCTTGCTGCCTGCCGCTGTCGAGCCGGTAAAGGACACCATGTCCACCTGCGGATGACCGGACATCACCGGGCCGATCTCGCTGCCTTCGCCTGTCACCACATTGAAGACACCAGCAGGCAGACCGACCTTCTCGAAGATCTCGGCCATGATGAAGTCCTGCAGCGGCGTCTGCTCCGCCGGCTTGGCAATCACGGTACAGCCGGCCGCCAGCGCCGGGGCCAGCTTGCCGATCAACTGATGCAGCGGATAATTCCACGGATTGATCAGCGAACACACGCCGATGGGCTCCCGCATCAGGGTGACATCGCCCTTGCGCTCATCTTCTTCCATACGGAAGGCACGCTCGGCGTAGTAGCGCATGCCTTCAATGGGACCTTCGACATGCATGGCACCCACGAGCTGCACTGGGCACCCCATGGTCATGACCTGCACGTCGCAGAGTTCCTGGAAACGTCGCTGCATTTCATCGGCAGCAGCCATCATCAGATCATGACGTTCTTGCGCAGACGTCATCGACCAGGCTGGCAGCGCCTGACGCGCTGCCATGATGGCAGCCTCTACATCCTGTTCACCGGCACGTGGAACGCTTGCACACAGCTCACCGGTAGCCGGATTGATCACATCCATCCGCTCACTGCCGGTGGGGGCCTGCCACTGTCCATTGATGTAGAAGTTGTCGTGATGTTGCATGCCAAACCTCTCGATTCTGGTGGGAGTGAAGACTATCCCTGATGATGTTTCTCAAACGCGACTGCCCCGGAGTCCACATGCGTGGCACTCCGGGGCAGTCTGAGTCGCTTAGTGGCGACCGGTGACCTTGACTTCGTAGCCGATTTCTTCCGGCTCGTCATCGGTCAGCTCTGCCGGGAAGCCGGTGCCAAGCACCCGGACATCAGCAGATTCCTCGAGGCGACGAATGATGTTGGACGACCATTCACGCGGGCCGAAACGTTCCTGGCCATCACGGAAGATGTCCATCAGCATCGGGGAGATTTCCAGCGGCACCTCCAGATTCTTGGCCAGGGTATCGAACAGGCCGACATCCTTGAGCACCAAATCCATGGTGAAGCTGATGTTGCGGCTACCGTTCAGAATCACCTGGGACTCTGTCTCGTGGACAAAGGAATTACCTGAGGAGATCTTGATTGCCTCGTAGGTGGTATTCATGTCCAGACCTGCCTTCTTGCAGACGGTCAGGGCTTCAGCCACGGCGCACAGGTTGGCGGTGGCCAGATAGTTGGTCATCACCTTGAGGACGGAGGCGGTACCCAGCTCGCCGGTGTGCAGGACACGACGACCCAGGTTGGTCAGCACCGGCAATACCTGCTCGAAGGACTCACGGTCACCACCGACGAAGATGGAGATGTTACCGGTGGCAGCGCGGTGGCAGCCCCCAGAGACCGGTGCTTCCAGTGCCTTGGCGCCAGTGGCCAGCACCTTGTCCGCGATGCGACGCAGTTCGCTGTCATCGGTGGTGCTCATCTCGAGCCAGATCTTGCCTTCGCACAGGCCGGCAATGATGCCGTCATCGCTTTCCATCACGGCGCTACAGGCAGCCGGTGACGGCAGGCAGGTGATGATCATGTCGTTGGCTTCAGCGAGTGCCTTGGAGGAGTCAGCCCATTTGGCGCCCTGCTCGAGGAAAGGCTTGGCGGTTTCCGGGTCAAGGTCACGCACGGTGACGTTGTGTCCATTACGCAGCAGACTACCTGCCAGCTTGCCACCCACGTTACCGAGACCGATGAATCCGACTTTCATGTACTGCCCTCTTTGCTGTTGCTGATTGCTTGCTGACTATCTGGTGTACTACACATGACTGCCTGCGCCAGAGGTGAATCCCTTCCGCCGTGGCCCATGTCATCTTGGGGCTCACCCTACTGGCCGCCCTGCTTGCCAACAATTCATAAGAATTTGGCGATTGGTAACAATTTTTGTGAGTCACGATGTCTTGTAATGTGCCACGCCAGCCAGAACACCAGATTCATGTACGCCATAAACACGAACGCCATAAACACGAACGCCACCCGAAGGTGGCGTTGTCGTATCTCACGTCATCAAATCAAACCGTCGATATCACGTGGTTGCAGCATGTTCACTGCTGGACTGACTCTGGATTCGCAGCCAGTTCAGCAGGGTCGCGACGCGCGCGTCCTGTTCCAACTCGCGATGACACACCGCTCCCCATTCACCACGCCCGCTGATCACCTGCCCAGTCGGATTGACCAGTCGGCCGCTGGTGAGATCAGTATCAGCGAAGGGCCCATTGACCAACGCCACGCCCTCCCCGCGCAGGGCCATCTCAAGTGCTACCGCCAGCGTATCGACCACGATGCAATTGCGTGTCGGACATGGACCCAGCTCCAGCATCTCGAACCAGCTATCCCAGTTCCATCCTTCGGTATATACCCCGATCAACGGCAAGGTGCGCAGTGCCTCAGGGGCCAGAGGGCCGGGTTCACCATCCAGCATCTGCGGGCTGCACACCGGAAACAGGCGAGATTCAAACAACGGTTGCCAATGCAGATGCTCCGCCAGCGGCGCTTCCTGGAAGATGATACCCACATCGGCATTGGCCTCATCGAACTCCCAGTCGATGCTGCAGGTAGTCAGTTTTAGCTCGATTTCGGGATGCGATGCCTGGAAATGGGACAGTCGAGGTGCCAACCAGCGAATCGAGGTCGTCACGTACACCTGAATCGTCAGCGGTTGGGAGTGCTGCATCTGGCGAAGCGACTCGGCCCCTTGCACCAGACCCGCTAGGGCTTCGCGCACCACCGGATAGAAACGCTCGCCAGCGGCAGTCAGTACGACATGACGTCCTTCACGGGCAAACAGCTTCACATCCAGGCTCTCTTCAAGTCGCTGGATCTGGTTGGCGATGGCCGGGTGCGTCAGATGTAGCTCCTCGGCCGCCGCCCGGAGGCTCAGCAATCTGGCGGTGGCTTCGAACCCTTTCAGTGAACTCAAGGGGGGAAGTTTCTGCAGTGGTAGAGGGGTCGGCATGGAGAACACTCACGAGGGGCGAAAAGGCTGGCAAGCAGGGATGATTCACGTGAATGACAAGCAACACTCATCCATCCGATCCCACTACCAACCACCTGCCAAAAGACAATGACAAGAACGGGTGACTGTCACCCGCGTAATTGCCCTTGATGATACCAAAGCCGCGATCCCTCGTAATACTGTGTCCCTTGGACGCCAGCCGCTCAAGCTCTCCTACCCCAGCAAGCGCTCATCGAAGGGATAATCTGATAGCAATTCCACTTGGCCATCATCACGGATGTACAGCTGCTCTTCGAGCTTGACTCCCTCACCGCCACTCTCGTGACCGATATAGCTCTCGATGCAAAGCGTCATGCCAGGCTTGAGAATGCCATCGTAGCCCTTATCGTCGATATCCTCACGATGAACGATGTAGGGGTACTCGCCGTTCATTCCGACACCATGCGCCAGGGCAAAGTAACGACGCGCGCGGTAAGCGGGAGGGATTCGCCAGGCACGTTCGGCGTACTCCTTGAAGCTGACCCCCGGCTTGAGATTTTCCATGTTGGTCTGGATCTGGTCATACGCCATGCGATAGAGCGATTTCTGCTCGGCGCTGGCCTCACCCGTGCCACACAGGAAGGTTCTCGAGAAATCCGCGTAGTACCCGTAACGCCCGACCACGTCGGTATCCAGCGCGACCAGTTCTCCCGCCTGGATGATCCGGTCGGAACATTCCTGGAACCAGGGATTGGTGCGCGGCCCGGAATTCATGAGGCGTGTCTCGATGAAGTCGGCGTCTGTCTCGATGATGTGCTGATGCAGTCGGGACCAGACGTGATTCTCGGTGACCCCAGGCCGTATGGAGGCCTCCAGTTTGCGCACTCCCTCCTCGACCGCTCTCAGCGAGGAGCGAATCATCTTTATCTCGTTGGGTACCTTGAAGGCTCGCGCCTGCTCAAGAGGCTCCTGAGCATCCAGCACCTGATAGCCTCGCTGCTCGAGCATGAAAGCGGCTTCCGCGGTCGCGCTTTCGATGGCGATCCGCTCGCCTCCGCCGCACTGACGCACCAGATCGATGATGTCATCCGCCCAGGCTCTGGTGACGGCTTGTGTATTCTTCTCGTTGAAGTAATAGGAAATGGCCTTGGCCGGGCGAATCTCGTCCACGGTCGGTAGATGGCTGGCCAGGTGTTCGCACCCCGAGAACTCGAACAACACGACCGGCCCTGCGGCGGGGACGAATACGTAGCGAGCGGGATTGCGCGAACTGTACACCTGCATGTTGCGGGACCCGGTGGCATAGCGGACGTGTGCCGGGTCGAACAGGACTGCCGCCGTGATATCGCGTCGGGCCAGCTCCTGGCGAACACGCGCGAGTCGGTCACATTGGATCTGCGCAATCTCTTCCGACGTCGGTTCGCAGTCTTCCAGTACATGGGTCGGAGCGAGGATGCCCATCGCCGTCAGGTCCATTTTCATGTGGGATGCCCTGTGGGGAGTGTTCGATCAAGCGCCCGAAAGGCGCATGCAAGTTGAGAAGGCGTCACGGGAATACCGGACATCGATCAGTCGAGCAGACCATCGGCGCGCTGGACGTATCGAGCTTCCGCCAGAATGTGCTGCTCCGAGACGCGCCCATACAGCTGGCGCGTGCGTTCCAGCCGCCCCACCACTCCCGGCGTTTCGGAATACGCGAAGATCGCCGTCAGTCGGGGAACCTCACCCGACACCTGCGTGACGCGGTGCAGACTGAACCGCCCCTTGAACAACTGCAGATCCCCCGGGTTGAGACTCAGGGTCTTCACCGCTTCACGCGACTCTCCCCGGATCACTTCGCCCACGGCAGCGTAGTGTTCATCGTTGGGGGTGCGGATGCCGGGACAATACTCGAACTGTCCACCACTCTCGGGCCGTTGGGTCATCATGGTGACGATGAATTCGTTGGTGTCGTAGTGCCAGGGTTGCTCGGTTCCCTCTGGCAGCACGTTGAGCACGAGCCCGGCAAAGGGGTCGGCATACTCGTACACCCGCTCGCGCCCAAGACAGGCCGACACCAGTTGCTTCATGGCCTGCGAGACGTACAGCCGCTGCATCAGGCTATCGGCAGGAATCATGTCGCGCGTCACGAAGCCACTGGTGCGGGTCATGAACAGGCGACGCGGATCCTGGTGGGGCAAGCGGTCGTCATCGGCCGTGAAATAGGCATTCACCTCGCGAGTGTTGAAGAACGCGCACTCGGCGAGACGAGCCGTTTCCGCTTGCATCTGCGCAAGACGCTCCGGACGCAGAAATCCTCTCAATACGGCGCAACCCTCACGTTCGAGATCTTCACGCGCCTTGGCGATCGCGGCCTCAAGCGCTGGAGATCGGGGGTCATGCAGGGGGTAACGCTCGGTATCGACCAACGCGGAGAGATCGACGGTCTCGGCATCGGCCAATGGCGGGGGCATCGCGGAAGTCAGGTCAGTCACGGAGGTATCCTCACGTCGTGGGGCTGGGGGACAAGACAGCTCGTGGGTCAGGCACTATGCTGGCCAGAATCCATGCATTTGAGAAACGAGTCATTCCAATGAAATCCATCGGAAAACCCGATACATCAAGCACAGACGCCCCTCGCCCCTTGCCATCGCTGGATACGGATCTGCTGCTGGCATTCGTGACCGTCGCCGACAGCGGGAGCTTCACTCAGGCGTCACGCCATCTGCACCGTACCCAGTCCACCGTCAGTCTGCGCATCAGCACTCTCGAGGAACGACTCGGCTACCGACTGCTGATACGCACCAGTCGTCATATGGAATTGACCGATGCCGGCCGAACGTTTCTTCGCTACGCACGCCGCATCCTGCAATTGCAACGTGAAGCCGTGGCTGCCCTCGGTGAAAACGATCAACCGATCACGTTGCGCCTCGGCTTGCCGGAGGACTACGCCACCACCTGGCTGCCGCAGCTATTGGCACAGATCAGTGAGCGTCATCCCCAGGTCCGGCCACACATCCACTGCCGGATGTCCACGGAACTGCTGGAACAGCTCGATGCCGGTCAGCTGGATCTGGTCATCGCGGTCAGTCACAACCAACAACGCCAGGGGGAGTTGCTGTCTCGCGAGCCTGTGGTGTGGGCGGCGCATCAACGCTTCGTGCTGGACCCCTGCGCTCCGCTGCCATTGGCACTATTTCCCGAACACTGCATCTACCGTGAACGAGCCCTGTCTGCCTTGACGCGAGCCGAGCGTGGTTGGCGTATCGATTCCACCAGCCAGAGTCCCAGCGGGTTGAGGGTCATCGTCAATCAGGGGCATACCATCACTGTGGCAGACCGTCGCTCTTTGCCGGATAACTGGTATGAACTGGGCGCGGAGGAGGGATTGCCAGAACTACCTACCGCCGAGATCGAGTTACACCGCTCTCCCAGTCTGACTCACCCGATATTTGATACCTGTGCTGACATGATTCGCGACTTGCTGAGTACGTCCCCACTCCTCCGCTAAGTAGAGCGCGCCCAATCGGGCCTTCCTGCTTAACTCGACAGAAGAGCATCAGCGTTAACAGGCATCACAGCCTGAATGACGCGCAACAAGTTTTGATGCGCGGAAGAGCCCGACGAACGGCAGGGATGGGCGAGTGGCACGTTCTTGTTAACCTTTGCTGACTGCACGTGCCCAGGACAAGAAGGCCGCGCCATTTCTGGCACGGCCTTCTTGTCCTGGGCAAAATTTTTCATTGCCAATATTACGCTGACTCATCTTCTATACGCGTGCGTTATACCCTTGAATTCGAGTGTAGACAATGCTAACAAAACAATAATTTATAGGTTAGGATC
Organism: Cobetia sp. QF-1; assembly: GCF_002213105.1. NCBI lineage: Bacteria > Pseudomonadati > Pseudomonadota > Gammaproteobacteria > Oceanospirillales > Halomonadaceae > Cobetia > Cobetia sp. QF-1. The sequence continues at coordinate 128,157 of NZ_NBVS01000009.1, forward strand.
CGCGGCCTCACAAAAATTTATGGGAGCTAGTATGTTTGGATCCTCTGTTCGCCCAATGGTCTTTTGGCCACCTTTTATCCTGTTGCTAATCTCTGTAATTGCCAGCCTGGTCGATCTCGAAGGGTTTCTTGCTACCACTACTGCACTCAATACTCTCGTGCTCGACAAGCTTGGCTGGTTATTCTCGATAACCTCTCTCATCATGGTGGTCACCTGCTTGATCACCTACCTTTCACCGCTCGGTAGAACGCGTATCGGGGGCGAGACTGCTACCCGCATTCTGACGCCTTGGCGTTGGTTCTCCATTACTCTGTGCACGACACTGGCTGTCGGTATCATGTTCTGGTCCACCGCTGAGCCGCTCTATCATCTACATACTCCGCCGAACTCACTCGAGCTGATCCCCAACTCGCCTGAAACAGCGCGCTTTGCACTCTCGACCATGTTCTTGCACTGGTCTTTCACGCCATATGCCATCTATACCGTACCCGCGCTGCTGTTCGCTCTGATGCATTACAACCTGGGTAAACCCTTCTCACTCGGAACACTGTTTGTCCCACTGCTGGGTAACAAGTTGATTGGCCGCAAGGGGCGTGCATTGGATGCACTCGCCTTGTTTGCGCTGGTATGCGGAATGGCATCATCACTTGGCACTGGCGCCATGACATTGGCTGCCGGGATAGATCGTTTTCTGGGCACGGGCACAGGCCCATTGATGCTAGGGATAGTGACACTGGCTATCGTGGGCTGCTTTACAGCGTCTGCGGCCAGTGGTTTGCAAAAGGGTATTGCTCGCTTATCCGCCATCAATGCCAAGGCATTCTTCCTCTTCCTGGCCTTTGTCTTCGTCTGCGGTCCAACGCAGACCGTTCTCGGGTATGGCACTGAAGCTGCGGGGGAATATTTCAATAACTTCATGCAGAAGAGTCTGTTTACCGGTGCCTTTGACGGTGATCCTTGGCCCAAGAGTTGGAGCATCTTCTACTGGGCCAACTGGATGGCATGGGCACCGATTTCCGCATTGTTCCTAGGCAAAATTGCACGTGGCTATACCGTTCGTCAGTTCATGCTGATCAACTTGATCGCGCCGTCATTGTTCTCGATCGTCTATGTCAGTGTCTTCAGTGGGACTACCATAAAGATCGACATGGATACTGGGGGTTCTCTCTACCAGCTGTTGAACGACTCAGGGGCCGGCTCGGTCATCTATGCATTGTTCGATGAGCTGCCGTTCAGCACATTGACCAGCATTGTCTTCCTGTTGATCGCCTTCCTGTCCTTCGTGACAGCAGCCGATTCCAACACTGAAGCCATCAGCCAGCTATGCAGCACGGAAAGTCAGGCTGCCATGGCAGGTGATATCGATGAAAACACCAGGAGCCGTCTGATAATGAAGATTATCTGGGGCGCGACCATTGGTGCCGTTGCCTGGATAATGACCGCCTTTGTTGGCATTGATGGCATCAAGATGCTCTCCAATCTGGGTGGCGTACCTGCGCTATTCATTGTCATCGCAGCAACGGCATCGCTACTGCGCCTTGTCTCGATTGGTACTGCCAAGATTGGCCTAGAGCACACACCATCACGCAGCTACTCATCAGAAGCGCATCAGCGTTGGGAGACTCAGCGTAACCCCGGCAACAAGAGTTAGGGGTGTCACGACATCTCAATGTCCCACTTGGCCGCGACTCAACACACGCATGAAGATTGATCGCCGCCGATGGGAGCATCCGCTAGGATGCGCACTACCAGACGCAAAGAACCCACCATGAAGGTGGGTTCTTTGCGTCTATGCATTCGTCATGTACTTGCTTGCTGACTTAACGTATCAATACCACCCATACAGCATGGCGTTAGAAGGCGTAGCTCATCCCCAGACGAATATCACGCCCCGGCTCCAGTACGCTATTGCCGTTGCTGGAAAGCGTATAGGTACTGTGTTCGCTATAGCGCTTGTCGAGCAGATTGTTGACCGCCAGCGAAAGCGTCAGATCCTGATAGCTGGCCGGCGTCCATTGGGCACGGATATCATGCGTCACGTAGCCCGGCTTCTCATTGTCTCCCTCGGCCACACGCTCAAGACGCTCCACCGCATTCAGGGTATAACCCAGCGTCACGTCAGCGCCGCTCAAGTGGTACTGGTTATCCCATGCCCATGTATCCCCGACAGAAGCGCCCACTGACATCTCATCGCCCAACGGTTCACCGTCATTGTTCTCAAGACGAGTCTTGGCGTAGCTCAGGCGCGTATCGTAATTCCCCTTCCCCCAGGTGATGCCTGCCTCGAAACCGCGACTTTCGACTTCTCCTTCAAGGTTATAGAGCACCGCCGGATCATCACTGCGGTTATACGCCTGGAAGTTCTCGATGTCGGTGTCATAGCCGGTCAGAGTGAATCCGAAACGATCGCCCTTCACGAAGGCATTCTGCTGGCGCCATTCCAGACCAATCTCGCGTTGACGCGCACGCTCCGGCTCCAGGCCCGGTGCAATGACGACATCATCCCCAATCAGAATAACTTCACGTGTCTTGCCGCCACGCACCGCTTCACCGTAGCCGGCATGCAGTGTCAGGTGCTCGGTGGCCTCGACACTCAGGCGGGCATTCGGAGAAACCTCGCTACCGCTCACATCGCCCGCGTTACCGTATTCACTTTTATAGTCATCCAGACGTGCACCGACCGACAGCTCCCATGGGCCATAGTACATGCGGTCCTGCACGTAGACGCCTAGATTGCGCGCCGTGTCTTCGTTGTTCGGGCCATTGGGCTCACCATCGCTTTCGTTACGTGTCTTTTGATCGTAGTAATCGATACCGGTGGTCAGGCGATGTGCAATGGGGCCGCTATCAAGCTTCATGGTATTGCGGATATCCCCGCCGATATCGACGGCTTCGCTGCGACTGCCACTCTCGACTCGGTCCAGCACCTGAGTGGTGTGGTAGAGCGTAGTGGAGGTCTCGAGCCAGTCGGAATCCGGATGCCAATCATGATTCACGGTAAAGGTTTCGCGCTCCATCTCCTGATAGGTCGGCGTCTGGCTGCCAAAGGTCGGCATGTGGGGACGCGTATAGTAGCTACCGTGATCAGTGGTGCGCTCAGCGCTTACGCGCAGATCCTGGTCGTTCTGGTCAAGCAGGGAGACCTTGAACAGATATCCGCGTTGCTGACCTGCCGTTTGCGGCTGGATATCGCCTTCACCGGCAGCGTAGTCATCACTGTTGCGGCCACTGACATAGCCGAGCAATCCCAGATTTTCGCCCAGACGACCATAAATCGCCGTCGTGCCATTCACCGCATGCGAGGCGCTTTCCGTCCCGGCGGAAACACGTGCACCCAGATCCTGTCCGTCACGCAGCAGGTCCTGCGCATCTTTCGTCTCAAAGCGCACGCTTCCCCCAAGCGCACCGGGGCCATCATCAGCAGTGGCAGGCCCACTATCCACTTCTGCCGTCTTGAGCAGTGCCGGATCAATGGACAAACGCCCCGTGTGATGAAACAGATACCCGCCCTGACGGGCACCATCGACCGTGATGTTGAGGTTGGTATCTTCAATGCCGCGCAGATAGAGCTTCTGACCGATGGCGACACCACCTCCGACATCGACTCCCGGCTGTCCCCGGAATAGATCTTCCATATCACGTGCCTGACGCTGCTCGATGTCGTCGGCGGTGATGACCGAGATGCCTTCCATACGCTCTTCGGTGATGACAAGAGGCGCGAGATCATCAGCAGAGGCAATAGCCGGAAGTCCAAGCGTCAAGGCAGAGCAGGACATGAGCGCTGCAGTCAGTGGGTGGAGACGAAAATGCACAGTGGGAATTCCCTTGAATGATTATGCGTTAGAGACGCAAATAGTAATTGTTCTCATAATCATTGTGCAAGGAAATTGCACGGAATTTGTATTTATATAAACTTTCTGCCATCAAAAATGCTGATCAGCTACATAAATGCGCAAAGAATCTCTTTGCAAAGAACCTAAATTATCGAATTTCGTATCACTCATCGCCTCTTGAACGCATCAAAAATCGCCATGCTTGAGCAATCGTTCAAAATTAAGTAAGGTGAATCATCACTAGGTAGTGAAGCTAGTTATCGTCTCCTTCTACTACCGCGATGCCTCATGTTTAGACCTCTGAGGTCTCGATGTCTGCCTCAAAGGATCCCCACATGACAGATGCTAAATTTGCCTCCGTACTCGTCTTCGACGTCAACGAGACCCTCCTCGATATCACGACACTCGAGCCTCTGTTTGCACGCGTGTTTGACGACAAAGCTGTTCTGCGTGAGTGGTTTGCACAGCTGGTGCTCTATTCGCAGACCCTGACACTATCAGAGCGCTACACACCCTTTGGTGAGCTGGGAATCGGCGTCTTGCAGATGGTCGCTGACATTCATCATGTGTCACTCAACAAAGATGACATCGACGAACTGAAGACACGCATGGCCAACATGCCCGTATACCCTGATGTGGCCCCGGCGCTTGAGCGTCTGAAGGCGGCAGGCTTCCGCCTCGTCACGCTGACCAACTCGCCGGGAGGTTCCTCACCGACGCCGCTGGAAAAAGCCGGTGTCGGTGACTTGTTCGAACAACACTTCAGCGTCGATACCGTCAAGCAGTTCAAGCCTGCGCCGAATACCTATCGCTTCGTGGCTGAGCAGATGAAAGTGGAGCTCGATGACATGTGCATGGTCGCCTGTCACGTCTGGGATACCATCGGTGCACAGGCCACCGGCATGCAGGGCGCACTCTTGACGCGTCCGCACAATGCCGTGCTGCCGGCAAGTAATGTGCCGACACCGGACCATGTGGCTGATGAGTTGATGACCCTGGCTGATCACCTGATCGCCACCCGACACGCCTGATATCCCCCGCTGGTGAAAGCCGCATGACAGACACGCCACGGCGCCTACTCAAGGCCCGTGGCGTGTCTGATTTACCTCTTCCCCCGCCTCACCTCCACCTCCCTTGGTGATCTGCAGCCTTCTTCTGCCCCCTGCCTCTTGTCGATGTCTTCACTCCAGTGACCGGAACGTCTTGAGCATCTCGTCACGGGTCTGGCCGAGGGCCGTCTTGATCTCGGCATGCCGGCTGGTAATGCGCCACTCCGGGCCCAGAACCGAGATGGCGTAATGCCCCTGACTGGTCTCGAGTCCCATGGCGATGGCCGCGACCCCGCGGGTGTGTTCACCGGCATCGTACGCGAATCCGCAGCGACGAATCTCCGCCAGCTGCTCGAGCAGCGCGGGCATATTCGCGGTCTTGTCCGTGTAAGCCGTGAGCGGTGTTCCCAGCAAGTGCTTGACCTGCTCATCCTGCAGGTGTGCCAGCAGGACCTTGCCACTGGACGTCGCGTGCAGAGAGAGGAAATTGCCGGCCATCGGCGATACCCGCAGGGGCTGCGGGGACAATACGGAGTGCAGTATCAGCAACTCGTTGCCGCTCAGGCTGCAGAGCACCACCGTCTCCTCGGTGGTGACACTCAAGGCTTCCAGAAATGACTTGGCGTGCGTGGTGATGTCGAGCTGGCTATGCCGCGCCAGTCGCATCAAGGCAGACCCCAGCCGGATACCGCCATGCCCATGAATCTCCAGCAGATCCTCCTGCGCCAGCGCGTCCACCAGCCGCTTGACGGTGGAGCGCGGCAGCTCACTGCGCTGCGCGATCTCCCCCAGACTCATGCCCCGCTCATTGCCTTCCAGACTCTTGAGAATCGCCGCGACCCTGGCCACGACCTGTACGCCACCGCCTTCACGTGTGGTCAAGACACATCTCCTTAACAAGCTAACTACTTGCCTAATAAAACCGCCGAATGGTACAGTGTACCGCATAACGAAACACCCGCCGCGATATCTTCCTGTCCTTTCCGTCAGACGTGAGAACCTGCCAGTGGCTGCTGCTCAACCCTTCAATCTGCGAATCGCTCTCGGCCTCGTGGGCATCCTGCTCGCCTCGCTGATGTCCGGCGTCGGCGAGCGAGTCACTCAGACGGTACTGACAGATGTGATCGGCCATTTCGGCTTCTCACATGATGAAGGCAGCTGGCTGACCACTCTCTACAGCGCCGCCGAAGTCTCGATGATGCTGCTCGCCGGCTGGTTGGCGGTCACCTTCAGTCTGCGCCGCTTCGCGATCGGTGCCTGTCTGACATTGGCACTGTTCTCATTGCTGGTCCCTCTGGCCGACAACTTCCCATTGATGGCTGGACTGCGCATTGTCCAGGGGCTGGCGTCCGGTAGCATCCTACCGCTGCTGATGATGTCGGCGCTGCGCTTTCTGCCTTGGCACAGCAAGCTCTACGGCCTGTCGGCCTATGCGATGACGGCCACCTTCGGCCCATATCTGTCAGCGCCACTGGCTGCCCTCTATGGTGACCTGGGTGACTGGAATCTGGTGTTCTGGGAAACCACGCCGATGTGTCTCATCGCAGCGGCGCTGGTGTCCTACGGACTACCGCAGGACCCGCTCAAGCTGGAGCGCCTCAAGCAGTTCGACTGGCTCGGCGCCCTGCTTGGCGTCACCGGTCTCTGCGCACTGGTGGCCGGCATGACCCAGGGGGAGCGGCTCGACTGGGGCAACTCCCCCTTGATCATCGCGCTGCTGGGCACGGGCGGCCTGACCTTCATCGCCTTCCTGATCCATGAATGGTTCCACCCGGTGCCGCTCTACAAGCTGCAGCTGCTGGCACGTCGCAATTTTGCCTTCGGCATTCTCACCCTGTGTACCTTCATGTTCCTGACCCTGGTCGCCGGTACGATTCCCGCCGCCTATCTAAGCGAGGTACAGGGCTATCGCCCCATGCAGCTGTTCCCGGTGATGCTGACCATGGCACTGCCGCAGCTTGTGCTGGCGCCGCTGGTGGCAACGCTCATCAACCGCAGGAGCATCGACAGCCGCTACGTGATGGCCACGGGACTGGTGCTGATCCTGATCAGTTGCCTGCTGGGCTCGCAGCTCACCAGCGACTGGAATCGCGACAACTTCCTGCTCATCGAGGTGCTCAACACTCTGGGCCAGCCGATGGTGGTGGTGCCGCTCTTGATGAATGCCACCGGCGCGCTCAGCCCGTTGGAAGGTCCCTTCGCCACCGCGATGGTCAACTCGCTACGGGCGCTGTTCACGGTGGTGGCCTCCACCGCCTATGGCAGCTTCATCGTCCAGCGTGATGCCCTGCATTCGACCCGTCTGAGCGAGGCGCTGAGCCTGCAGGGCAATCAGCCCGCCGGCCTCATCCCGCTGGAGGCGGCGCGCGATATCGCCACGCGCCTCTCCGAGCAGGCCGCGGTGATGAGCTTTGCGGATGCCTACCTCGCCATCATTCCCTTCGTGGTGGCGCTACTGGTGCTGATCATGGTGTTGCCGGAGCGCGCCTACCCGCCGCAACCAGCACCGGCCCCTCCTCCCGAGTCCTCGCCAGCAAAGTCGGCACAGCCCCCTGCTGCACAGACACAGGCACCGGCCGCCAGCTAGCCAACGTCCAGTCATTGCCCATCTTCGACATAGACTACGAGATACAACACCGACATGAACAAGACACGTACCACACTACTGTTGAGCGTTCTGGCGCTCCTGCTGGTCGCGACCTACGCGGGCCTCTATTGGAAAGGCCACGATGGCCGCGAAGCCACCAACAATGCCTATGTGCGTGCTGATAGCGTGATGGTGACCACACGCGTCTCGGGCCAGATCAACAAGGTCCTGGTGGAAGACAATGAAGTGGTCAAGCAAGGCCAGGTACTTGCCACGCTGGATGACCGCGACTATCAGGCCTCCCTGCACTCCGCCCAGGCCGATCTCGCCGCTCAGCAGGCTGCCGTGGGTGACCTGGACGCCAATATCGAGCGTCAGCATGCTGTCGTGCAGCAATCCATCGCGGAAGTGAAGGCAACCCAGGCATCGCTGCGCTACGCCCGCAACGATGCCAAACGCTATCGCAGCCTGCGCATGACCAATGCGGCCTCCCAGCAGGACAAGGAAAAGGCCGATGAAGAGCAAGGCATCTGGGAGGCGCGTCTCGTGCAGTACCAGGCAGCTCAGCGCTCAGCGGAAAAGCAGATTGGCGTACTCGAAGCCCAGCGTGTCGAGGCGCAGGCCGAGGTGGATCGCTCCCGTGCCGCACTCGAGCAAGCAGAGCTGAATACCGGCTACACCACCATCCGTGCCCCAAAGGATGGCATCGTCACCCAACGCTCCTTGCGCGTTGGCGCCTATGTGCAGCCGGGCTCCTCGCTGCTGGCCATCGTGCCACATCGGGAAGCCTACGTGGTCGCCAACTACCTCGAAACCCAGATGGCAGAGATGGCCCCGGGTCTACCGGTGGAAATGACTCTGGACAGCCTGCCGGGCAAGACATTCCACGGCCATGTCGAGAGCATCGCCCCTGCCTCCAACAACGCCTTCTCGGCAGTGGCGAGCGAGAATGCCACCGGCAATTTCACCAAGATCACCCAGCGCCTGCCGGTCAAGATCGTCTTCGAGCCGAACCAGCCCGACTTTGACAAGGTGCGTATCGGCATGTCCGTGATCGCTCATGTCAGCACCACGCAACAGTACTGACCCGACCCGCTGCCCAGCGGAGCCTCGCATGACAGCAGGCGACCATGTGGTGCTGTCATTCGCCCACTGTGGCCATTGCAGTCACTACCTGACCGGGCCCCGACCGTCTGCAAGAACATCATCGCGGTCGACCTGCACGAGAGCCGCCTCACGCTAGCGCGTGAGCTGGGCGCGACCCACAGCGTCAACGGCAAGACACAAGACCTGGTTGGCGAGATCAAGCGCATCATCGATGGCGGCAGCGAATTCTCGCTCGAGACGACCGGTGTGCCGATGCTGGTACGCCACTCTCTACAGGCTCTGCGTCGAATACCTATCGCTTCGTGGCTGAGCAGATCATTTCTGCCTGAACAGGCGAATCGTGATTCAACAACGCAGCACGGGGCCCTAGTGGCTCCGTGCTGCGTTTCGTTCATTGTCATATGGCCTTGTCGACAAGGCTCGGCATCAGCCCGTTGAGCTTCACAAAAATTTTCATCATGGATAAAGCGTAGAAACTCCGCGAACACCTGATCCAGCGCCGATGATGAAAAGCACATTATTGCATCACCCTAAAGTCGAGTTTTCCCTCTAAAGTTTTACAGCTAACTTTTTTGCATCGATTCGATTCTGATCGATGCTGGGCAGTCTTGATCAACTCCATCACTTCTCTATTTCTGATCTAGTGCGGGTGACTCACCACCACACCAATAAATTAATCCATAAGTATTAACAAATAAAAGCAATACGCTGCGGCAATCGTCTCTCTCCTAAATAATATCGGGACAACATGAAACTCATAAAACAATTATTATGCTCAGTGAGTACCTTCCTTGTACTCAGCACACAAAGTATCGCTCAGCCCTTGGTACAGCTCGACCAGGACCAGGTCGCGAGTGTCAAAGCTGCCATCGCCGACAAGAGCGCTCCACAGGCAACCCTACAGACTTACCATGAGTTACTTACTAGGTTCTGTACGAAAAGTCGGCTCGTAGACAGCGGCGTATGCAAGCTACGCATACCATCGCATAAAAGCTACGGGCCAACTTCTCATATCGCGTCGCAATAC